>JAAYLR010000132.1 GCA_012521815.1 Acidobacteriota bacterium
ACGCCGACCATCATGAGGCTGACGAACCCGACGGTGACCGCGTGCCGGGTCGCCCCGTGCCAGGCGTGCGAGAAGGGGATGCCGAGCCAGTGCGCCCAGAGCGGCCCGGCCGCGAGCATCGCCAGCGAGACCGCGAGCCAGACGTGCGCGGCGCGGATGAAGGCGAGCGGCGAGAGCCGGGGCAGGACGACCCGCGGACGGGCGAAGACCCGCAGGTTCGCCGCCGCGAGCGCGGCCGTGGCGACGAAGAGGAGGGTTGCAGCTCCGTAGACGACGAACCAGAGCGGCCGCCGGGTGATCATCGCGGCGGGGAAGCTCGCCACCTCGACGAGCACCGCGAGCTGCAGGGGCCAGAAGAGACGGCGGGCGAGCCGCTCGTCGGCGGCCGGCGTGCCGAAGAGCCCCGGCAGGACCCGCAGGGAGACCCCGATGATCATCGCGAGCGCGAGACCGTGGATCTGCAGGTCGCGCAGCGGCACCTGCCAGGTCGCGATCGCGGCGAGCAGCGCCTCCCGGTCGAGCGCGGTGACGGTCTGTATCAGGTGGCGGAGATCGAGCGCGCTGGCGAGCACGAACCAGGCGAGACCGGCGGCGAGGTACCGGTCGGCGACCCGCCCCCGGTTCCGGCCGCGCCACGCGGTCACCCCGAGCAGGCTGACGAAGGTCGCGACGAGGAGGAGCTGGAGTCCCCCGGCCGCGATCGCGACGCCGGCGCAACGGCCCACGGCGCGGGCCTCGGCGACGGCCCGGACGCCGACCGCGAGCGCCATCAGCGGCAGGAGCGCCCGCGCCAGCCGGGGCGCCGGCAGCCGCCCCCCCCAGAACGAGGGGAACATCTGGAGGCCGAAGCCGATGATGAAGAGCCCCATCCAGCCGTAGATCTGCGCCTGGCCGTGGGCGTTGATCTGGAAGGCCGAAGGGGCGGCGAAGTCCCGGGCGTGGGCGATCCGCAGCAGCAGCCACGCCCCCCAGACCGCGCCGGCGGTCAGGGTGACGGCGATCCCGGTGAGGAAGAAGCGGTGGTAGATGAGCGGGGGCGTCGAGGGCCTGGCGGCCGCGGGACGGGGCGGAGAGGGGGCCGGGGTTGTCATGGTTGTCAAGACTTTATGCTTGACAATTGGGGGAGTCAAGACCAGAATCCGGCCCATGAGCACGCCGTCCGGATCTCCGCTTCACGCTGCCCGCGGCGTGCTCCCGGGCACGCCAGCCGGCGGCAGGAGTCCGCTCCGGACGGGGTGCCATCGCCCAGTCACCATTCCGGGCCGGCGCCACTGAAGCGGGCCCGATAACCAGGAGCGAAGGAGAGCCAGAGCATGAGCATCACCCCCGAGTCCCCGGTCGGCGAGATCGCCACCCGCTACCCCCTCGCCACCCGCGTCTTCAACCGTCACAACATCGACTTCTGCTGCGGGGGCGGCGTCGCGCTCGCCGCCGCCTGCGAGAAGCGGGGGCTCGACACCGCCGCCGTCCTCGACGAGCTCGCCCAAACGCTCGCCGCTCCGGGCGCCGGCGAGGCGAAGCGGTGGGACGAGGCGCCGGTCGCCGACCTCGTTCGCCACATCGTCGACACCTTCCACACGCCGCTGCGCGAGGAGCTGCCGCGGCTCGAGTCGATGACCCGGAAGGTCCACCGCGTCCATTACGACAAGGATCCCGAACGGCTCACGGCGCTGCTCGAGTCGTTCCTGCGCCTGAAGGCGGAGGTCGACGAGCACATGGACGAGGAGGAGAAGACGCTCTTCCCGGAGATCCTCGCCGGCGCCGCGGACCCGTCGCGGCCGGTGGCGGCGTTCGTCCACGACCACGAGGTGGTCGGCGCCGAGCTGGCGCGGATCCGTGAGCTGACCGACGACTTCCGCGTCCCGGCGATGGCGTGCAGCACCTGGAACGCCCTCTGGCACGGGCTCGCGGCGCTCGAAACCGATCTGCACGAGCACATCCACCTCGAGAACAACGTGCTCTTCCCGCGCGCCAGCGCGGCCTGATCGCGGCCGGATCGCCTCCGGAACCCGCCCGCGCGAGGCGGCCACGGGCTAGAGTGTGCCCATGGCGCTCTTCGCGCGGGACCGGGAGCGGCTCGCCCGGCGCTGGCTGCTGCTCGCCGCGGCGGCGCTCGCGGCGAGCGGGCTGCTCGCCTTCGGTGTCGTCGCCGCCCGGGTGCCGCCGTTCGCCCGGTACCTGACCGCCACCGAGCTCGCTCGCCGGGTGCTCGTCGTCCACGTCGACCTCGGCGTCATCGTCTGGTTCTCGGCGCTCCCGGTCGCCCTCTTCCACCTCGCCGCCGCCGGGCGGCGGCCGGCGGGGCGGTTCGCGGCCTTCGCCCCCTGGCTCGCCGCCGCCGGCGCGCTGGCCCTCGTGACCGGGCTGCTCCCGGGCTGGGGTGCGCCCGCGACGATCAACTACGTGCCGTTCGTCGGCCAGCCGCTCTTCGGGGCCGGGCTGCTCCTCTTCGCCGTCGCCGTCGCCGGGAGCTACCTCGACCGGGAGCTCCTGCCGAGAGCGGCCGGGGAAGGCGGGGCGACGGCCGGGCGTGGCCCGCTCGCGGCCACCCTCGACAGCCACCGTGGCCTCCTGCGTCTCGGGGCGGCGAGCACGCTTCTCGCCCTCGTCGTCCTCGGCGTCGCCGCGGTGCGGCTGCGCGGGTTCGCCGGCGTCGGCGGCGCCGCCGAACAGCTCTTCTGGGGCGCCGGTCACGTCCTCCAGCTCGCCACCGTCGCCTTCGTGATGGTGGCCTGGGCACTGCTCGCCGCCGCGGGGACGGGGCGCGCGGTCGCCGGGGGACCGGGCCTGCGCCTGGTGCAGCTGCTCGTCGCCGCGGCCATGGTGGCGGTGCTGCTCCTGCTCGGCGCCCACCCCGCCACGCCCCGCTACTACCAGGGGTACGTCCTGCTCATGCGCTGGGGGCTCTTCCCGGGCCTCGTCGTCTACCTCGGCGGCGTGGCCGCTCCCCATCTGCGCGGCCCCCGCGGCGGCACGGCCGGTGAGGCTCCGGGGGCGCTCCGCCCGCTCGTGGCGAGCGCCCTGCTGATGCTCGCCGGCCTCCTCTTCGGAGCCCTGATCCGCGGCTCCGATCTGCGGATCCCCGGGCATTACCACGCGACGATCGGCGCGGTCACCCTCGCCTACATGGCGCTGACCCTCCTGCTGCTGCCGGGGGCCGGGGGAGGCGAGGCGTTCGCCGCCCGCCGCGACCGGGCGCTCGGCCGGGTGGCGCTGCTCTACGGCACCGGGCAGCTCTCCTTCTCGGCCGGTCTCATGGTCGCCGGCGGCTACGGCCTCGGGCGCAAGACGTACGGGGTCGAGCAGCTCGTCCGCGGCCCGGGTCAGCAGGCCGGCCTCCTCCTGGTCGCCCTCGGCGGCGCGCTGGCCCTGGCGGGCGGGGTTGCCTGGGCCCTCTCCCTCCTCCGTCTCGGGCGCCACCTCGAATCGGGGCCGGAGCCCCCCCCTTGACAGCCACCGGGAAACCGGTAGTATGTGAGCGTTTACTTGCGGGGATGAGCCGAGAGTGATGACCAAGGACATCTTTCAACACCCCGACCCCGAGAGCCTTCCGCGCCGGGACGAGATCGTCGCGCGTACCTTCGAGCTCGTCCGGGAGCGCGGTTTCGCGGGCCTGAGAATGCGCCAGATCGCGGAGAAGGTCGGGGTGACCGAGGGCGCGCTGTATCGCCATTTCCCGAGCAAGGAGGCGATCCTCCTCGCGCTCGTCGACCGGATGGAGGCCCGGCTCCTGGCGCCGGTCCGGCAGCTGGCGGCGCGAACGGATCTCTCCGCCGAGGAGAAGCTCCAGCAGGTGCTCCAGCACCACCTGCGTACCGTCGTCGCCTCGCAGAGCCTGCCGATCCTTCTGATCAGCGAGGTCTCCTTCTCCGAGCACGAGGCGCTCAGGGCCCGGATGCGGCAGCTGATCACGGCCTATCTCGGCACGCTCGAGGGGATCGCGGGTCAGCTCGGACCCGGCGGAGAGTTCGATCCGCGAGAGATCGCGGTCCTGCTCCTGGGCCTTCCCGCCGCCGTGGCGATCACGCAGCGCCTGCTTCCGGACGCGGAGCTGGCCGGGCGGCTGACGGGTCCGGTGGCCAGCAAGCTCGTCCACCTCATCCTTTCCCGATAGCCATGAAGAGAGTGCCGATCGACTTCGGATTTCTATCGACACCGAGTGAGTGAACAGTTGCTTACGTCAGATCTCGACCCAGATGGAGGATCGATCATGAAACGAAAGATCAGCATCGTCATCGTGCTCGCCGCCGCGGTGGCCGCGGCGGCCCTTCTCCTGTTCCGCCGGCCCGCCACCGAGGCGGATCTCCTGCGAATCTCCGGCACCATCGAAATCACCGACGTCCAGGCCTCCTTCAAGGTCGGAGGCCGGGTGGCGGAACGGGCGGTATCCGAGGGCGAGGGCGTCGAGGCCGGGCAGATCCTCGCGCGGCTCGACGACGCCGAGCTCGCACACGAGGTCGCGATCCGCCGGGCCGAGCTGGCGGCTGCCGGAGCCGTGCTGGCCGAGCTCGAAGCCGGCACGCGTCCGGAAGAGATCGACCGGGCGCGAGCCGAGCTCGCCCGGGCCCAGGCCGAAGCGGTTCGGGCTCGGAGCGAACACGAGCGCCAGGAGGGCCTCTACGCCCGCGAGGTGATCTCGGCGCGAGAGCTGGAGGTGGCACAGACGGCCGATCGCGTCGCCCGCGCCCAGGTGGCCGCGGCCGAGACGCAGCTCGCGCTGCTCGTGCGAGGGCCGCGCCGGGAGCAGATCGATCTGGCCCGCGAGCGCCACGGTCAGGCGCGGGAGGCTCTGGCGCTCGCCGAGACCCGCCTCGCCTACGCCACCCTCGCCTCGCCGCTCGCGGGTCTCGTCCTCGCCGAGCACGTCGAAGCGGGCGAGCAGGTCGCGGCCGGCACTCCCATCGTCACCATCGGCGATCTCTCGCGGGTCTGGCTGCGCGGCTATGTCGACGAACCGGATCTCGGCCGCGTCCGGGTGGGGCAGAGCGTCCGGGTGACGACCGACCTCGATCCGCAGCGGGTCTTCCCGGGAACGCTCTCCTTCATCGCCGCGGAGGCCGAGTTCACCCCGAAGTCGGTGCAGACCGCCCGGGAGCGGGTCAAGCTGGTCTACCGGGTCAAGATCGACGTCCCCAACCCCACGGGTGAGCTCAAGCCGGGGATGCCTGCCGATGCCGAGATCCGGCTCGCGCCGGCGGGAGCCGAGCAGCCATGAACGCCGTCGAGCTCATGGGGCTGACGAAGCGTTTCGGCGAGACCCTCGCCGTCGACGGCCTCACCTTCGAAATCGCCGCCGGCGAGATCTTCGCTCTCGTCGGCCCGGATGGCGCCGGCAAGACCACCACGTTGCGCATGCTCAGCGGCATTCTGCTGCCGAGCGCCGGAGAGGCGCGCGTCCTCGGTCTCGACACCGTGCGCGACGCCGAGCGGATCAAGGAGCAGATCGGTTACATGAGCCAGCGTTTCGGTCTCTATCCGGATCTGCAGGTCGAGGAGAACCTCCATTTCTACGCCGACATCTATGGCGTGCCGCGGCGCGGCCGGGCGGAGAAGATCGACCGGCTGCTCGCCTTCTCGAACATGCAGCCGTTCCGGAAACGGCGCGCCGGCAACCTCTCGGGAGGCATGAAGCAGAAGCTCGGTCTGGCGTGCGCGCTCATCCACACGCCGCGAATCCTCATCCTCGACGAGCCGACCAACGGCGTGGATCCCGTTTCCCGCCGCGACTTCTGGCGGATCCTCTACCAGCTCCTTCGCGAGGGGGTGACGATCGTCGTCTCGACCGCCTACCTCGACGAAGCCGAGAGAGCCACCCGGGTGGGGCTCCTGCACCAGGGGCGGCTCCTGGCGGCCGACGCGCCGGGCCGGCTCCGGCAGTTGCTCGGTGGAACCCTCTTCGAAGTCCGGGCCGAGCAGCCGCGCCGGGTCGCGGCCCTGCTTCGCCAGGCTCTCCCGGAGGACACGGTGAGCCTCTTCGGTGAGCGGGTACATGTGGTCTCGCGCGAACCGAAGCGAAGCGGTCCGGCGATCGGCTCTTTCCTGACCGTCGCCGGGCTGCGGCTCGACGGGCTCACCACCGTGGAGCCATCACTCGAAGACGTCTTCGTCTCGGTCCTGGGTGACCGGAAGGAGGCCGGCCATGCCCGGATCGGCTGACACCCGGGCGGTGACGCTGCGGGGTCTCGAGAAGCGTTTCGGTTCCTTCGTCGCCGTCGACCGGATCTCCCTCGAGGTCGCGCGCGGCGAGATCTTCGGTTTCCTCGGCCCGAACGGCGCGGGCAAGTCGACGACGATCCGGATGCTCACGGGCCTCCTCACCCCGAGCGGCGGCTCCGGCACGGTGGCCGGCTACGACGTGCGGACCGAGCCCGAACGGATCAAGACCCGGATCGGGTACATGAGCCAGCGCTTCTCGCTCTACGAAGATCTCACGGTGGAGGAGAACATCGATTTCTACAGCGGCATCTATCGTCTTCCGGCGGAGAAGAAAGAAGAGCGCAAGCAGTGGGTCCTGCAGATGGCGGGGCTCGAGCAGCACCGGCGGACCCGCACCGCGCACCTGTCGGGCGGCTGGAAACAGCGCCTCGCCCTCGGTTGTGCGATCCTGCACGAGCCGGAGATCGTCTTCCTCGACGAGCCGACTTCGGGTGTCGACCCGCTGAGCCGGCGGGCCTTCTGGGATCTCATCTACGACCTGTCGGAGCGGGGGGTGACGATCTTCGTCACCACCCATTACATGGAGGAAGCCGAGTACTGCGATCGGCTCGGCCTCGTCTACCGTGGCGAGCTGATCGCCCTCGGGACGCCGCGGGAGCTCAAGGCGACCTCGATCCGCGGCACCGTCCTGGAGGTCGTCTGCGACCGCGCCCAGGACGCCCTCACGGTGCTCGACGGCCTGCCCGGGGTGCGGGAAGCGGCGCTCTTCGGGGCGAGGCTCCATTTCGTCACCGACGAGCCCGACCTCGCGGCGGCCCGCGTCACCACCGCTCTCACCGGTGCCGGTTTCACGGTCGAGCGGGTCGTGCCGATCACGCCGTCGCTCGAAGACGTCTTCGTCGCGCTCATCGAGGCGAGCGACCAGCGGCGGCTCCCGCTCGCGGAGGTGGCGGGATGAGGGCTCGTCGCATCTGGGCCGTGGCCCGCAAGGAGACGCTCCACATCCGTCGCGATCCCCGCAGTCTGGCGATGGGGATCGCCATCCCGATGCTGCTGCTCGTCCTCTTCGGCTACGCGTTGACGCTCGACGTCGACGACGTGCCGCTCGTCGTCTGGGATCAGAGCGAGACGCCGGCGAGCCGCGAGCTGATCGCCGGCTTCCAGGGCTCACGCTACTTCTCTCTGCGCGCCTCCTACGCCAGCAGCTATGCGGAGATCGAACGTGCGATCGATCTCGGAGAGGCGTTGATGGCGATCGTCGTCCCGCCGGCGCTGGGCCGGGAAACGGGTACCGGGACGGTTCCGGTCGTACAGATACTGGTCGACGGCAGCGACTCGAACACCGCGGCGCTGGCGATCGGCTACGGCGAAAGCGTGGTGCGCCGGTGGAGCCAGGAGGTCGCCCTCGACCGGCTCCAACGTCGTGGTGGCCGGTCGATGGAGCTGCCGCTCGAGGTCCGGCCGCGGGTCTGGTTCAACGCTGACCTGGAGTCGAAGAACTACATCATTCCCGGTCTCATCGCCGTGATCATGATGGTCATCGCGGCGCTCCTGACCTCTCTGACCGTGGCCCGGGAGTGGGAGACCGGCACCATGGAGCAGGTCATCTCCACGCCGCTCAAGGGGCCCGAGCTGATCCTCGGCAAGTTCCTGCCCTATTTCGGGATCGGGCTTCTCGACGTGCTGCTCGCGGTGCTGATGGGAGCCTTCGTCTTCGCGGTGCCGTTGCGGGGAAGCGTGACGCTCCTGTTCGTGCTCGCCGCCGTCTTCCTCACCGGCACTCTCGCCCTCGGGCTGGCGATCAGCATCGTCACCCGGGGCCAGCTCCTGGCGAGCCAGCTCGCCATGGTGCTGACCTTCCTGCCGGCGTTCATGCTCTCGGGCTTCATGTACAACATCGACAACATGCCGCGGGCGATCCGGGCCGTCACGTATCTGGTGCCGGCGCGCTACTTCGTGACGCTGCTCAAGGGGATCTACCTCAAGGGCATCGGCCTCGATCTCCTTGCTCTGCCGGCGCTGCTGCTGGCGCTGTTCAGCGTCGTGATGTTCGCGGTGGCCATCTTCGCCTTCCACAAGCACCTGGAG
>JAAYLR010000133.1 GCA_012521815.1 Acidobacteriota bacterium
AGGACGGCCGGGCGACCTTCTGGAGCGGGCTCGCCGCCGTCGATCGGGGCCCGTCGCTTCCGAACCTCTACGAGGTCCCGGCGCAGGGCTGGGCCGACCTCTCGTCGCGCCGGCCGGAGGGTGAGGGCCTCGCTCTCCTCTTCCCGGGCCCGCACGGGCTCGACCATCCCGACCCCGGCACCCTGCGCCTGACGCTGGTCCGCACCCCGGCCGTGGGGCGGCGGTTCCGCTACCAGATCGATCAGGACCTGGGGAGCCACGCCGAGCGGCTGGCGCTCTACGCCCACACCGGTGACTGGCGCGAAGGGGGCTGCGACGAGGAGGCCGAGCGCTTCCGGCTCCCGCCGGTCGCCTTCGTCACCGAAGCCCACCCCGGCCGGCTGGGGCGGATCGCTTCGCTTGCCGAGCTCGTGGGAGATGCCGTCGCGCTGCAGGCGCTGAAGCTCGCCGAGGAGTCTCCGGAGCTCGTCTGGCGGCTGCGGGAGCGCAACGGCCGCTCGGGAACCGCCTCCCTGCGGCTGGAGCACTCCGGCGTGACGAGCCGGACGGTCGACGCCACCGAAGAGCCCCGCGGTCCGGAGAGGCCCGTCTTCGGACCGCTCTCGCCGGCGCTCGCTCCGTTCGGCCTCGTCTCCTTCACCACCTCGCTGCCGCCTCCTCTGGCGGCCCGCGTGCAGAGCGAGGCCGAACCGTGCCGCCCGGTCGAGCTCCCTGGGGGGCTACCGGTCGCCAGCTGCGACGGCGAAGTGGGAGGGGCCGGCTTCGACGGCCGTGGACGCTGTTTTCCAGCCGAGCTCGTTCCGGCCCGGATCGTGGTGGGAGGGGTCGCCTTCGTGCTCGCACGCGACGCCGATGGGCGGCTGCTCGCTCTCGTGCCGCAGGGAGAGGAGATCTCGCTGCCCGGGCACGACGGCGAGCAGCTCGAGCTGCTGCTCGCCGCCATCAGGCCGGGGCGGATCGCCACCCTGCGGATCGGGGATCGGGAGTACCGGCAGGAGATCCCGGGTTGGCGCGAGCCGCTCGGCCGCGCGGATCAGCTCCTGCGCCTCCATCCCCGGCTGCCGTTCCGCCGGTTCGTACCGGGGCGCGAGCTCCGGGCCGACCTCGGCTGGGTGGCCACCCACCTCCACGACCGCCGCGGCCGCAACCTGCCCGAGCCCGGGGCGCTCTTCCGCTGGCGGCTGCCGCTCGCGGCCGGCGATCGCCAGCTCACCCTGCCGCGGGACGGAAACCTCCGGATCGTCGCCGCGAGTCTGGTGCCGGGCTGGCTGTCCGCCGCCCGGCCGGTATCGCCGCTGCCCGGCTGAGCCGTGCGGCCGCCTTCCGACCGCTAATCCAGCAGGTTGCCGCGCGTATCGTCCTCGTCGACGATACCGAGCCACTCGTCGGTGTCGACCGAGAGCAGCTCCACCTCGCGAAGCCACCAGGTGCCGCTCTCCTTGAGCCAGCCGATCCGGATGTCGAACGACTCGCGGCTTGGCTCGAGCCCGCGGCTGCTCCAGACCTCGAGCTGGAGACGCATCCGGGCCGTGCCTCGCTCCTTGTCGATCGTCACCGAGCGGTTCCGGTTGACGAGCCGGAGCGAGCGCAGGCCGGCGCGATAGCCGGCGAGCACCCGCGCCAGCTCCTGGGGATCGGAGATCGCGCTCTCGTACGGCCGGGCGAGGACGAGGAAGCCCGGCGCGAACATCTCGGTGACCTTGCGGACCCGTCCGAAGGCGGTGAGCTGGTCCTCCGGCCCCGTCTTGGCGATCAGCTCCTCGACGCGATCGAGCTGGCGCAGGATCTGGTTGCGATCGCTGCGCCAGTAGCCGAGCAGCAGGAGCGCAGCCACCACCAGCAGCAGGGGTGCCAGGTATCTGCGCAGCATCATGACGAAGCCTCCGGGCCCGGTCCCCCCGAGGTCGCACGGCGGGACGGCGAGGCCGCCCCGCCGCCGGTCGCCTCAGGCCAGCTTGGCGTGGAGCTCGATCTCGAGCGCGGCGAGCGCGCGGGAGACCGGGCAGCTGTTCTTGGCCGCCGTCGCCAGCTCCTGGAACTTCGCCTCGTCGATCCCCGGCACCGTCGCCTCGGTGTGCAGCTCGATCTTCGAGATCGAGAAGCCGGTCTCGCCCTTCGTGAGATGGACCCGCGCGTCCGTGGCCACCCGCTCCGGCGCGAAGCCGTTCTTGCCGAGCGTGGCGGCGAAGGCCATCGAGAAACAGCCGGCATGGGCGGCGCCGATCAGCTCCTCCGGGTTCGTCCCCGGCTCCTCCTCGAACCGCGTCTTGAACGAGAACGGGCCCTCGAAAGCGCCGCTCCCGAGACGCATCTTTCCGTTGCCATCCAGCAGGCCGCCGTTCCACGCGGCCGACGCTCTCCGCACCGCCATTGCTGCTCCTCCTCTCGGTTTCGTGATCCGGGTATCAGGACTCCGCCGGCCCGCGGCCGGCGACGAGGATCATAGGCCGGCCGGACGCCGGCGCCAAGCAGGGGTTCAGAGCGTGAGCCGCAGGACCGCTCCGAGGGTGAGAACCTTGGAGTTGAAACCTTCGAGCTCGCTCCAGGCGTCAAAGCGGTAGTTCGCGTTCAGATCCAGATCGATCCGCGGCAGCAGCGGCAGCTCGTAGCCGAGGCGAACGGCGTAGTACGGGTCGGACCAGTCGTTCCGGAAGCTGCTCGACCGGGTGAGACCGGCACCGACCCCGCCGTAGAGCCCGCGGCCGACGAGCAGGAAGACCTGCGGCGAGTACGCCGAGCCGGTGGCCCCGCCGAAACCGTCAGGGAAATACTCGACGGTCGCCTCGATCTTCACGAACGGCTTGGGCAGGTACTGATAGCTGAAGAGCTGGGAGAGGCCGTTGTCGTCGATCCCGTCGCCGTACGACTTCTTGATCTCGTCGATCGTCCGCCAGTAGTGGAGGCCGAAACCGAGCCGGTGCTCGCCGGCTCCGGCAGCGGTGCTGGCGAAGGCAACGAGCAGGATGGCGGCGACGAGCGTGAGCGAGCTGGTGCGACTCATGAGATCCCTCCTTGGGCCGGATCCCTCCGGCAGGGGCGAGGATAGCAAGCTCGACGCGGGAGCCCTGTGAGCTGCTCCGCATCGCCCCGAGGGGCGGAGTCTCGCCGCTACCTCGCCGCTACCTCGCCGCTACCCCATAGAATCACCTCGCACGGTTAAGCCGGACAGCGGCGAGGGGGACGTGATGACACTCGAAGGCAAGACTCTGATGGTGACCGGAGGCAGCCGCGGCATCGGGCTGGCGATCGCCCGGCGGGCGGCGCGCGACGGCGCGAACGTGGCGATCCTCGCCAAGACGACCGAACCCCATCCCCGGCTGCCCGGCACCATCTACACCGCCGCCGCCGAGATCGAAGCCGACGGCGGCCGCGCCCTGCCTCTCGCCACCGACCTGCGCGACGAGGCGCAGGTCGAGGCCGCGGTGGCAGCCACCGTCGCCGAGTTCGGCGGCATCGACATCCTCGTCAACAACGCCAGCGCGATCTTCCTCGGCGGAACGCTCGCGACGCCGATGAAGCGGTTCGATCTGATGTTCTCCGTCAACGTGCGCGCGACCTACCTCTGCACCCGCCTCTGCCTCTCCCATCTGCTCGCCGCCGCCAACCCCCACGTGCTCAACCTCTCGCCGCCGCTCTCCCTCTCGCCACGCTGGTTCAAGGACCACGTCGCGTACACGATGGCGAAGTACGGGATGTCGATGTGCGTGCTCGGGATGGCCGAGGAGTTCCGGGAGCAGGGAGTGGCGGTCAACGCCCTCTGGCCCCGCACCGCGATCGCCACCGCCGCCCTCGCGATGCTCGGCGACGCGGTCTCCCCGCGCCACTGCCGGACGCCGGAGATCGTGGCCGACGCCGCCCACCGGATCCTGACCCGGCCGAGCCGCGAGCTGACCGGACGCTTCCTGATCGACGAGGAGGTGCTCGCCGAAGCCGGCGTCACCGACTTCGACCGGTACGCCGTCGAGCCCGGGGCGCCGCTGATTCCCGATTTCTTTCTCGACTGATCTCAGCCGGAATGAGGCTTCGGGAAGGTTGGAGTGACTATCTGCCGCCCTCGCGGCAGTAGGCCGTGAAACGGGCGCGGCGCGGGCCTTCGGCCCGGTTTTCGAAGAGCGCCAGGAGGCGGGTCGCATCCCCTTCGCGGACGACGATCGGATCGCCGAGCCAGGCCGAGGAGAGGCCGGGGCACTCCCGGCCGGCCGGGCAGTCCACCCAGCCCGCCGCGGTACCGCTCTCGTAGCGATAGCCGGT
Organism: Acidobacteriota bacterium; assembly: GCA_012521815.1. Classification (GTDB taxonomy): domain Bacteria; phylum Acidobacteriota; class Thermoanaerobaculia; order Multivoradales; family JAGPDF01; genus JAAYLR01. Next base: position 4,252 of record JAAYLR010000133.1, read on the forward strand.
GTAGCGTGCTCCGGCCGGCAACTCGAGCCGGATTGCCGAGCAGCCGGGCGGAAGCTCCGCTGCGATCTCGACCCAGGCCGCGGGTGGCGCGGCCGCGAAGCGGTTCCGGATCTCCCCGGGGCAGCCAGCCGCCGCGGCGCCTCCCGAAGCCACCTCTCTTTCCACGCTGTGAGCGCTCTCGCCCGACGGGCATTCGGGACAGGTGCGGTCGGCGTGCCGACGCACGGTGCGGACCTCGTGAGCGGTCTCCTGTGCCACCCTGGGCGCGGGCGGGCGGGCCGGCGCCGGCGGTACCGGAGGCGAAGACGCGACCGCGGGAGCCGGCGTACTCGGGGCAGCCGTGGCTGCAGGCTCCCGGCGCGGAGTCGGCTCCGGAACCACGGGCTCGGGTCGCGATTCTTTCGGAACCCCCCGGTCGACCGCCGCGGGCGCAGCCGGCGGCGGCGGCGCTGCCGCGGGAACCGGCGGCGCCTGGGGTCTCGCGGGACGGCTCTCCGGCGGCGGGGTTGGGCGTGGCGCCGGTTTCTCCCGGACGACGGGGCTGGCCGGGGCCGGGCCCCGGGCGAGGCGAACCCGCAGCGGAGCGATGGCGCCACGAACGTTCTCCTGCCGCGCCGCGACGATCAACGGCTTGCCTCCGGAGATCACGACCTCGGAGACGAAGATCATGAACCGTTCGTGCCGGGCCCGCAGCTCCCAGCTCCCGGCCGCGAGGCCGGTGAAGAGCGCGCGTCCGCTCGCATCCGTGCGCGCCGTCAGGACGGCGGCGCGGCCTTCGTTCCCGAGCCAGCGCAGCTCGACCTCGGCTCCGGCGAGCGCCTGCCCCCGATGGTCCTGAACCCGAACCTCCAGGCCATGCGGACCCGGAGGAGCGGCCTGCGCCCGCAGCGGCCCACCCGGTCCCCACATGGCCAGCCAGAGGCCGAGCAGGAGGAGGGTGGCGCGCCGCAGGGAGATCGACCGGAAGCCCATCGGGACCTCTCTCTCAGGAGGCGATCGTGAAGCTCTGCAGGACCGAAACGAGAACCGCGAGGAGCGTAGCGGCGAGCAGGCCGAGCGCCGTCAGGACGTGGCCCGGCCGCTCCGGGCGGAGGGGATCGAGGAGCCGCGCGGCGAGCCAGCCGCCGGCGAACCCTCCGGCATGGGCGTAGTTGTCCACACCGGCGAACAGGAAGCCGAAGACGAACATCGCCAGCGCCCAGGTCCACGCCTGCTGCCCGAGTGCGCGGGATCCGGAACGCCGCCCGTACCAGACGAGCGCGCCGAGCAGCCCGAAGATCGGCGCCGACGCCCCCACCGTGAAGGCGGCTCCCTGGAGGAGACGCGGGAGGAAGAAGAGGTAGTGCCCGGCGACCGAGCTGGCGAGGAAACCGCCCACCGAGCCGGCGGTGTAGATCAGCACCATCCGCCCCGCGCCGTAGAGCTCCGCGGTCGCCGGTGCGAGCTGGCGCACCCAGAGCATGTTGAACAGGAGGTGCAGCAGGCTGCCGTGGAGCCAGCCGGCGGAGAGCACCGTCCACCACCGCCCGAGCTCGAAGACCGGCACCGACCCGCTCGCACCCAGCAGGTAGAGGGCGACCGGCGACGGGCCGAGGAAGTCGAACGGACTCCCCATCCGGATCCGGCCGCCCGAGAGCAGCAGCGCCACCAGGTAGAGCAGGACGCTGCCGCCGATGAGCAGCTTCACGAAACCGAGATCGCTGCCGAGACGGCGCAGCACGCCGGCGTACCCCCAGAGTCCGGGGTTACGCCGGCCACAGTGCGAGCAGACGGCGTCGTGGACGCCGACGAGCTTGCCGCACGAGCAGACGACCGAGCCGCTGCGCTGCCTGCCGAGCATTCCTCAGGGGGTTCCCGTGAAGGAAACCTGGATCGCCGTCTTCCCTTCCTCGTCCTTGCCCACGTGCACGCTCAGGCTTCGCTCCCCTTCCGAACCGTTGAGCCAGATCGTCTCGCCGCCTTCATCGCTTTCGCTGGTGATCGTCTGCACCGGGATCGAGAGCTCTGAAAAACGCTCCCGGTAGAAGGCGGCCACCTCCTGGGGCGAGGCCGTGCTCTTCTGGACGAAAGCACCCCGAACCGCATCCCCGGTCTTCATGAAACCCTGACCCTCGAAGGTGGCACCCGGGTAGAGCGGTACCCAGCCGGGGAGGTTCTCCCGGTCCACGTTCGCGCCGAAGACCATCTCGCCATCCGGGCCCTCGATGCGGAGGGTGCCCCCCTCGTCGTCTTTCTGGAAACGGATCTCCGTCCGTTCCCCATCCTTCTCGAAAGAGAAATTGCCTTTCGCGATCTCGTCGAACGAAAGGGTGATCGTCTCGCCGTCCTTCTTGTTGCGGATCGTCATCGTGCCGGCGTCGGCATCCTTCGCCACGAGCTCGAGCTCCGGGTTCATGCGCACCACCATCTCGGCGGCGGCGAGCGCCGGGTTCGCCTCGGCCTTCTCGACCCATCCCTTCGCCTTGTGGACGACAAAGGCCCCGGCGGCGAACATGCCGATGAGGATGAGGAGAATGAGGCCACCGCAGCCGATGGCGACCCAGACGAGCGGATGGAGCCCCTTCTTCTTGGCAGGAGCCGGCGGCGGTGCTTCGGGCATCGACATTGGAGACCTCCCTCTGTTCGTTGACGCCGCTGGAGGCTACCACGCCTTTCGCGGCGGCCACCCTCAGCCGGGCAGGACGCGCAGGCCGTCGGGCAGCTCGTTCTGATCGTCCGGACGGGCCGCGAGCCGCTTCTCGCGCAACAGCTCGCCGCACCGCTCGATCGCCGCCAGCAACGCTTCGGCGGGCCGGCCGGACCCGACGCCACGGGCGATCTCTCCGGCAATCGCCTCCCACTCTTCGAGGGGGACGGCCTCCCGGAGGCCGCGGTCAGGCAGCACCACGACCTGCCGCTCGAAGGCGGAGAGCAGGATGAGGATCCCGGAGCGATCCCGGGTCCGAAAGACCTCCTCGTCGAGGAAGACTTCCGCCGCGCGCTGCCGCACCTCCCGATCGCAGATCGTCCGCCCGATCAGGGCTCGCCGCAACGGCGGGCAGAGGCCCGCGAGGAGCCAGCCGAAGAGGGAGCCGGCGAGCGGCGGCAGGACGATCCAGAGCACCGGATCGCTCCAGGGGCCGAGCAGCCGATGCGCGATCGCCGCCCCGATCGCCCCGCCGATCGCGCCGAGCAGCGCCCCCCGCCAGGAGGCCGCCTCGTAGCGATCGCTCGCCGGCACGACCACCGGCACGATCTCCCCGCGCGAACCCTGCTCGGCGGTCGCCACGGCGGCGGCGATCGCCCGCCGCTCCGCTTCGGAGAACTCCAGCGCTCTTTGGCCCCTCACCCGCATCCCTTCTCCCGGCCCCCTCCTGGACCCGGCCGGGACGACCGTTATCATAGCCATCCCTTCCCGTTTCCAACGATGAGCCGCCGCCTCCTCCATCCGCTTGCCGTCGCCGCCCTCCTCCTCGCCGCTCCGGCAGCCGCCGAGGTGCGGATCCTCGCCTTCGGCGACAGCATCACCCTTGGCTACGGCGACAGCGCCAGCGGGGGTGGCTATCCGCAGCGACTCCAGTCATGGCTGCGCGGCGACGGCTTCCCGGTCACGGTGCTCAATCGCGGCATCGGCGGCGAGACGACGGCTCAGGGCCTCGCCCGGATCGGCTCGGTTCTCGACGAAGGGGGCGATCTCCTGTTGCTGATGGAGGGGACGAACGACGTCTTCCGCAACCTCTCGACCGAGACGATCCTCTACAACCTCAACGCCCTGGCCACCCACGCCGAAGCCCGTGGGATGCGGGTCGTGCAGGCGACGATCGTCCCGCATCGTCCCGATGGCGAGGGCGACAACGACAACGAGCAGACGCTCGCGCTGCGCGGCGCCGTGCTCGGCCTCGCGCTGCGGGAATCCCGCCCGGTCGTCGACGCTTTTGGCCCGTTCTGGAGCCTGCCGGGCTTCTGGCAAACGCACTATCTCGCCGACCCCGACGATCCGGTGGGACACCCCAACGCCGCCGGGTACGACCTCCTCGCGGAGGCCTTCCACCGCGTGGTCGAACCGCTCGTCGCGCACCAGCCGAGCGGGCGGATCGTGCCGCGCTCACCGGCGCCGCGCCCGGGCGAGCTGGCTTGGTTCGATATCGATCTGCCGGGACCCCATGCCGCCGTGCGCTGGCGGTTCGGCGACGGCGGGCGCGCCGACGGGCTGGCCGAGAACGGCTACGCCGGCGCCCATCTCTACCTCGAGCCCGGCACCTACGAGGTCGCGGTCGAGGTGACGACGCTCGCCGGGCGCGTCTCACCGACCGGATCATGGTGACGGTTAGCGGCGATCGGGTCGAGACGCTCACCGC
>JAAYLR010000134.1 GCA_012521815.1 Acidobacteriota bacterium
AGCTCGTAGGCCGTCTTCATTCCGCGGGTCCGGTCGTTGCCGCTCATGGCCACGGATCCTACCGTGCCGCGGTGCCATCCTGGCGCGTCCGGCGCGCCGAAGTTGCCCGGCCCGGTGTCTCGCGCGCCGGGTGAAACGCCGGAGACCGGGGCGCCTTGCGGCACCGACTTTGCTATTCGTGGAGGGGGCGTCTCCGGGCGCCCGGTTCGCGCGAGAGGAGGCTGGATGATCGAGGCACACCAACTGACGCGCCGCTACGGCGACTTCACGGCCGTCGAGGGGATCTCCTTCGCGGTGCCGACCGGCGAGATCGTCGGGATGCTCGGCCCGAACGGCGCCGGCAAGACCACGACGATCCGGATGATGACCGGCTTCCTGCCCCCGTCCGCCGGCCGGGTGACGGTAGGGGGGCGCGACCTCTTCGCCGACCCGGTCGCCGTCAAGCGGGAGATCGGCTACCTGCCCGAGACGGTGGCGCTCTACCCCGAGATGCGGGTCGAGGAGTACCTCGCCTACCGGGCCCGGCTCGAGGGGCTCGAGCGCGCCGCCGCCCGGCGGGCGATCGAGAGCGCGCTCGCCCGCTGCCTCGTCACGGACGTGCGGCGGCAGGTGATCGGGACGCTCTCGAAGGGGTACCGGCAGCGGGTCGGCCTCGCGGCGGCGATCCTCCACGAGCCGAAGGTGCTGGTGCTCGACGAGCCGACCGTGGGGCTCGACCCGAAGCAGATCGTGGCGATCCGCGAGCTGATCCGCGAGCTCGGCACCCGCCACACCCTGCTCCTCTCGACCCACATCCTCCCGGAAGTGGAGCTCCTCTGCCGGCGGGTGGTGATCATCGACCGGGGCCGGATCGTCGCCGAAGGGAGCCCGGAGGAGCTCCGGGAGCGGTGGCTCGGCACCTCGCTGGTGCGGGTCGGCTTCACCGGCGCCGCGGCCGGCGCCGGGGAGGCGCTCGCGGCGTTGCCGGGGGTGACCGGGGTGCGGGCGGCGGACGCGGCGACCTACCGCCTCGACTGCGCGGCCGGCGCCGACCCCCGCCCCGATGCCTTCCGGCTCGCGGTCGAGCGGGGCTGGACACTGCAGGAGCTGACGCTCGAGAAGGCGTCGCTCGAAGACCTCTTCGTCCGCCTCACGACGCGCGAGGAGGGTGAGGAGACCGGGGAGGGGACGGCCGCCGAGGCGGCAGCGGAGGTGGTGTCGTGAGAGGGTTCCTCGCCACGTTCGGACGCGAGCTGCGCGCCTACTTCTTCTCGCCGCTGGCCTACGTCGTCCTGACCTTCTTCCTGCTCGTCAACGGCTACGTCTTCTGGCTGATCGTCAGCTACCTGAACGACCCGCGGGCGCAGGCCGGGGCGCCGCTCGAGCTCTTCTTCGGCCAGACGATCTTCTTCTGGCTGGTGCTGCTCTTCGTCGCCCCGGTGCTCACCATGCGCCTGCTCTCCGAGGAGCGGCGCAGCGGCACGATCGAGATGCTGATGACCGCGCCGGTCACCGAGACGCAGGTGGTGCTCGGCAAGTACGCCGCGGCGCTGGGCTACTACGCCTTCCTCTGGCTGCCGACGCTCGTCTACGTCTGGGTGGTGGCGCACTTCGGCTCGGTCGATCCGGGGCCCGTCCTGAGCGGCTACCTCGGGGTGCTCGGCATCGGCGCCCTCTTCCTCGCGGTCGGGCTCTTCGCCTCGAGCCTCACGAGGAACCAGATCGTGGCGGCGATGGTCACCTTCGCCTTCCTCGTGGTCCTCTTCACCTTCGGGCTGCTGGAGAACCTGGTGGCGGGCGACCACTCCCGCACGCTCTTCGGCTACCTGAACCTCTGGCAGCACATGGACGAGTTCTCGAAGGGGATCGTCGATACCCGGCGGCTGGTCTACTACCTGTCGCTGACCGGCTTCTTCCTCTTCCTGTCGGGCCGCGCGCTCGCGGCGAAGCGGTGGAGGTGAGTGATGGCGCGACCCGAGATCCGGCGGCAGCTCCTCTCGACCTCCTCGCTCGGCGCCGGCGTCCTGCTGGTGGCGGCGCTCGTGGGGTTCGCGAACTACTTCGGCGCGAAGTACTACCACCGTTTCGACTGGACCCGCGACGAGATCTACAGCCTCTCGGAGAAGAGCCTCGGCGTGCTCGACGGGCTCGACCGCGACGTCGAGGTGGTGATCTTCATGCGTCCGGAGTCGCAGCTCTACGGCCCGGTGCGCGAGCTGCTCGCCCGCTACGAGGCGCGCACGCCCCGGGTGCGGGTGCGCGCGGTCGATCCGGAGAAGAACCTCGTCGCCGCCCAGCAGCTCGTCGACAAGTACCAGGTGCGCAACCTCAACGTCGTGGTCTTCGACAGCGGGGACGACCGGCGGGTGATCGAGGAGGCGGATCTGGCCGAGTACGACTACTCCGGGCTCCAGTTCGGCGCCGCGCCCGAGCTGACCGGCTTCCGGGGGGAGGAGCGGTTCACCGGCGCGCTGCTCGAGCTCGCCGAGGCGCGCAAGCCGCGGATCCTCTTCACCACCGGCCACGGGGAGCTGTCGCTCGACGACTACTCCGCCCGGGGCCTCTCCTCGGCGCAGGAGCTCCTCGGCCGGGAGAACCTCGACATGCAGCCGTGGGCGACGCTCGGGGCAAGCGAGGTGCCGGCGGGCACCGACCTCGTGGTGATCGCCGGGCCGACCTCCGGCTTCGTCGCGCCGGAGCTCGCGCTGCTTTCGAAATACCTCGACGCGGGCGGGCGGCTCCTCCTCCTCCTCGATCCGGCGCTCGGCGAGCGCGACGGGCTGATCGACCTCGGGCTCACCGACTGGCTGGCCGGCTACGGCGTGCGCCTGGGCGCGGACATCGTCGTCGACCCCGCCAACCCCCTGCCGTTCTTCGGTGCCGAGACGATCTTCGTGCAGGCCACCGGGGAGCATCCGGTCGTGCGTTCGCTCGCCCAGGCCAGGGTGCCGGTGATCCTGCCGCTCGCCCGCTCGGTCGGCGCCGAGGAGGCGGCCGCCGGGGTCGAGGTGACGACGCTGCTCGCGACCTCCGCCGAGGGGTGGGGGGAGCGTGATCTCGCCCGTCTCGACGCGGTCGAACGCGGCCCCGGCGACCTTCCGGGGCCCGTACCGGTCGCGGTCGCCGTCGCGACGGCGAAGAAGGGGACGCCGCACGCGGCAGACGATCTCCTTACTCCGGACGGCGAGGCGGAAGCCGGCACTGCCGAGGATGGCGCCGGCTGGCGCCTCGTCGTCATCGGCGATTCGGACTTCGCGACGAACGGCCATCTGGCGAGCGTCGGCAACCCGACGCTGCTGGCCAACGCGATGAACTGGCTCGTGGAGCGCCCGCAGCTGCTCGGCATCGGACCGAAGCGTCCGGAGCAGGTGCGGCTTTCGCTCACCACCGGTCAGCTCCGGGCGGTGACTCTCTGGGTCCTTCTCGGCCTTCCCGGGCTCGCCGTGGCCGCCGGGGTCTGGATGCACTTCCGCCGCCGGCGTTGATCGGCCGCGCGTGATCGCGCCGCGGGGCCGGCCCGCGGCGCGCCTCGCGACGGTTCTCCTATAATCGGCGCATCGTTCAGCCATCCATCAACCTGACCCCGGGGCGAACATGTCACGACAAGAAGAGCAGCAGAAGAGGATCGGTCTGCCCGACAACGCCTACCGCGAGCTGAAGCCCGGCGAGGAGTACCAGCCGGTCATGTCGCCTCATCAGGCGGTTCCCGAGGTGAGTCCCTACTCGGTGACCTGGGGCCTGATCATGGCCGCGGTCTTCTCGGCCGCGGCCGCCTATCTGGGGTTGAAGATCGGCCAGGTGTTCGAGGCCGCCATCCCGATCGCGATCATCGCCATCGGCCTCTCGACCGTCAGCAAGCGGAAGAACGCGCTCGGCGAGAACATCATCATCCAGTCGATCGGCGCCAGCTCGGGGGTGATCGTGGCGGGAGCGATCTTCACCCTCCCGGCCCTCTACATCCTCAACCTCGAGGCGGAGTTCTACCAGGTCTTCCTCGCCTCGCTGCTCGGCGGTGCGCTCGGGATCCTCTTCCTCATCCCGTTCCGGAAGTACTTCGTGCAGGAGATGCACGGGAAGCTCCCCTTCCCCGAGGCCACCGCCACCACCGAGGTGCTGATCTCGGGGGAGAAGGGGGGCAGCCAGGCGCAGATGCTGCTCGTCAGCGGGCTCGTCGGCGGGCTCTACGACTTCGTCATCGCCACCTTCGGCTGGTGGAGCGAGGTCTTCACCACCCGGGTCTTCGCCTTCGGCGAGCGGCTGGCGAACCAGGCGAAGATGGTGTTCAAGATCAACGTCGGCGCCGCCGTGATCGGCCTCGGCTACATCATCGGGCTCAAGTACGCGGCGATCATCTGCGCCGGCTCGTTCGTCGGCTGGTTCGTCCTGATCCCGTTCCTGAACTACTTCGCCGAGGGGATGGCCACGCCGGTCGGCTCCAACATCACGGCGGTGATCGGCGCGATGAGCGCCGAGGAGATCTTCACCCACTACATCCGCCCCGTCGGGATCGGCGGGATCGCGATGGCGGGGATCATCGGCATTATCCGGTCGTGGGGCGTCATCCGGCAGGCGGTGGCGCTGGCGGTCTCGGAGACCACCGGACGCAAGGGCGGGGCGAGCCGGGAGGAGCTGCGCACCCGCCGCGATCTGCCGATGAAGATCATCGGCGTGGGGTTGCTCGCCGTCGCCCTGCTCATCTTCGTCTTCTTCCAGTTCGGGGTCGTCCACAACCTCACCCACGCCCTGGTGGGGCTGGTCATCGTGATGGTCATCGCCTTCCTCTTCACCACGGTGGCGGCGAACGCGATCGCGATCGTCGGCACCAACCCCGTCTCGGGCATGACCCTGATGACGCTCATCATCGCCTCCCTCATCATGGTTTCGGTCGGGCTCAAGGGGGAGACCGGGATGATCGCCGCGCTGGTGATCGGCGGCGTGGTCTGTACCGCGCTCTCGATGGCCGGGGGGTTCATCACCGATCTGAAGATCGGCTACTGGCTCGGTTCGTCGCCGTACAAGCAGGAGTCGTGGAAGTTCCTGGGGACGCTCGTCGCCGCCGCCACGGTGGGCGGGGTCATCCTCCTCCTCAACAAGGCGTACGGCTTCACGGGCGAGAGCGCGATGGTGGCGCCGCAGGCGAACGCGATGGCGGCGGTCATCGAACCGATGATGAGCGGCAAGCCGGCCCCCTGGCTCCTCTACGGGGCGGGCGCGATGCTCTCGCTGATCCTCACCATGATCGGCGTGCCGGCACTCGCCTTCGCGCTCGGGATGTTCATCCCCCTGCAGCTGAACACCCCGCTGCTGATCGGTGGCATCGTGGCGCATCTCGTCGCCACCCGCAGCCATGACGAGAAGCTCAACCAGGCGCGCCGCGAGCGGGGCACGCTGATCGCCTCGGGGTTCATCGCCGGCGGGGCGCTCATGGGGGTGGTCAGCGCCATCCTCCGGCTGCTCGAGATCAACTACGTCGACGAGAGCTGGGTCGACTCCAACCCGTCGCAGCTCCTGGCGTTCGGGATGATGCTGCTGCTCTGCGGCTTCATCTTCTGGCAGTCGCTCCGGGCCCGGCCCGAATCGGAGTAATCGCGGGTCCGGTCGCGCTTCCGGGACGGGCCCGCCCCCTCGGGGCGGGAACGTCCCGGGGTGTCTCATAAGGGAGGAGCCATGCGTCCACGAACTCTTCTCGTCCTCCTCGCCCTGGTCGTCGGGATCGGGGCGTTCGTCTACTTCTACGAGCGGGAGCTGCCGTCGAGCGACGAGCGGGCCGAGCGGGCGAAACGGGTGCTGCCGGGGCTCGCGGCCGAGGCGGTGACCGGGATCGAGATCGAAGGGTCAACCGGGCGGCTGCGGCTCGAGCGGGAAGCGGCGCCGGCGGGGGAGGCCGATACCCTGTCCGGCTGGCGGCTCGTCGAACCGCTCGTGGCGCGGGCGGACAGGGCGCTCGTCGAGGAGCTGCTCACGACGCTCACCGGGCTCACCCGGGAGCGGACGCTCACCGGGGTCGAGCCCGCGGAGGTGGGGCTCGACGCTCCCCGCTTCCGCCTGCGCCTCACGACGCCGGCGGGGGAGCGGGTGCTCGCGGTCGGCGCCGCGGTGCCGGTGAGCGGCGACGTGGTCGTGGCCGAGGGAGAGCAGGGGATACCGCTGGTCGCCCCGGCGGCGTTCGTCGCCGACCTCGAGCGGCCGGCGGCGCAGTGGCGGGCCCGCGATCTCTTCCCCGGCCGGCGCGAGGCGATCTCACGCCTGGAGGTGAGCGGGCCGGCGGGGCGCACGGAGCTCGAACGGGACGGCGAGGCGTGGCGGCTCGTCGCGCCCGTCGCCGACCGCGCCGACCGGGACCTCGTGGGCGGGCTCCTCGCCGACCTCACCGGCCTGCGGGCCGAGGCGTTTCTCGACGACGAGGCGGCGAACGAGGTGCGCCTGAACGGAGAGATCGTTGCTCACCTCGATGGCCGCGAGGAACCGTTTCCGGTCGTGGTGGCCGACGCGGCGGCGGAGTCCGGGCGCCTGCGGGCGCGGGTCGCGGGGGAGTGGGTGGAGCTCGCCACCGCGAACCTCGCCGCGGCGGTGGCGCGCGCCCCCGGCGCGTGGCGCTCCCGCGCCTGGTCGGCGTTCGACAGCTGGCAGGTGGACGCGGTGACGATCGCCGATGCGGCCGGTGCGACCCGGCTCGTGCGTCACGACGGACAGTGGCAGCGTGATGGGGAGGCGGCCGACTACGGGAGCGCCGGCGATCTCCTCTACCAGCTGGCCGGAGTGCGCGCCGAGCGGCTCGCCGAGAGCGGCGAGGAGGCGGCGCTCACCGCCGGGGAGCCGGTGCTCACCTTCGAGATCACCGGCCCCGGGGGCGCGACCGAACGGCTGCTCCTCTACCCGGAGCGCGACGGGTTGCGGCCGGCCCGCACCGAGGGGCGTGCGGCGGTGCTCCTGCTGCCGGCGGCTGCGGTCGCCGATCTCGAAGCGAAGGTCACGGCAGTGCGCACGGCGCCGGTCGCGAACCCGGTCGCGCCGGCGCCCGCCGAGAATCCTTCTGAACCGTGAGGGCGCCGCTCAGGAGAGCGTGCTGTCGCGGTGCTCGCCGAACACCTCGCGGAGCGTGTCGGCGATCTCGCCGAGGGTGAGCTCGGCGCGCACGCAGTCGAGGATCGGCGGCATCAGCTGCCGCTCCTCGGCCGCCGCCTCGCGCAGCGCGGCGCGGGCGGCCCTGGCCCGCTCGGCGTCGCGCGCCTCGCGCATCGCCCGGACCCGGGCCGCCTGCTCCTCCTCGGCGCGCGGATCGATCCGCAGCGTCTCGGGGACCGGCTCGTGGTCGGTGCCGAAGCAGTTGACGCCGACCACCTTGCGATCCCCGGCCTCCACCGCCCGCTGCCAGGCGTAGGCCGCCTCGGCGATCTCCTTCTGCACGAACCCCTTCTCGACGGCGGCGAGCGCGCCGCCCATCTCGTCGATGCGGCGGATGTACTCCCGCGCCCCGGCGACGATCTGGTCGGTCAGCGACTCGACGAGCCAGGAGCCGCCGAGCGGATCGGCCACGTCGGCGGCGCCGCTCTCGTGGGCGACGATCTGCTGGGTGCGCACCGCGACCGTGACCGCCTCCTCGGTGGGCAGGCCGAGCGCCTCGTCGCGCGAGTTCGTGTGCAGCGACTGGGTGCCGCCGCAGGCGGCGGCGAACGCCTGGAGCGCCACGCGCACGACGTTGTTCTCGGGCTGCTGCGCGGTGAGCGTGGAGCCGGCGGTCTGGGTGTGGAAGCGCAGCCAGCAGGAGCGCTCGTCCTGCGGCGCGAACCGCTCCCGGACGAGCTCGGCCCAGAGGCGGCGGGCGGCGCGGAACTTCGCGACCTCCTCGAAGAAGTGGTTGTGGGCGTTGAAGAAGAACGAGAGCCGCGCCGCGAAGTGGTCGATGTCGAGACCGCGCGCGAGCACCTGCTCGACGTAGGCGAGGCCGTTGGCGAGGGTGAAGGCGACCTCCTGCACCGCGGTGGAGCCGGCCTCGCGGATGTGGTAGCCGGAGATCGAGATCGGGTTCCAGCGCGGCACCTCGCGGGCGCAGAAGTCGATGATGTCGGCCACCAGCCGCAGCGACGGGCGCGGCGGGTAGATGTAGGTGCCGCGCGCCGCGTACTCCTTGAGGATGTCGTTCTGCACCGTGCCGCCGACCTTCGTCCAGGCGACCCCCTGCTCCTCGGCCACCGCCAGGTAGAGGGCGAGCAGGGTGGCCGCGGTGGCGTTGATCGTCATCGAGGTGGTGACGCGGTCGAGCGGGATCCCGTCGAAGAGCCGGCGCATGTCGTGGATCGAGTCGATCGCGACGCCCACGCGCCCGACCTCCCCCCGGGCCATCGGGTGATCGGAGTCGAAGCCGATCTGGGTCGGCAGGTCGAAGGCCACCGAGAGGCCGGTGGTGCCGCTCGCGAGCAGGTGGCGGTAGCGCTGGTTCGACTCCTCGGCGCTCGCGTAGCCGGCGTACTGGCGCATCGTCCAGAGGCGGCTGCGGTACATGTCGGGGTAGAGGCCCCGGCTGAAGGGAAACGCGCCCGGCAGCTCGGCCGCGGCGTCGGCGGGCAGGTCGGCGGGCGTGTAGGTCGGCTTGAGTTCGAGGCCGGACGGCGTGGTGCGGCCGGGGGCGGGCTTGGCGGACGGATCGGAAGCGCTCATGACCGGATTATAGAAAGCGCCGTGCCGGGCTCTCCCGCCCGTCGGGGCAGGGCCGGGCGAGTCCCACCCATGGTGCCGCTGGGTCAATCCCACCACTAGATATGGTGGCGAGACGCTTGACACGCTCCGAACCGTGGCGTACTTTCTGACCGTCTCAACGACCCTGTCGCGTCCCTCCGATTCAGATCCGATGCGGGCGCGGCGTGTCCCTGGAAAGAGGAGCCGAGGCGATGCAGTCGATCCCGTCCCCGAGCCGAAACGATGCTTCCGCTGCTCCCGCCGGCGCGCCCGCACCGGCCGCGGCTCCGGGGCTCACGTTCCGCCGCCACTTCACCACCCCCGGCATCGATCCGTTCGCGGCCGTGGAGTGGGAGACGCGGGATGCGGTGATCGCCAACGACCGGGGCGAGACGATCTTCGAACAGCGCGGGGTGGAGATCCCCCGGGCGTGGTCGCAGACCGCCACCAACGTGGTGGTGAGCAAGTATTTCCGGGGGCAGCTGGGCACGCCGGAGCGCGAGACCAGCGTGCGTCAGCTCATCGGCCGGGTGGTCGACACGATCGCCTCCTGGGGGCGCCGGGACGGCTACTTCGCGACCCCCGAGGACGAGGCCGTCTTCACCGACGAGCTCAAGCACATCCTGCTCCACCAGCGCGCCTGCTTCAACTCGCCGGTCTGGTTCAACGTCGGGATCGAGGAGCGTCCGCAGTGCTCGGCCTGCTTCATCAACTCGGTCGAGGACACGATGGGCTCGATCCTCGACCTCGCGAAGACCGAGGGGATGCTCTTCAAGTACGGCTCGGGCGCCGGCAGCAACCTCTCCACCCTCCGCTCCTCGCGCGAGGCGCTGGCCGGGGGTGGCACCGCCTCGGGGCCGGTCTCGTTCATGAAGGGGTTCGATGCCTTCGCCGGCGTGATCAAGAGCGGCGGCAAGACGCGGCGGGCGGCGAAGATGGTGATCCTCGACGCCACCCACCCCGACATCGTCGACTTCATCCGCAGCAAGGAGATCGAGGAGCGGAAGGCGTGGGCGCTGATCGAGGCCGGCTACGACGGCGGCTTCAACGTGCCCGGCGGGGCGTACGACTCGGTCGCCTACCAGAACGCGAACCACTCGGTGCGGGTCACCGACGAGTTCATGCGCGCGGTGGTCGACGACCGGGAGTGGACCACGCTCGCGGTGCGCGGCGGCCGGCCGATGGACACCTACCGGGCCCGCGACCTGATGCGGATGATCGCCGAGGCGACCTGGGTCTGCGGCGACCCCGGGATGCAGTTCGACACCACGATCAACGGCTGGCACACCTGCGCGGCGACCGGCCGGATCAACGCCAGCAACCCGTGCAGCGAGTACATGTTCCTCGACGACACGGCGTGCAACCTCGCCTCGCTCAACCTCCTCTCGTTCTTCGACGCCGACCGCGGCTTCGACGTCGAGAGCTTCACGCATACCTGCGAGGTGGTGATCTCGGCGCAGGAGATCATCGTCGACTCCGCCGCCTACCCGACGCCGGCGATCGCGCACAACTCGCACGAGTTCCGCCCGCTCGGCATCGGCTACGCCAACCTCGGATCGCTGCTCATGGCGCGGGGGCTGCCGTACGACTCCGACCTCGGCCGCGACTACGCGGCGGCGATCACCGCCCTGATGACCGGCGCCTCCTACGCGCAGTCGGGGCGGATCGCCGAGCGGCTCGGCCCCTTCCGGAGCTTCGCCCCGAACCGCGAGTCGATGGGGCGGGTGATGCGCCGGCATCGCGACGCGGTCAAGCGGATCGACCCGGCGCACGTGCCGCTCGAGCTGCTGCAGGCGGCCAAGAAGAGCTGGGACGAGGTGGTCGAGCACGTCGAGTCGCACGGGCTGCGCAACAGCCAGGTCTCGGTGCTGGCGCCGACCGGAACCATCGCCTTCATGATGGACTGCGACACCACCGGCATCGAGCCCGAGGTCGCGCTGGTGAAGTACAAGAAGCTGGTCGGCGGCGGCACGTTCAAGATCGTCAACCGCACCGTGCCGCTCGCCCTCGCGCAGCTCGGCTACGAGAAGGAGGAGATCCGCGCGATCGTCGAGTATCTCGACGAGCACGAGACGATCGAGAACGCGCCCCGCCTCGCGCCCGAGCACCTGCCGGTCTTCGACTGCGCCTTCAAGGCCGCGCACGGCACCCGCTCGATCCACTACCTCGGACACCTGCGGATGCTCGCGGCGGTGCAGCCGTTCCTCTCCGGGGCGATCTCGAAGACGATCAACATGCCCGAGGAGTCGACGGTCGACGAGATCCAGCAGGCGTACATCGAGGGGTGGCGGCTCGGCCTCAAGGCGGTGGCGATCTATCGCGACAACTGCAAGCGGAGCCAGCCGCTCTCCACCCGCCGGGAGAAGCAGCCGGCCGCCGCGGCGGCCGCGGCGCCGGTGATCGAATACCGCGCGCGCCGCCGCAAGCTGCCCGACGAGCGGCGGGCGATCACCCACAAGTTCTCGATCAACGAGCACGAGGGCTACCTGACGGTCGGCCTCTACGAGGACAGCATGCCGGGGGAGATCTTCCTGGTGATGGCCAAGGAGGGCTCGACGATCTCCGGGCTGATGGACGCCTTCGCCACCTCGGTCTCGATCGCGCTCCAGTACGGCGTGCCGCTCAAGACCCTGATCGACAAGTTCACCCACACCCGCTTCGAGCCCTCGGGCTTCACCAAGAACCCCGAGATCCCGATCGCGAAGTCGATCACCGACTACATCTTCCGCTGGCTGGCTTCGAAGTTCATGAACACCCAGCAGCAGCAGGAGGCCGGGGTGGTGCGGCGCGACGAGGTGGTCGCCGCCGCGCCCGAACCGGAGCCGGAGACCGTGCCGGAGCCGATGCGGATCAGCTTCCTCTACCAGCAGGACGCGCCGTCCTGCCACGAGTGCGGCGCGATCATGGTCCGCAACGGCACCTGCTACAAGTGCCTCAACTGCGGCTCGACGAGCGGCTGCAGCTGAGGGCTCGCCCGCGGAGCACCGCCCTCACGGGCGATAGGCGAGGAAGAGCCAGAACCGGTTGGTGTCCTTCAGCGGCGGGTCGAAGACGCGGGCGGCGCCCACGCGCAGGCGCAGCCCCGGGATCCTGACGAGCGGGATCGGGCCGCTCAGCAGCTCCAGTTCGAACCCGGCCAGGCGCAGCCAGTCGCCCCGCTCGCCGCCGGCCGACCAGACCCGGTGGCGCTCGAAGAAGAACGGGATCCCGCCGAGCGCGAGCGTCGCCCGCTGCCCCTCGTGATCGTCGCCGACGAGCAGCGCGGTGGGGAGCGCCGGCGCTTCGAGCCGCCGGCCGCGCTGCGTGTCGGGCACGAGCGACCCGTCCGCGCCGCCGAGGCGGAGCCGGTCGAACGGCGACGGGCTGCCGCGCACCGTCTGCCGCTGCCAGGCGATCTCGAGGCCGTGGTTTCCCTGGTAGTAGGCGCCGAGCCCGACCTCGCCGCCGAAGCGCCGCCACGAGGAGCCGTCGCTCGTGCCGGCGTCGAACGCGGCGTCGAAACGTTCCACCAGCTGCCAAGGCCGGCGCGAAGGCTGGCGTTCGAACGCCACGGCGAGCGAGGAGACCCGGCGGTCGAAGCTTCTTCCGGTCTCGGGCGAGACGCGGTCCGCCGCGAGGGCGAGGGCGGTGGCGAGCTGCGTGGCCCGCCACGCCCGGTCCCACCCCAGCCGGAGCTCGGCACCGCTCTCGCGGGCGTCGAGCGCTTCGCCGAGGGCCGCCGGGGCATCGCGGTACCGGGACGGTTGCGATTCGAGCGAGAAGAGGTGGAGGCTCATCGCGACCGGCGAGCCCCGCCAGGCCGCGGCGAGCATGCCGCCGTTGGCGCCCTCGTCGCCACCGTACGTGCCGAGGGCGAGCGTCGAGAAGCGCCCCACCACGTCGGTCGTGTGCACCCCGAGCTCGAGCGATCTCTCGGCGGAGCTGAAGAGCCCGCCGGTCATCACCCGGAGCTCCTGCCGCCCGAGCCCGTACGCTCGCCCCGGGCTCACGGGATCGAGGCGGAGTGGGCCCAGGTCCGCGGGCGGCACCGGCCGGACGGCGGGGGCGAAGACGGCCTCGACGGCCTCCGGCGGCAGCGGCGCGAGCGGTTCGAGCGCGGCCAGCCGCAGGTCGAGGCCGTGCGGTTCGAGAGCGAGGAAGAAGACCCTGCCGTCGTTCGTCGGCGCCGGCGCGAGCGCCGCGGCGGTCGATCGCGTCACCGGCTCGGGCGGCGCGCTCCCCTCGAC
The DNA here is from genome assembly GCA_012521815.1 of Acidobacteriota bacterium. GTDB lineage: Bacteria > Acidobacteriota > Thermoanaerobaculia > Multivoradales > JAGPDF01 > JAAYLR01. The sequence continues at coordinate 12,882 of JAAYLR010000134.1, forward strand.
GTCGAGGCGGGCGAGGCCGATGAGCCCGTCCTGACCCAGGCTCACGAGGAGCGATCGTCCGTCGGGCAGCCAGGCGAGGTGGGACGGGTAGGCGTCCGCCGGGACGGGCAGCTCCCGCTCCTCGCCGCCGTCGAGAGCGAGGAGGAGCGGACGCCAGCGGCCCTCCCGGTGGCGGAGCGCCGCGATCGTCCTGCCGTCGGGGCGGACCCGGGGCTCCGCCCAGATCTCCGTGACCGAGGGCGGCGTGAGCTCGGTGACGGCGCCGGTGGCGAGCTCGACGCGCACGAGCTGCGAGGAACCGTGCCGGTGGCGCACCCCCGCCGCCCAGGTTCCGTCGGGGCCGGGGTCGGCGGCGCGGACGTCGGCGAGCGTGGTCAGGCGCCGCACCTCGCCGGTTTCGAACCGCCAGAGGAAGAGATCGGGGTGGAGGAAACCGGCACCATCCGGCTCGAAGCGTTCGAAGAGCAGCGCCTTGCCGTCCGGCAGGAAGCGCAGCGAGGAGGGCTCGGCGCCGTTGCGGGTCACCAGTTCGAAGAGCGGCTCGCGCGCGAGCGGCTTGGTCCGCACCGGCGCCACGTCCTCGGGGTCCCGGGCGAGCAGCTCGTCCCGCTTCTCCTCCCATCTCTTCTCGGCTTCGGCGTCGGGCGCGGTGGACCAGACGACGATCCGGGAGGCCTGGCCCTTGCGCTGGCGGACGATCGCCACCTTCGCGCCGTCGGGCGAGACCGCCGGGGCGCCGGTCGCCCAGCCGAGCTCCTGCCAGAGCTCGCCCTCCTGCCGGGTCGGCGCGAGCTGGCGCTCCACTTCCATCGCCCGCCAGGTCAGCTCGGCGGTGAAGCGGTCGTAGAGGCGTGCCGGCGACTCTCCGAAGACCCCTTCGAAGGCGGTGTCGAAATCGCGGTTGGTATGCGCGCTCAACCGGGCCCAGAGGTGCCGGAGGCTCTCCGGACCGGATCGGTCGACCAGCCATTCGAGATAGGAGGAGCCGACGAGGTAGGCCATGCTCATCCCGAGATAGCTCTCCCAGTCCTGGGCGAGCGCTCCGTAGGCGGGCAGCCGGCCGGCCACGGCCCAGCGGCGCAGGATCGAGGCCCGCAGGTCGCTGTTGGGGCGCCCCCGGCCGGTGAGCCGGCCCTCGACGTAGGTCGCGTACCCCTCGTGCACCCAGCGGGGGGCCCGGAGGCTGAGCGGCCCGACCGGCAGCAGCCGCTGCAGGAATCGTCGCCACGGGTTGCGCGACGGCCGCAGGAGATGGACGAGGTGGAGGTCCTCGTGGACGACGAGATCCTCCGCCCAGTCGGCGAAGTTGCCGATCGTCGAGGCGGGCTCCGGAGGGCTCGTCCAGAGCACCATCCGGGGGGTGTCGAGCAGCGGGATCGCCTGGCCGTTGGCCGCGGCGACGGGGTCGGCCACGACGATGTCGACGATCTGCTCGGGCGCCCAGCCGACCTCGGCGACGACCCGTTCGCGGATCGCCTCCAGCCGGGCCGCCAGGTGGAGCGTCCACGCTTCCGTCGGGGCCGGGTAGTGCACCCGGTAGTGCGGGGTGGTGAGCGTGCGCCAGTCGGCCTCGGGACCCTGCGCCAGAGCCGGAGTCGAGAGGAAACAGAGCGCTGCGAGGGTGCAGACCAGGGATCTCATGAAGGGAGCATACGCTCCGAAGGCGCGCGGAGGGCCGTTCCCTGGCGCCGGCGGCGGCGCGGCGATAAGCTCTCGCCCTCATGGAAAACGCTGCCCTGCAACCGAATCCGTCCCGCGAGCGCCGGCCGTTGCTGCTGCTGGCCGGCGTCGCTCTGGCCGCCGGCCTCGTCGCCGTCGTCGGCCTCCTGTTCAGCCTCCGGGGCCCGTCCCGGAGCACGGCGTCCGGGGAGATCGTCCCCCCCTTCCGCCTCGCCGCCCTCGACGGGCGGCAGCTCGGCCCCGGCGACTACGCCGGCCGGGTCGTCCTGATCGACTTCTGGGCCACCTGGTGCGGGCCGTGTCATCTGCAGGCCGACGTGCTGGCCGAGCTCTATCCGCGCCTGGCCGGAGAAGGGGTCGCCTTCCTCGCGGTGAGCGTGGGCGAGAAGGAGGCCACCGTGCGGGAGTACGCCGCGAAGAAACCGTACGCCTGGCCGGTGCTGCTCGATTCGGAGCACACGGTCTCCGACCAGATGCGGGTCTCGGTGCTGCCGACGATCGTCGTGCTCGACGGCGAGGGCCGCGAGGTCTTTCGCCAGGGCGGGCTCACCGACGCCGCCACCCTCGAGCGGGCGATCCGGCAGGCCGCGCGCGGCTGAGCCCGGACCGAAACGCCACCGGCCCGGCAGGGAGCCGGGCCGGTGAGCGGGCGCGGCCGGCGAGCGGCCGCCGGGTGATCCGCGATCGGGTTACTGCAGCACGACGAGGACGACGCGCCGGTTCTGGGCGCGTCCGTCCCGGCTGTTGTTGTCGCCGACCGGCGACATCTCGCCGTAGGAGATGACCGACATCCGGTGGAGCGGGATCCCCTTGAGGCTCAGGTAGCGGCGCACCGCCTCGGCCCGCGCCTCGCCGAGCTCGTAGTTGTACTTCTCGGCGCCGACGCTGTCGGTGTGCCCCTGGACCTCGACGTAGACGTCCTTGTTCTCGCCCGCGAGCTTCGCGGCGAACTCGTCGAGCGCCGCCCGCGCCTCGTCGGAGAGCTCGGCCTTGTTGAAGCCGAACTTGATCTTGTCGTCGGAGAGCACGGTCTCGTAGAGGAGCTTGCCCTCGGCGAGCTTGCCGGCGGCGATCGCCCGGTCGAGAGCCTCCCGCGCGGTCTGCGAGGCGTTCTCGAGGGCCTGGGCGTTGGCGGCGAGCTGCGCGTCGTGGTCGGTCAGCTTGGTCTGGGTCGCCTCGACCTGCGTCTCGACGGTGTCGACCCGCTCGTTGACCGTCTTGATCTCCTGCTGGACGTACGACTTGGTGGCGCAGCCGGCGACGAGCAGCACGGCGGCGCCGAAACTCAGGATCCTGATGACTCGCATGACTCCTCCTTCGGTTCGGTTAACTCGGTCCCCGTGGCGTTCAGCGCGCGGGCGGCCGGCCTTCGTAGCCCTTGCGGGCGAGGACACGCAAATGTTCACGGCCGGGCAGGTCGACCTCGATGCGCCGGTAACGGGATTCCCCGCGCCCCGTGACCGGGAAGCTGAGCACGTACTGATAGCGCAGCTCTTCGGCGACGGCGGCACTGACGGCGGCGAGATCGCGGCTGCTCCGGAGCGCATAGTAACGGCCTCCGGTGAAGCTCGCAAGGAGATTGAGGGCGTCGGCAAACCGGAAGAGCTTCTGCCGGTCGATGCCGAGGCGGAACGGATCGCCGGCGGAGAGACCGAAGACGTAGACCGGCAGCTCGGCCCGGCGGACGAGCTCGCGGGCCTCCGCGGCGGAGATGCTGCTCGCGTTGTCCACGCCGTCGGTGATCAGGAGCGCGGCGCGGCGCGGGAAGCGGGCGGCGCCGGCGATCTCCGGCAGGCGGGCGATGGCGTCGTGGAGCGCCGTGGTCCCGTACGCCTCCCAGGTCGCGACCGCTTCGTGGAGGGCGTCGTGATCGGTGGTGAACGGCACCTCGACGCGGGCCGCTTCGCCGGCGAAGGTGGCGAGGGCGATCTCGTCGCCGGGGCGGGCCAGGGTGATGAGCCGGGAGATGGCGCGCCGGCTCGCGGCGAGCTTGCCGAGCGCCTCCATGCTGCCGGAGACGTCCTGGAGCACGACGAGGCTGACCGGCGCCTCCGCGCGGCGTTCGAAGTCGCGGATGGCGACCGGCTGGCCGTCCACCCGCAGGCGGAACGCCTCCCGGCGGAGGTTCTCGACGTAGCCGTTGCGCCCGCGCACGATCACCGGCACCAGGACCCAGCTGACCGAGACCTCGCTGGAGAAAGCGGGCGGAGGTGGCGTCGGGCTGGGGGGAGGCGAGGCCGGAGGCGGCGCGGCGCCGATCCGGACCGCCGTCAGCAGCGCGAGGAGGAACGCCGCGCCCCGTGCCCGGAAACGGCCCGGGACGGCGGGGCGCGGACAGGGCCGGAGCGGAGAGCGGTGCGGGAGAGGAGGCATGGGGCGGGGGTGCGCGCGGAGGCGCAATGCGCCATTCTAACCGGTGGGCGGCTTCGACGGCGGTGATGCCGTTGTGTTAGCCTGCTCCCGTCCCGGCAGTAGCCGTTCGACGCTCCCACCCCGTTCTGGAGGGCACCATGAAGAAGACGATCGTCCACATCGTCGGAACCGGCACCATCGGCGAGCCGCTCATCGGTCTCTTCACCGACTTCAAGCATTACCTCGGCATCGACGAGGTGACCTTCCACAAGCGCACGCCGCTGGCCAACGATCGGGCGAAGATCAACCACCTGATGTCGCGTGGCGCGGTGCTCGCCACCGACAGCGACCAGCGTGACGCCTTCGAGAAGCTGGGGCACAAGGTGGCGCTCGAGGCCGAGGAGGCGCTCGCCCGGGCGACGGTGGTGATCGACTGCACTCCGGCCGGCAACGAGAACAAGAAGAAGTTCTACGACCACATCGAGGGGCCTCGCGGTTATCTCGCCCAGGGGAGCGAGTTCGGCTTCGGCAAGCCGTACGCGCGGGGCGTCAACGACGAGGCGCTGGTGGCCGGCGAGGATCGCTTCATCCAGATCGTCTCCTGCAACACCCACAACATCACCACCCTGATCAAGACGCTGGGCCGGGAGCCGGACGGCAGCTACGCGCTCGAGCGAGGCACCTTCGTCTGCATGCGGCGGGCCAACGACATCTCCCAGACGAAGTCGTTCTGCCCGGCGCCGCAGGCCGGCAAGCACGACGACGCGGATTTCGGCACCCACCACGCACACGACGCCCATCACGTCTTCGAAACCCTCGGCCTCGGTTTCGACCTCTTCTCGAGCGCGGTGAAGCTGAACACGCAGTACATGCACTCGATCTGGTTCAACCTCCGCTTCCGCCGCGACGTGACGCGGGAGGAGATGGTCGCGCGGCTGGCGGACAATCCGCTCGTCGCCCTCACCGACAAGCGGGACGCGAACGAGGTCTTCAGCTTCGGCCGCGATCACGGCTACTACGGCCGGATCCTGTCGCAGACGGTGGTGGCCACCCCGACGCTCGCGGTGCGGCGCAATCGCGACCTCTTCGGTTTCTGCTTCACGCCGCAGGACGGCAACTCCCTGCTCTCCTCCATCGCCGCCGCCCTCTGGGCGATCGAGCCCGACTGGGAGAGCGTGGCGAAGCGCCTCGAGTGGACCAAGCGCTGGCTCTTCCGGGAGATCTGAGTCCGGGAAAGAGGGGGCGGGTCCGGCGATGAGCCGCCAGCCCGCCACCTTCCGTCTGGGCGAGCTCGCCATCGAGGGCTGCTCGCGCGCCGGCGAGGAGACCTGGTTCCGGGTCTCCCCGCCGGGCCTCGCCTTCGACGTCGGCCGCGGTCCGCTCACGCTCGCCGGCGTCCGGGATCTCTTCGTCACCCACGGGCACCTCGACCACGTCCTCGGGCTGCCGTACCTCCTCTCCCGGCGCGCCCTCGATCATCCGTGGGGGCGGCGGGTCTTCTGCCCGGCCGAGATCGCCGACGACCTGGCGGCGCTCGTGAAGGTGGCCGAGCGCCTCGAGCGGACGCAGTACCCGTTCACCCTCTGTCCACTCGCTCCCGGAGACCGGGTCGAGGTCGGGCGCGATCTCCAGGTGGAGGCGTTCGCCACCGACCACGTGGTGCCGAGCCTCGGCTATCACCTGCTGCGCCACCGCTACCGGCTGCGGGAAGAGCTCCGGGAGCTCGCGCCGGAGGAGGTGGTGGCGCGCAAGCGCGCCGGCGAGGCGGTGGAGGAGCGGAGCGAAGAGCGGTGGCTCACCTTCTGCGGCGACACCGGCCCCTCGATCTTCACGCGGGAGCCGGCGCTCTTCGCCTCGCGGGTCCTGATGCTCGAATGCACCTTCCTCGACCCCTCCCACCGCGAACGCGCCGGCCGTTTCGGCCATCTCCACCTCGCCGATCTCGCGGCGGTCGAGGAGCGGTTCGAGAACGAAGCGGTGATCCTCTACCACCTCAGCCGCCGGCACCGGCCGGCCGACCTGCGCCGGCAGGTCGACGCGCTGCTCCCGCGGCTCGCACCGCGCGTGCACGTGCTGCTCGAGGGCTGAGGGGCGCGATTCCGTGAGCCCGCGGCAGCCGTCTGACGAAGGGACGGGGAAGGGCGAGCGCCGGCGACCGGTCGCCGCGCGTCTCGCCGAGCTCGAGGAGCTCGAGCTGACGATCGACCAGCTCGTGACCGGCGGCGAGGGCCTCGGCCGGTTCGAAGGGATCCCGATCTTCGTGCCGTTCGCGGCTCCGGGGGATCGCCTCCGGGTCCGGCTCGTGGCACGCCATCCGGGCTACGGACGCGCCGAGATCGTGGCGCTGCTCGCGCCCGGGCCGGGGCGCCGGGAGCCTCCCTGTCCGCACTTCGGCCGCTGCGGCGGCTGCGATCTCCAGCACCTCGACGACTCCCTCCAGGTGCGGCTGAAGGTGATGGCGGTGGCCGAGACGCTGCGCCGGATCGGCGGGCTCCGGTTCCCCGCCGAGCAGATCGAGGTGGTCTCCGGCGAGCCGTGGGGCTGGCGGCTGCGCACCCAGCTCCACACCGCGCCGGCGGCGGCTGGCGAGGGTGTGCGGGTCGGCTATCACGCCCGGGGGAGTCACGAGCTGGTGGCGATCAGCCGCTGCCCGGTGCTCGTGCCGGCGCTCGAGCGGGAGGCGGTGACGCTTGCCCGCCGCCTGCCCGCCGAGGGCGTTCCCCGCCGCCTCGACGTCGCGGCCGGCGATGGCGGTGAGGTGGCGATCGCCCCTCTCGTCGGCGATCTTCCGCATGGCGAGCTCGCGGTCAGGGTGGGGGAGTTCCGCTATCGGTTCGACGCGCGCTGCTTCTTCCAGGGGCACCGCGGGCTGCTCCCGCAGCTCGTGGACCGGGTCGTGGGCGACGCGGAGGGGGAGCGGGCGTACGACCTCTACGGTGGAGTCGGGCTCTTTGCCCTGCCGCTCGCCCGGCGCTACCGCGAGGTGGTGGTGGTCGAGGGGGACCGGATCGCGGCCCGCTACGCGCGGCGCAACCTGCGCGAGCACCGGCTCGGCGGCGAGGTGATCACCCAGGCGGTCGAGAGCTGGATCCGCACCGGGCTGCCGGACGGGGCGCCGCGGGTGGTCGTCGATCCTCCCCGCACCGGCTTGCCGGTCGCGGTGCGGGCGCTGCTCAGCCTCCGCCGTCCGGAGCGGCTCACCTACGTCTCCTGCCATCCGGCGGCGCTCGCGCGTGATCTCGCCGCGCTCGCGGAGGCGTTCACGCTCGAGCGGCTCGTCTTCCTCGATCTCTTCCCGCAGACCGCGCATCTCGAGGTGGTCGCGCAGCTGGCCGCGAAGGCGCGTCCCGCGGTGGTCGTGCCGCCGCCGGGCCCTCGGCGCGCTGCCGCCCGGCCCGGGCGACGGTCTCCCGGCCGGACCGGTGACGGCTCGCGACGCCCTCCCGGAAAGGGGCCGGGGGGCGCGCCCCGGCGCGGGAGCCACCCGCACCCTCCCGGCTCCGGCGGCCGCCGCCGGCCGCCCCGTTAGAATGACCGGCGTGACCACTCCCGGCACTTATCGCCTCGAGCTCGGCAAGGAGGATTTCAAGTTCTCCTGCGCCCACTTCACCCTCTTCCCGGACGGCGGCGCCGAGCCGCTCCATGGCCACAACTACCGGGTACGGGTGACGGTCGAGGGCGACCGGCTCGACGCCCTCGGCATGCTCGTCGACTTCGCCGCGGTCAAGCGCGCGGTGCGCCGGCTCTGCGCCCGGCTCGACGAGCGGGTGCTCCTCCCGCAGGAGGCCCCGGATCTCGTCTGGGAGCGCCGCGGCGAGGAGGTCGAGGCGCGCTACGCCGGCCGCCGTTACCTCTGGCCCGCTGCCGAGGTGCTCCTGCTGCCGCTCGCCAACACCAGCGTCGAGCTGCTCGCGGCCTGGCTCTGGCGCGAGCTCGCCCCGGAGCTCGCCGGCTTCCCGGTGCGGAGCCTCGGGGTCTCGGTCGAGGAGACGCTCGGGCAGGGCTGCCGCTACTCGGCGCCGCTGCCCGGCTGAGCCTCGTCACCACCCGCGCCGGGAGGCGGGAGCTCCCGGCCCCGCCACGGGGCGAGCCGCCCCCGGCGAAAGTCGGCGAGCGCGGTGAGGAGGAGCGCCGCGAAGAGCAGTCCCTCGAGCGGTGCTGCGAGCGCCGGCGCGGCAGGGAAGCGCGCCGAGGTTCGCAGCACGCCGGAGGCGATCGCCGCGAGCGCCCAGAGCAGGCCGGCGGCCGGCAGCGCTCCCGTCGCGAGCAGCACCGTGACGCCGAGGGCGGGCAGGGCGGCGAAGCTGGCCACGGCACCCGCGAAACCGGCCCGGGAGCCGTAGAGGAGCGCGAGGTTCCGGCGCCACCCCTGCCAGGCGGCCCGGAAGCCCGGATACATCTCGACCTCCAGCAGATCGAGGGCGCGGAAGAAGCCGGCCCGGCCGCCGGCGGCGACGAGGCGTCGGGCCAGGGTGACGTCGTCGAGCGCCACCCGGGCGAGCGGTTCGAGACCGCCGGCCGCCGCCAGGGCCGCCCGGCGCACGAGGAGGAACTGGCCGTTGGCGAGCGGGGGCTCGCCCTCCCCTTCGGCGTACGGCGCCCAGTCGCCCAGGTCGGCGTCGAGGAGCGCGAAGACCGGCGGCGTGAGGAGGCTCGCCCCCCAGCCGGAAACGCGCTGATGCCCGGCGATCGAGACGAGGTCGAGCGGCCCGGCGGCCGCCGCGGCGTGGGCGCGGGCGAGCAGCTCCGGATGGTGCCGGGTGTCGGCGTCGGTGAAGAGGAGCCACTCCGACTCCGCGCCGGCAGAGCCCCGCGCGAGGGCGTGGACCTTGCCGCTCCAGCCGGCGGGCAGGGGACCGGCGGAGGCGAGCGTGAGGCGTCCGCCCGCCTTCGCCGCGAGCCCGGCCACGAGCGCCGCGGTCGCGTCCCGGGAGCCGTCGTCGACGACCCGGAGCTCGAGCGGCGCGCTCTGGCCGAGCAGGCTCTCGACGCAGGCCACGACCTGCGCGGCCTCGTCGCGCACCGGCAGGATCGCGAGGGTGGACGGCGGGGTGGCCGGCGCGGCCGGCGGGAGCGCCGGCGCGGCGGCCCGGGCGCCCGCCAGACGCGAAGCGAAGGCGAGGAGCGCGACGCCGGCCAGCGCGGCGGCGAGGAGCAACGGCGCTACCCTTCGAGGAGGGCGCGCAGCGCGGCGACGACCTCGCCGGGCTCGGCGTGCCGCCCGCTGTCCCAGCGGGAGAAGACGAGCTGGCCGTCGAGCCGGACGTCGAAGATCCCGTTCCGGCCGCCGATGAGCTGCGGCTCGAGGCCCGTCTCCCGCATGATCTCGGCCGCCAGACTGACGGCCCGGGGCAGGTGGTTTCAGGCCACGCAGTATTCGATCGTGAGCTTCGGCATTTTCCCTCTCTGGGGGTCAGAGCGGCCGGCGTCCGCAGATCGCGCCGGAGTTGAAGAACGGATAGAGGTCGCGGATGCGTTCCAGGTCGGGCACGAGCTCGACCGGCGCGAGACCGGCGCCGGTGAAGAGGCGCCGCCAGACCTCCGGCGTGAGGAAGCCCGGCTCGGGCCGCCGCTCGGGGTCGAGCTCGACGCCGACGAACCCCTCCAGCGCGAGAAAGACCATCTCGGCCGCGATCGGCTGGCCGGGGAAGAGGCGGATGCACTCCCCGCCCACCAGCCAGCCGCCCGGAGCGAGCCGCTCCCGGAGCCGGGCGAGGGCCGCCGGCAGGTCGCGGGCGACGTGCAGGACGTTGACCGCGAAGACGAGGTCGAACTCCCCGGCCGCCGTCGCGGTGGCGTCGAGCGGGAGGTCGATGTCGAGGGCGGAGAAGGAGAGCGGCACGCCGGGGAAACGGGAGCGCAGCGCCCGCTCCGCCCGCCGCCGGAAGAAGGTGCTCGGCTCGGTCACCTCGTAGCGGGTGAGGTCGCCGAGCCGGCCGGCCTGCTCGAGCCGGGCGAGGAGCTCCTCGGTGGCGCTGCCCGCGCCGGCGCCGAGCTCGAGCACCGCGAACCGGCCCGCCGGCGCCCGCGTGAGCGCGGCGACCGCGGCGATCACGTTGTTGATCGCGTAGACCGGATGCCGGTTCGAGAAGTACTCCCCCCAGAGACCGACGTGCCCGGCGCCGAGGAGCACCTGCTCGCCCCGCACCTCGCCCCGCGCGAGCGGCGGGTAGAGGCCGCCCGCGAGGTCGAGCAGCTCGAGGCTCGGGGCGATGCCGGGGTCGGTCGCGAGCCCCTGGGCGCGCAGCTCGGCGCGGTGTTCGGAAGGCCACGGTCCGACGGCGCGATAGCGCGGCGCGCCGGTCCCGTCCTGCCCCGCGACGGCGAGCACCCCGTCGGCGGCGAGCCGGCGCAGGAGGCCCTGGAGCGCGGGCACGAAGCCCGGCACGAAACCGCGCCGCGCCGCGAGCTCGTTGGCCGAGAGTGCGTCCGCGAGCGCCGGCGCGAGGGCGAGCTCGGCGGCGAGCGCGAGCGCCCAGTCGCCGGCGTACCGTTCGACCAGCTCGACGCAGAGCTGGAAATGCTCGGAGAACGGCTCGGGCGGGAGCTCTCCGAGAACGCCGGCGAGATCGGGGGGAGAGGGCGTGGCGATGAACGCGGGCATCCCGGTCATTCTACGCTCCGCCGCGGCCGGAGCCGGGGCTGCGGTGCGCTAAGATCCACGGGCGCCGCCCGCGCTGCCCCGCCCATGACCGAGATCGAGACGCCCGCTCCCGCCCCGAACGACGCCGACGAGGTGAAGGCCGGGCGGATCGCGAGCCACGTGCGCGCCATCCTCACCGAGCTCGACCTCGACCTCGACGAGCCAAATCTCCGCGACACCGATCTCCGGGTCGCCAGGCTCTATCTCGAGATGTTCCAGGGCCTGCGCCAGGGCGCCGAGCCCGCCGTCACCACCTTCCCGAACGACGAGCATTACCGCGCCATGGTCATGGAGCGGCGGATCCCGTTCTACTCCCTCTGCGCCCACCACCTGGTGCCGTTCTACGGGCAGGCGCACATCGCCTACATCCCGCGCGACCGGATCATCGGCATCTCGAAGTTCGCGCGGATCCTGGAGTTCTACGCCAAGCGTCCGCAGCTCCAGGAGCGGCTCACCGAGCAGGTCGCCGACTACCTCCAGGAGGCGCTCCGCCCGCTCGGCGTCATGGTGGTGATCGAGGCGCGCCATCTCTGCGTCGAGATGCGGGGAGTGAAGAAGCCCGGCGCGGAGACCGTGACCTCCGCGATCCGCGGCGTGTTCCACCAGAAGCAGGTGCGCGAGGAGTTCCTCGACCTCGTGCGCCTCGACTGATCGGAGAGAGACGATGAACGCCCCTCGCGCCGTGTTCGCCGGTTCCGGGATCGCCGTGCCGCCGCTGGCGATCGACAACGCCACCTTCGCGCGGGTGCTCGACACCAGCGACGAGTGGATCCGGGAGCGCAGCGGCATCGTCAGCCGCCGCTTCGTCGAGCCCGGGGTCGGCTCCTCGGTCCTCGGCATCGAGGCGGCGCGCGCCGCGCTCGCCGATGCCGGGATGGAGGCCGGCGAGCTCGACTACATCGTCTGCGCCACGATGACGCCGGATCATTACTTCCCCGGCGTCGGCACCCTCGTGCAGGAGGGGCTCGGGATCCCGCCGCTCCCGGCGCTCGACATCCGGCAGCAGTGCGCGGGGTTCGCCTACGGGCTCCAGGTGGTCGACGCGCTGATCCGCAGCGGCCTCGCGCGCAACGTGCTGCTGGTGGGCACCGACGTCCACTCGGCGCTGATGCCGCTCTCGCCGCGGAGCTGGGACGTCCTGCTCGGCCACGATCCCGGCCCGCTCGACGCCGAGGAGCTCGCCGCCAACTCCCGCTTCCGCCACCTCGTGGTGCTCTTCGGCGACGGGGCGGGCGCGATGGTCTTCCGCGCCGAGGAGGATTCCGGACGCGGGATCCTCGGCGCCGTGCTCTACGGCGAAGGGGCGCACAAGGAGATCCTCCACGTGCCCGGCGTGGGCTCGGCGCGGCGTCCGTTCGTCTCGATCGAGCAGATCGCGAACGCCGACGTCGTGCCGGTGATGCACGGCCGGCACGTCTTCCGGCTCGCGGTCACCCGGATGCCGGAGGCGACCCGCGAGCTGCTCGCCCGCCACGGCTATGGTCTCGACGAGCTCGACCTGCTCGTCATGCACCAGGCGAACCTGCGGATCAACGAGGCGGCGCAGAAGGCGCTCGGGCTCCCCGACTCGAAGGTCCACCACAACATCTACGAGTACGGCAACACCACCTCGGCGACCCTGCCCCTCTGCTTCCACGAGGCCCGCGCCGCCGGCAAGGCCCCCCCGGGCTCTCTCGTCGCCTTCACCGCCCTCGGCGCCGGCCTCCACTGGGGAGCGGCGCTGATGCGGGTCTAGGGCCGGCGCTCGCCCCGGATCTCGAGCCCGGACTCGCGGCACGTCTCTCCGGGTGACTCGCCGTTCGCGGCGGCTGCCCGAGCGCGGCCGGCGCCCCCTCCGTCGCTCCTGACAGCTTCTGTCACTCCGCCCTGCCATCATCGCCTCGCTCGCGAAAGGAGGCTGCCGTGCGCCGAATCCGTCCCCCCTCGAAGTGATCGTCAGAATCGGAGGTGAAGGAGGCAGCATCGCCCTGCTCGGCGTCCGCGACACGCAGGGCGGCTGGCACTACTGCCTCGGCCGCGACGAGCGCTCGCTCGCCGATTTCCTCCCGGACGATTTCGACCCCGCCCTGCTTCGCAGCCGCTCGGGCTGGGTCGCGAGCTGGGAGGAGGCGCTCGCGCGCCTCGACCGCTACCCCTGGTACCGCCTCTACCCGGTCGCGCTCCACGCGGAGTTCCGCGAACGGATCCTCGCCGCCGTCGCCGACTGTGCCGCGAAGGAAAGCCGCGAGCGCGCTGCCGACATCGCTGAGACTTGGGAGTGGGCCGACCGCGACACCCGCTGGGGTGGGAGCGATTCGGAACGGGAATGAGAAAGGGTCGGGGGACGCCCCCGACCGCGCGCCCCGAGCCCCTGCCGCCGGCCGAGTTCCCCGGGCTCATTCGTTGCCTTCAGCGCCGGCCTCCACTGAGGGGCGGTGCGGATGGGGGTCTAGAGTCCCGCTCGCTCCCGAGTGCTCTCTCCGTCGCCAGGCCGCAGGACGACGGTGGCCGTGAGCTCCTGCTCTGCGGCCACGAGCGAAGACCAGGGCAGGAGCCCCCAGAGATAGCAGGTGCGAGCCATGGCCGTGGGGCGGAAGCGGACGGTGACCGGGCGGGGAGCCTCCAGATTCCGGAAGAGGGCCTGCGGGAGCCGGAGGTGCAGCTCGTTGGCGCCGCGGGCGAGGAGAAGCGCGGGCTGCCACTCCACGCGGATCTCCGGCTCGGCGCCGAAAGCGAGATAGTTGCCGCGGATCCGGACTTCAGCCGGTTTCCCGTTCAGAGCGAGCTCCTCGGGCGTGACGTAGACCAGGCGCGGCCGCTGCGCGTGGCAGGGTAGCGCGTGGACGGCGTCGTAGGCGAGGATGTCGGCGTCGCCCACGAGCTGGCGCGCGTCGGCACCGGAGAGGGAGGCGAGGGAGGCGGTAGCGGCCTCGATCCGCTCCGCGAGCACCACGGCATCTGCCACCAGCTGGCGTTCGGTGGCGTCGAGCCGGTCGGGTCGCCGCTCGAACTGGCCGGCGAGGCGGGTCTCGATCTCCGCGACGACCGCACCGGCGCTCACCTCCAGTCTCGCCACCGCGGTCCGGGTCGCCGGAGGGAGCCCTCCCGTGGCAGCCCGCAGTCGCGCGAGCGAGTCGAGGAGGTTCCCATGTACGGCGCCGATCGTGGGCGCATCGCCGGCGGCCGCCGCCCCGTTCGGGGAGACGAGGACGAAAAGCAGCAGGGAGAGGGAGAGCGGGCGGCGCATGGCGTCCTCCGCGGTTCACGCGGCCCGTTCGTTCGGGTTCGCATGGCTCTGCAGGGGAAACGCGCGCGGCCGGCGATTCGAACAGTCCGGTTTGACCGGACCGGCAGCCGTCGCTAGGATCCGCGCCAACAACTCAAGCTGGTCGCGGCTTCGCGAGAGGTGCCATGGCTCCGGGTGACTTCGACGACGGTTCGAGGTGGATGGGCGAGCCGGAGAGGGTCGTTTCGACCGCCGGCGCGGCCGAACCGAGTGGTGCGAGCTCGCACGCGCTGCTCGTGCGGGCCCGTGCCGGGCATCCGGGCGCCGTCAGCCGCCTCTTCCGCCGGGCGCTCCCGCCGCTGCGGCGCTGGGCTCGCGGCCGGCTCCCGCGCTGGGCGCGGGGGCGGCTGGATACCGAGGATCTCGTCCAGGAGGCGGCGGTGAACACCCTGCGGCATCTTTCCGGGATCGAGCCCCGGCGCCGGCACGCCCTCCAGGCGTATCTTCAGGAGGCGATTCGTAACCGGATCCGCGACGAGGTGCGGCGGGCCGGACGGCTCGAGATCGCGACCGCGGAGGGAACCGAGGTCGTGGACTCCGGTCCCTCGCCCCACGCCCACGCCGTCGGGGCGGAGCGGCACGCCCGGTACCGCGCGGCCCTGACCCGGTTGGGCAAGGAGGAGCAGGCGCTTCTCGTGGCCCGGCTGGAGCTCGGCTACTCCTACGAACAGGTGGCGCTCGCCACCGGCCGGCCGACGCCGGATGCGGCCCGCGTCGCGATCCGGCGCGCCATCCTGAAGCTCGCCGATGAGCTCGATCGCCAGTAGAGAGCGGGCGCTCCTCGATCGGGTGGCCGGGGCGGTCGGAGACGGCCTGCCGGTCGACTGGGCGCAGGTCGAGCAGCGCCTCTCGCCGCGGAGCGCGAGCAGCACGGCGATCGGTCTCCGTTACCTGGCGGAGATCGCCCAGCGCCGCTCGCTCTCGGGAACGGAGGGCGAGCGGGCGGCGTTTGGCGGCTGGGCGGTGCGGGCGCTGCTCGCGCTCGCCGCGGTACAGGTACTCCTCGCCGTGGCCGGCTTCGCGCTCGGCTCCCGCGATCCGGAGGCGATCCCGCGCACCCTCGTCCTCGGAGCGATGCTGGTCTTCGCCGGCGCCGCCATCGTGCTCCTCGGTGCCGGGGCCCGCGACTCCCGTGCCTGGCCTCTCGCCGGAGTCATGCTGTGCACCGCGGCGGCGATGGCGCAGCCGCTGCTCGCCCGGCTCGACGCCTCGTTTCCGGGAGCGCCGCTCACCTGGGTCCGAGCGCTCCTGCCGGAGGCCTTCCTGCCGGCCTTCTGCTGGCGTTTTGCTCGCGACTTTCCGCGGCTCGCCCGCTTCGATCGCTGGTCACGGCGAATCGAGAGGATGGTCTGGTTCAGCCTCGCTGCCGGCGTGCTCTTCTTCGCGATCAACGCCTGGGCACGGCTCGGAGGCGTGACCCCGGCACCTCTGGAGCCGTGGCTGCGCCATCCCACCGGCTTCTACTGGGGTGCCCTCTCGACGCTCACGCTGACCGCGATCCTCGTCCCCCTGCTGCGCCAGCGCCGGGCTCCGGTGGAGGAGCGGCAGCGCGTCAGGGTCTTCCTCGGCGGCCTCGCGCTCGGAATCGTGCCGATCTGCGTGCAGGTTCTCGCCGAGACGCTGCTGCCGGCCTACGACCGGCTGACCGATCATCCGCGCTGGTACGCCGTGAGCGGCACGCTGCTCTACGCGCTCCTCCTCACGGTGCCGCTCTCGAGCAGCTACGCGGTGGCGGCACGGCGCGTGCTCGACCTCCGCTTCGCGGTGGGGCTGGCGGCCCGCTTCGCGCTGGCCCGGGCCTCGCTCGCCACGCTCGCGCTCACGCCGATCGTCGTTCTCGCCATGTCGGCGTACCGTCACCGGGCGCTCCCCCTCACCGTGGTCTTCTCGCGCACCGAATCGCGTGCCTGGTTCGCGGCCTCGATCTGCGGCCTCGTCCTGCTGTTGCTGCGCGGGCCGCTCCTGCGCGGCGTCGAGCATCGCCTCCTGGGGCGAGCGGTGTCGCCGAGCGACGCCCTCGCCCGCTTCGCCCAGACCGCACGGCAGGCGGCCGACGCCGCACCGCTCCTGGCGGTCGCCCGCGCCGAAGCCGAGGCCCTGCTGCGCTGCGAGGGGGTCGCGGTGTTGCAACGCGAGGCTGGCAGCGGGCTGCTGCGAGACGGCGGCGGGCGGATCTCCTCCCTCGCCACGGAGAGTGCGCTGGTGCGCGTGGCGGCGGCCGCTCCGGGGGCGCTGGTGGTCGACCGCGAGTCGCGCGGCTCGCTCTACCGGTGGCTCCCCGAGGAGGAGCGGGCCTGGATCGATCACGCCGGCCTCTGCCTGATGACGCCGGTGGCGCTCGGCGAGGAGCCGGTCCACGCCCTGCTCGCGGCCGGTTCCGCGCGTTCGGGCGTTCCGTATTCGGCCGAGGAGATCCGGGCTTTCGAGGCGCTCGCCTCGTCGCTCTCGCTCGCTCTCGAGCGCCTCCCGGAGGAGGTGCGGGCGGCGGCCGAAGGTCCGGCAGCCGGGGATCTGCCCGCCGGCGAGTGCGCTCGCTGCGGTGCCGTGCGCGCATCGTGGGGTGGTGCCTGCGACTGCGGCGGTGGTCTCACGCCGGCCTCTCTGCCGCATCTCCTCGGCGGGAAGTTCCGCGTCGAGTGGCTCCTCGGGCGCGGTGGCATGGGGGTGGTCTACCGTGCCTCGGACCTCGCGCTCGGCCGTTCGGTCGCCCTGAAGACGCTGCCCCGGCTCGAGCTCGGGCCGCTGCGGCGGCTCGAGCAGGAGGCGCGGTCGATGGCGAGCCTCGCCCATCCGGGCCTCGCCACGATCTACGGGCTCGAGAGCTGGCGAGGCGTCCCCGTGCTGGTGGTGGAGCACCTCCCCGGCGGCACGCTCTCGCAACGCCTCCACCCGCCCTGGACGCCTCGCGCGGTCGTCGAGCTCGGCATCGAGCTCGCCACCGCCCTCGAGGCGATGCACCGCCGGGGGCTGCTGCACCGCGACCTGAAGCCTTCGAACATCGGCTTCACCGCCGAGGGGCGGCCGAAGCTCCTCGACTTCGGCCTCGCGCGCCTCTTCGAAGAGGAGGCAGCGCGAAGTGGCGACGAACCGCTCCGCAGCCTCCTCGGAGACCGGGCCGGGCAGGGGCGCCTGACCCAGAGCCGGCAGCTGGCCGGTACCCCGCTCTACCTCTCACCCGAGGCGCTCCTCGGTGCTCCGGCCGCGCCGGCACAGGACCTCTGGGCCCTCTTCATCGTCCTCTGGGAGGCGCTCGCGGGGCAGCACCCGCTCGATCATCTCTCCTTTGCCGACAGCCTCCGTGCACTGGCGCGCGCCGAGGTGCCGCCGATCGACACCGTTCGCAGCGACGTACCCGAACCGCTCGCCAGGCTCCTCGCCGCGGCCCTGAGCCTCCGCCCCGACCGCCGCCCGGCGGACGCCGTGGCCGCCCGGAAGGCTCTCGAAGCGGCGCTGCCGGCGTAGACCCGCCGGACACGAACGGCCGTTCGAAACCGCCAGGCCGTTCGTTCTCGACTCAGTAGCCATTGACGACATGGTGGCGGACGGGCCGAAACGGCTGGGTCGTACTGAGGCTTCACCTGGAGCCAGAAAGGAGGGGGAGGATGAGTTGGAGCGTGGACGAGGCCCTGAAGGAGGTCGTGGCCGAGATCGTGAAGGGGGCAGGACCGCTCGCCGTCAGCAAGTCGATCCAGGCGGACCTGGCGGCGGGCTACCGGCCGGATTTCGAGCGTGAGTACGAAGCGGGTGCCGACTGGCGGGCCGACCGCCCGAAGATCCTGCCCCTCGCCTACCTGGTCGGCTCTTTAGCCGCCATGCTCACCGTCGCCGGCCACGCCCGGCGCGAGAGCAAGGTGCCGACCAGGGTCGATCGGCAGCAGGCCCTCGCCGCCGCCTACATCGTGAGCCGTGGTCCCTGTCCGACCTCCGAGATCGTCGTCCAGGGCAAATACTGCCGCGACTTCCCCTTCACCGGCGGACCCGTCCCCCTGACCCACGATCCAGGCCCTGTCGAGCGCTCCGCAAAGAGCCTCGCACTCGGCCTCGTCAAGTACCTCCGGGCGGAGCGGGAGTGAGTCGAGGGGAGCGTGGTGATCCGAGGAGATGAACGACAGTTGAGAGGAATTCCATGTTCATCAGCAGTAAGGGCCTCGATCCGCCTCGACTTCCGCGGCGACCCCGCCGACGAGATCATCGCCGCCACCAGCCTCGTCCACGGCGTCCACCTCCTCACCCGCGACACCCGCATCCGCGCCTCGAAGATCGTGCCGCTGCCGTAGCCGAGGAACAGAGAGTCACGTGACGACTCACGGCAGCTTCACAGGTCATCCTTTGGCGCCCTCTGGGTCGACTCGACCGCAGCTGCGAGACGTTCTAAAACCAAGTGGCAGGTGCCAGATCGGCGGAAGGAAAGGAGAAGCGATCATGACTCGAGCGAAGCGAGTTTTCTTGTTGGCATGCCTGGTTGGTGCGTTTCTCGTGAGTGTCGCGATCGCCTCGGTGGAGTGTTTCGAGGAGGATTACGGTAACGGGTCGTGCGCGACCGTCTGTGTCTTCTACGACGACCAGACCGGGAATGTCATCGGTTGGATGCGTGGTCCCTACCACCAGTGCTGATCGGATCACGCGCATGCCTTCGACTCGGCTGCTCCAGGTTTTCTTTCTCGTGCTCGCGTCTGGCGCGGCGTTGGCGCGTACTGCCGAAGGAGAGAAGGGCGCGCTGACGCCGATCCCATTCGGCTCGGAAGTCGAGGCCGCTGACGGGCCGCAGTTCGTGGCCGCGGATGCGAAGAACCGGCCCTATCTGTTCCTCGCGAGCCTTTCTCAGGTTTTCCCGGTTCTTGGGGACGGCTCCTTCGGCGAGCCGATCGCGCTCGCTGCGATCCCGGAGCCGGATGCGGTCGTGCGCGCTGCAGCGATGGAGGGGGATGCCCGGATCTGGGTCCTGCTGGCGAGGGGGAGGCTCTGGCGGGCGACGGTAGACGAGGTGAAACGGATGCCGGATCTCGCTTTCCGGCCCGACAGCCTCGCCGTCTCGGGTGCCGGGATCGCGGTGGGAGTGCTTCCCTTCGGTACCGGCAAGGGGGCGCTGGCGGCGCCGCCGCGCGCCGGCCGGAGCGCGCCGCTGCTGTTCGGGCTCTCGGGCGATCGCTGGGAGCCTCGGCTCTTCGGAGAGGCGGTTCCGGGGCGGGAGGAGGTCGAAGGTGTGAGCTACGTCGAGCTCAACCAGCGCAGCTCGCTCGAGCTCGCCGCCGGTGCAAAGGGCCGGACCTGGGTCGCGAACCGCTACTTCTACCTCGCGCGCTCGGTCTCTCCTGCGGGCAAGGTGCTGGTGACCCTGCGCGGCGACGCGACGATCCGCCAGAAGGCTGACGACGAGAGCCTTGACGAGATTGCCGGGAGGATCGCCGGCGAGCGGGAAAGGGTCGGCCCGCGGATGGCGGCACTGGCGAACACGGGGGTGAACGCGATCCTCGGTCTCGCCGAGGCGCGCGATGGGCGGCTCTACCTAGTCGGGCAGGAACGCGGTGGCCGTTTCCTCGACCGTTTCGACCCGGTGCGCTTGCGGGTGGAGCGGGTGCCGCTCGCCCTCGAGTACGCCGGCCGGCTGACCATGGCGGCAGGGCCAGAGGGTCTCTACCTCGCCGGCTTCGGCGCCCAGTCTGGCCGTTGGTGGCTCCCCTGGGAGACCCTCGAAACTGCCGCCTGGAAGCCCGCCCCTTCGATCGCCATCGAGTAGCCCCAGCTGGAATCTGCGCAAGTCGCCTGGCACCTCGGGGGACGGCGCGGGGGGCGGGACCTCCCAGCGCAGGAGGCGCTCGCGGGCCTCGAACCAGGTGCGGGGGAAGTTGCTCTCCTCGCGGTAGCCGGTCATTGAACTGCTTTGCGAAGAGCGGCGCCTGGCGGATCCGACGCTGCTACCGGCATGTGGCTCGCCTAGCTGCGCCGAGCCCGGTTGCGGTCGTGCTCACCGCTCGGCGAGCGCCAGCTGGCGGGCGACGGTCTGGAAGAACGCTTCGGTGCGGCGCTGCCATTCGGCGGGGGGGAAGGTGGTGGCTGGCGCGGCGAGCTCGACCTCGCCCTGCCCCGCGTCGTTCGTGCCAACCCGGATGCGGAACTCGCTCCAGAGGAGTGCCCAGTCGGGGGTGGCGTCGACGCGCGGGTCGAACGGGCGGCCGGAGAGCTGGACGGCGTCGAGCACCGCGCCGAGGAGCTTGCCTTCCGGGCCGTCGTAGCGGCGCGGGTACGCCCGCCGCGCCACCACGTAGTCGGGTGGCGGGACCCACCGATCGCTCGCGAGGAGGGTGGGGAAGGGGGGCTGCTCGAGCATCGGTTCGAAGTTCGGGTCGAGGCGGGCGCGGACGCGGGAGCGTTCGTCGAGGGCGATCGCGTGCTCGAGGGCGCGGGCGGCGAGCGCGGCGTAGCCGGCGAGCGCATAGTTGGCGGCCACGCGGTAGTAGGCGTCGGCCGAGCGGGGCTCGCGCTCGAGGAAGCTGTTGAAGCGCTGGCTCGCGGCGGCGAGATCGCCCGCCATCAGGTGTATCGCGCCGGCGTTGAGGTCGTTCTCGGCGAGGTCGGGCGCGAGCTGCTCGGCGCGGGCGAAGGCGGTGAGCGCGTCGCCCCACCGCTGTTCGGCCACCGCCAGCGCGCCGAGGCTCAGCCAGCCCTGCCGCATGGCGGGGTCGAGCGCCACGGCCCGCTCGTAGTCGGCGCGGCAGGCGGCGGTCTCGCCGTTCATGCAGCGGGCGCTGCCGCGCAGGAAGAGGGCCTTGGGATCGTCGGGCTGGCGCTTCAGGTGCCCGGCGAGGAGCGCGAGGGCCCCGTCGGGATCGTCGGCGTGCAGCCGCTCCTCGGCCGCCGCGACCGGGGAGGGCGGCGGGGCGGTGGTCTTCGGAGGCGGGGCGGCCAGGCCGGCGGCAGCGCTCCCGGCGGCGAAGAGGAACAGGACCGTCATCGGCAGTCGGCGCATGCGCCGAATCTATCGGCTGCCGGCGCCGAACGCTATGATTCCGGCGTGACCTCCGGGATCCCCTCGCCGCGCGAGATCGCCGCCGCCCTCGGGGCGCGGGTGATCGGGCAGGGCGACGCGGTGCGCGAGATGGCGATCGCCCTCTCGAAGAAGCTCGCCGGGCTGCGGGTCGGCAACATCCTGATGATCGGCTCGTCGGGAACCGGCAAGACGACGCTGATGCGGGCGGTCGAGGGGTACCTCGCCGCGAACCCGGAGCTCGCGGTGCGCTCCACCGTGATCCGCCTGCACGCCAACGTCCTCGGCGAGGAGGCCGAAAGCGGCCGCCCGGGCGAGGCGGTGCTCCGGCGGCTCCTCGAGCGCGCCCGCGAGCAGCTCGGCCCCGACGCTGCCGTGGATGACCTGCTGGCCCGCGCCCGCCACGGGCTCGTCTTCGTCGACGAGGTGGACAAGATCCGCTCCCACGTCGGCGGGGAGGCGAACGTCCGCGGCATCCGCGCCCAGGAGGCGCTCCTCACCCTGATCGAGAACGAGGCGGTGCCGTTCGCGCTGCCCGCGTGGGCCGGGGGCGGCGCGGTCACCGTCGATTCGAGCGGCCTCCTCTTCGTCTGCGCCGGAGCGTTCGAAGGGCTCTACGACGCGGTCTTCGACCGGGTCACGATCGGGCGCGACAAGGGAGCGCTGCAGCCGGTGACGGTGGTCGAAGGGGGCCGGGTGCGCGAGGAGCTCCGTTTCGCGCTCCGCGACTGGCTGCGCAACGAGGATCTCTTCGACTACGGGATGAGCCCGCAGTTCCTCTCCCGCTTCGACGCCGTGGTGCTGCTCGCCGACCTCGCGGAGGACGAGCTGGTGCGGATCTTCCTCGAGACGCCCGACTCGGGCTACCAGATCGCCCGCGACTACTTCGCCAGCCAGGGCGTCCAGCTCGCCCTCTCGCCGGCCGCGGTGCGGGCGATCGCGCGCGCCGCGGCCCGGCAGCCGCGGCTCGGCGCGCGCGCCCTCAAGGAGGTCTTCCGGCGGGTGATCCGCGACTACGAGTACGAGCCCGCGCGGGTGGCGGCGGGCGGCGCCCTCCTGATCGACCACGAGCAGGTCGAGCAGGCGCTCGGCGCGGGCTAGCTCAGGGCTCGCGGCGGGTGGCGGCGAGGCGCCGTTCGCGCGCCCGCCGGAAGCTGGCGAGGCGGCGGCGCCGGCGGGCGAGCCGGACCACCGTGGGGATCATCACCAGCGTGAGGAGGAGCGCGAGCGCGATCGCGAGCTCGCGGGCGAGCCGGGCGCGATCGGCGGCGGCGGAGCGCACGAGGGCCGCGGAGAAGTAGGTCCAGACCGCGACCGCCGGGGTCAGGCCCACCGCCGAGCTGCCGATGAAGAGCGGGAAGCGGATGCCGGCGACCGCGGCGGCGGCGTTGACGAACGGAAAGGGGACGGGCAGGAAGCGCAGGCCCACGAGCGCGGTGAAGCCGTGCCGGTGGAGCATCCGCTCGGCGCGGGCGAGCCGGCTGCCACCGAGCCTCTCGACGGCCTCGCGGCCGAGGCTGCGGGCGACGAGGTAGGTCGTCGTCGCCCCGAGCAGGGTGCCGAGGACGTTCCAGATCGTGCCCAGGACGATGCCGAAGATCGCACCGCCCACGAAGAGCAGCGGGGTGGCGGGCACGCCGAGCGGACAGAGCACCGCGTAGAGCAGGAGGAGGAGGCCGGGCATCCACCAGTGGTCGTCCGCCCGCTCGAGGAGCGCGAGCAGCCGTTCGGGCTGGACGAGCTCTCCCGCCGGGGTCCAGCGGAGGATGGCGAAGGTGCCGCCGAGCAACGCCACCAGCGCTCCGAGGCGGATCCAGGGGGCGAGCGCGCGCCCGGCTGCGGGCCGGGGGCGGGGGGGCGCGGCGAGCGCGAGATCGCAGGCCTCGGCCTCCCGCCGGAGGCGGGCGACGTCCACCCCCAGGAGGTTCCGGGGAAGCGTCGCCAGCGCGCTGCGGGCGCGGAGCAGCTCGGCCTCTCCGGCCGCGAAGTCGCGGACGGCGGCAGCGGCCCCGGCGCGCGCGAGCGCGGCGAGGGCGGCGAGGAGCTCCCCTTCCGCCTCTCCCGCCACGGCGGCCTCGCCCCAGCGGGTGGCGGCGAGGGCGTAGTCGTCGCGATCGAACGCTTCGAGTCCGGCAAGGAGCGCGGGAGCGAGCTGCCCGGCGGGCTCCTTCACCGCGCCTCGGCGGGGGGATCGAGGGAGAGGAACTGGCGCAGGTGCGACTCGAGCACCCGCGCCGCCCCCGGATCCATGAAGTTGAGGCGCAGCTCGTTGATCACCATCACCTCGGCGCGCTCCCACTCCAGCCAGCAGTCGAGGCAGACATGGGCTGCGATCTCGGTGCCGAGGGCACTGCGCATGGGGGGCTTGGTGAGGGCGGGAGCGTCGGCGCGCCCGCAGCGGACACAGGAGATGACAGCGTTCATCGGACCTCTCCGGGGAGCAGGATGCGCGAGGTGGCGCGTTCGCCGACCTCGCGCGGGATCTGGACGAGGAAGAGGTGGTCCCGCTCCGCGGCGGGGCCGCGCAGCTGCTTGACCACCTCGTCGGGTACGGCGAGGGTGACGTAGGCGGCGCGCCGGTCGTTGCGCCGCGCCGAATCGGTGACGAGCCCGGCGAGGGGAACGATCTCGATCCGGTCCCGGTACTTCTCGAGCGCGAAGGCGAGCAGCTCCTCAGGCCTGGTCACGGGCGAGCACCTCCCGGAAGTAGTCGAGGGTGCGCCGGATCCCCTCGTCGAGGGAGATCCGCGGCTCCCAGCCGAGGACCTCCCGGGCCAGCGAGATGTCCGGCTGCCGGGTCTTCGGGTCGTCGACGGGCAGCGGCTCGAAGACGATCTCCGAGTCGCCGCCGACCGCGGCGCGGATCGTCTCGGCGAACTCGAGGATCGTCATCTCGTGCGGGTTGCCGATGTTGACCGGATCGGTCTGGGCGCTCAGGAGCAGGCGATAGATCCCCTCGATCAGGTCGTCCACGTAGCAGAACGAGCGGGTCTGGCTGCCGTCGCCGAAGACCGTCAGCGGCCGGCCGGTGAGCGCCTGCTGGAGGAACGCCGGCACCACCCGGCCGTCGCGCGGCCGCATCCGCGGCCCGTAGGTGTTGAAGATCCGCACGATGCGGGTGTCGAGGCCGTGCACCCGGTGGTAGGCCATCACCATCGCCTCGGCGAACCGCTTCGCCTCGTCGTAGACGCCGCGCGGACCGACCGGGTTCACGTTGCCCCAGTAGCTCTCCGGCTGCGGATGGACGAGCGGGTCGCCGTAGACCTCGGAGGTGGAGGCGAGCAGGAAGCGCGCTCCCTTCGCCTTGGCGAGGCCGAGGCCGTTGTGGGTGCCGAGCGAGCCGACCTTGAGGGTCTGGATCGGCAGCTCGAGGTAGTCGATCGGCGAGGCGGGGGAGGCGAAATGGAGCACGTAGTCGACCGGGCCGGCGATCGTGAACGGCCGCGACACGTCGTGGAGCAGGAAGGAGAAGGCCGGCGAGCCGTCGAGCGCGCGCAGGTTCTCCCGCTTGCCGGTGACGAGGTTGTCGACCGCGACCACCCGCATCCCCTCGGCGACGAGCCGCTCGCAGAGATGGGAGCCGAGGAAGCCGGCGCCGCCGGTGACGACGGCGGTCTTCACGGAGCGACCTCGGCGCGTCCCACCGAGACGTAGCGCAACCCGGCGGCGGCGACCCGCGCCGGCTCGTAGAGGTTGCGCAGGTCGACGAGCAGCGGCGTGCCGAGGCGGCTCCGGAGCTCGGCGAGGTTGAGGGCGCGGAACTGGTTCCACTCGGTGGCGATCACCACGCCGTCGGCGCCGGTGGCGGCGGTGTACGGATCGTCGCAGTATTCGATCGGCGGCAGCAGCGACCGGGCCTCCTGCATCGCCGCGGGGTCGAAGGCACGCACGGTGGCGCCGCCGGCGACGAGCCCCTCGACGATCGGGATCGCCGGCGACTCGCGCATGTCGTCGGTGTCCCCCTTGAAGGCGAGCCCGAGCAGGGCGATCGTCTTGCCGTCGAGGCCGCCGAAGGCGCGCTCGATCTTCCCCACCATCCGCTGCTTCGTCCGTTCGTTGGCCGCGAGCACCGCGTCGATGATCGCGAACTCGAGGCCGCGCTCGCGCGCGATCTGCCCCACCGCCCGGGTGTCTTTCGGGAAGCAGGAGCCGCCGAAGCCGGGGCCCGGCTGGAGGAAGCGCGGTCCGATCCGGCTGTCGAGCCCCATGCCGCGCGCCACCACCTCGACGTCGGCGCCGACCGCCTCGCAGATCTCGGCGATCTCGTTGACGAAGGTGATCTTCGTCGCGAGGAAGCCGTTCGAGGCGTACTTGATCATCTCCGCGGACTCCACGTTCGCGACCACGAACGGGACGCCGGCGACCTTGAGCGGGGCGTAGATCTCCAGCATCACCTCGACGGCGCGCTGGCTGCGGGCGCCGATGACCACGCGGTCGGGGCGGAGGAAGTCCTCGATCGCCGAGCCCTCGCGCAGGAACTCGGGGTTCGAGACCACCGCGAACTCCTGGTTGCCGCCGGAGACGGAGGAGACGATCTCCTCGACCATCTGGCCGGTGCCCACCGGCACCGTGGACTTCGTGATCACGACCTTGAAGCCGTTGAGGTTCTCGCCGATCGACTGGGCGACCTGGCGGACGAACGAGAGATCGGCCGAGCCGTCGGGCAGCGGCGGGGTGCCCACCGCGATGAAGACCGCCTGCGCCTCGCGCACCGCGGGGGCGAGGTCGGTGGTGAAGGCGAGCCGGCCGGCCTTCACGTTCTTCTCGACGATCTCTTCGAGGCCGGGCTCGTAGATCGGGATCTCGCCCCGTTCGAGCGCGGCGATCTTCCGCTCGTCCTTGTCGACGCCGGTGACCTCCATGCCGAAATCGGCCAGGCAGGCCCCGGTCACCAGACCGACGTAACCGCTGCCGACGACGCAGATCTTCATGGCTGGACCTCTCGAGGATGAAGTTGGCGCATGCGGATATGGGGACCGGCGGGCCGGGCGCCCGGGCCGGACCGGAGGAACGGGGGGAGCATATCGCGGGGAGCCGCTCGCCCGGAAGCGTTGCGGGGCGGTTGGCCGCGGCCGTCAGCGGCCGGACTCGTCCTTTTCGACCAGCGCGATCAGGCGCTCGGCCAGCTCGGGATCGAACTGCGTGCCGGCGGCGGCGCGGATCGCCTCGCAGGCGGCCGCGGGGGAGCGGGGCTGCTGGTAGCTCGCGGCGTTCGTCATGCTGTCGTACGCCTCGGCGAGGCCGATGATCCGCGCCTCGAGCGGGATCGCCTCGCCGGCGAGGCCGTCCGGGTAGCCGCCGCCGTTCCACCACTCGTGGTGATGGCGGACGATCGGGGCGAGCTCCTCCCAGAGGCGGATCGGCGCGAGCATCTCGGCGCCGAGAGCCGGATGGAGCCGTACCGTCGCCTGGTTCGTCCGCTGGTCGCGCGCGATCCCGAGCATCCCGAGATCGTGGAGGAGGGCGGCGGTGTGGAGGCGGCGCAGCCGCTCCTCGTCGAGCCCGAGCGCGCGCCCGAGGCGCGTGGCATGGTGGGCGACGGCGGTGGCATGCGCCCCCTGCGCGCCGATATGGGCGTCGAGAGCGGCGATCAGCAGGTGGGTCGCGTGGGTGTAGAAGTTGCGCTGGGTCTCCCGCAGCTCGGCGTTGCGCAGGGCGGTGCCGAGCATCCGCGCGAGGGTACCGAGGAAGGCGGCGGTCCGCTCCGCATCGGCGGCCGCGAGCGGCTGCAGCGCCACGAGGGCACCTCTCGGTCCGTCTCCGGCCCGGCAGGGGAGGGCGGTGGCGAAGAGGCCGCCGCGCTGCCAGGAGGCGCTGCCGGCGAGCGCTTCGTTCACCACCCGCTCCTCCTCGCAGGCGGCCTGGGCGAGCCGTTCGAGATCGGCGGGCGCGTGCTGCCGGGCGAGTGCGGCGGCCGGCCCCGTGGCGGCGAGGATCGGGTGGCGGCCGGCGGCGTCGGCCGGGCCGAGCAGCAGGGCGCTGCCCACGAGGCGGGCGGCGTGGGTGACCGCCGCGCGGTGCACCTCGTCCTCGTGCTCGGCGGCCGCGAGATCCCGCGAGGCGAGCAGCAGGGTCGCGAGCTGCCGGTTGTCGCGGTCGAGCGTCTCGACCGCCTGGCGCGAGGTGCGGCGCAGCGCGAAGAAGGCGGCGAGGCTCAGGATGCCGAGGCCGGCGAAGGTCGCGAGCAGGACCGGGCGCGTCTCCGTGCCCGACTGCTGGAGCAGCGCCCGGCCGAGCAGCGCCAGCGCCGCGAGCGGCACCACCGCGCCGAGGAAGTAGGCGATGTAGGCGACCCGGTCGAGGCGCTGGGAGAAGAGCGAGAGCCGGTGCGGCTTCCTCCGCTCGGTCACGGTTCCGCGTCCTTCAGGCCTTCCGGTCGGCGAGGTACCAGGCGACGAAGCGGGCGAGCCCTTCCCGGATCGGGACCTTCGGCGCGTAGCCGAGCAGACGCCCGGCCTTGGTCACGTCGGCGTAGGTGATCGGCACGTCGCCGGGCTGCTCGGGCAGCGGTTCGACCCGCGGTTCGACGCCGAGCTCGGCGGCGAGCCAGCGGACGAGGTCACCGAGGCGCGTCGTCTCCGCCCCGCCGAGGTTGAAGATCTCGAAGCCCGGCGCGAGGTCGCGGGCCGCGACGATGCCGTCGACGATGTCGTCCACGTAGGTGTAGTCGCGCCGGGTGCTGCCGTCGCCGTAGAGCGGGACCGGCTCGCCGCGGGCGATCAGGTCGGTGAACTTGTGGATCGCCATCTCCGGACGCTGGGCCGGGCCGTAGACGGTGAAGAAGCGCAGGCAGGAGCAGTGGAGGCCGTAGAGGTGGGCGTAGTTGAAGCAGAGCAGC
>JAAYLR010000008.1 GCA_012521815.1 Acidobacteriota bacterium
ACCTCGCGCCCCGAGGTCTCGAGGCGGCCCGCGGGGAGTTCGACATGCTCGCGCTGGAGGGCGCCGATGACGTCCACCACGGTGAGACCCTTCTCGTCGAGCCGGGAGGCGTCGAGCCAGATCCGCACGTTCCGCTCGATGGCGCCGCCCTGCATGATCTCGCCCACGTTGGGCACGGTCTGGAGACGCTCGCGCACCCGGTAGCGCATGTAGTCGGCGAGCACCTGCCGCGGGAAGGGGCCGGTCAGCGTGATCCAGAGGATCGGCTGGTCCTCCGGGTTGCTCTTCGAGACGACCGGCGGGTCGATGTCGCGCGGCAGGCGCCGCTGCGCCTGCGAGACCTTGGTCGCGGCATCCTGGAGGGCGAGGTCGACGTCGCGTTCGATGTCGAGCTCGAGGGTGATCGAGGCGCTCCCCTGCCGGGAGACGGAGTTGATGTTGCGCACCCCCTCGACCTGGACGAGCGCCTCCTCGAGCACCTCGACGATGTCGTTCTCGATCACCTCGGGTGCCGCGCCCTCCCAGGCCACCGAGACGTTGATCGTCGGGAAGTCGACGTCCGGGAACTGGCTGATGCCGATCCGCGTGAAGGCGACCACCCCGAAGAGGATGGTCGCCGCCATCAGCATCCAGGCGAAGACCGGCCTTTCGATGCAGACGTCGGTGAGCTTCATCGCGACGACTCCCCGGAGTTGCCGCGTCCCGCGCCCCCGCGTCCCGGGCCTTCGACGATCGCCCCGCCGCCCTCGACGATCTTCACCCCGTCGCTGAGCGCCTCGGAGCCGCGGATGATCAGCCGTTCCCCCGGCTGGACGCCGTTGCGCACCTCGACGAGACCGTCGGCGGTGCGCAGCCCGAGGGTGAGGATCCGCTCGCGCGCGAGCCCGTCCTCGGCCACGAAGGCGAGAAAGCCCCGCTCGCTCGGCCGGATCGAGGTCTGGGGGATCACCGGCGCGGTGGCGGAGTCGCCGACCGGGACCACCACCTCGGCGAAGACCCCGGGGCGGAGGCCGGCGCGCGCCGGATCGTCGATCCGCGCGGTGATCTCGACCATCCGCGAGCTCGCATCGGCGGCGTCGGCGACGTGGATGATCGTCGCCCGGTACGGCGTCTGCGCTTCGCGCACCCGGAAGCGTGCCGTGATCCCGGAGTGCAGCGCCGCGGCGTCCTGTTCGGGGACCTGGAAACGGAGCAGGAGCGGCTCCCGGCGCAGCAGCGTCGCCAGCACCGCGCCCGCCTGCACGTACTGGCCGGTCTGGGCGCTGCGCGTCTGGATCACTCCGGAGACCGGCGCCCGCACCAGCGCGTCGCGGAGGTTCAGCTCGGCGAGCGCGAGCGCCGCGCGGGCCTGGGCGAGGTCGGCCTCGGCCATCGCCACCCGGGTTCGCCAGGCGTCGACGTCCTCGGCGCGGACGAGGTCGGGGTTGCGCTGGTTGACCGCCTCGCGGCGGGCGAGGCCGGCCTTGGCCTCGGCGAGCGCCGCCTCGGCGCGTTCGCGGGTGGCGCGGGCGGCCTCGACGCTCAGCCGGTAGCGAGCCGGTTCGATCTCGACGAGGACCTGCTCGGGGCTGACGATGTCGCCCTCGGCGAACCGCACCTGCTCGATCGCCCCGGGGACCCGGGCGGTGACCTCGACCCGCTCGAACGCCTCGACGGACCCCACGGCGCTGACGGTGTATTCGACCTGCCGTGCGGTGACCGTCTGGAGCTCGACCGGGTAGCGCACCTCGCTGCGGGCCGCCTTGCCACCGGCCGGCGCGCTCTTGCCGTCGCAGCCGGTCAGGGCGGAGAGAAGGAGGGTGAGCAGGAGGGCAGCGAACGAACCGATCGCCGGATGCTTCATGACGCGACCTCAGGAGCGGAAGGCTCGGAAGGGGAGGAGGACAATGGCCATTCGCCGAGGGCCTGGAGCAGCTGGAGCTGCGAGACGTGGAGCGCGAACCCCTGGCGGGCGAGCTCGGCCTCGGCTTCGAAGCGGGAGACGAGGGCGTCCGCCTGCTCGAGCCCCGACGCGAGGCCCTGCGCGAAGCGCTCGCCGACCTCCTCGGCGTTCTGCCGCGCGACTTCGGCCCGCACCTCGGCCTGGGCGAGCGCGGCGCCGGCGGTCTCGAGGTCGCTGAGCGCGCGCTCCACGGCGGCCGCCACCTCGCGGCAGCGCCGGGCGAGCGTGAGCTCCGCCTCGTGCAGGTCGGCCTCGGCCATCACCCGCTCGGCACGGCGCCGGCCGCCGTCGAAGAGCGACCAGCCGAGGGTGATCGCCGCGCTCCAGTCGCGTTCGCGGCCCGAGAGGCCGGCCTCGTTGGTGCCGCGGTAGATGGCGCGCAGATCGAGGGTGGGCACGAAGCCGAGCGCGGGAACGAGGGCGCGCTGGCGGGCCGCCTCGACGCGCTCGGCGAGCGCCCGCAGCTCTCCGCTGCTGGCGATGGCGCGCTCGGCGAGCGCGCTCGCGTCCCGCCCCGGCTCGGCGAACGGCTCGGGCTCGACGAGCGGCCCTTCGACGGGCGTCGCGAGCAGCAGGCCGAGGGCGAGCCGCGTGGTGCGCACCGCGTTGGTGGCCTGTGTCTCGGCGAGCCGCGCGCTCGCGAGCTCGAGCTCCGAGCGGGTCAGCTCGTTGCGGGCCGCGAGCCCGGCGTCGAGGCGGATGCGGGCATCCTCGGCGGTCCGGGTGGCCACCTCGACCCGCCGCGCCGCCGCCTCGTGGAGCCGCTCGGCGGAGAGCACCGCGAGGAAGGTGGTGCCGACCTCGAAGGCGAGCGCCCGCTCGAGCTCCGTGGAGTCGAACCGCTGCGCCGCGAGCGCCCGGCTGGCGGCGCGGATCCCCGGAATCGAGCGGGCGTTGAAGAGGACGCTGTCGAGCACCAGGGTGCCGTTGAGGGCGTCGCGAGCCTGGATGGTGACGTTGTCGTCACCGACCCGCCGGCTCACCTCGCGGGCGCGGCGGGTATAGACGCTGGTCAGCGAGAGACCCGGCACGAGCTGGCTGATCGCGAGGTGCCGGGCCGCCTCGGCGCGTTCGAGCCGGGCGGCGGCGATCGCTCCCACCTCGTTGCCGGCGCGCGCGATCTCGAGGGCGCGCGCGAGGGTGAGCGGCGGCGGGGCTTCGGCACCCGCGGCGCCAGCGAGCAGGAACAGGGTCAACGACAGCGTGGTGACGTGGTGGCGCATGCGATCTCGGATTCCGAACGGGGCCGTCCGGAAAGGGAAGGGATCCGAACGGACGCCGAGAATAGCGGCGCCGTGGGCGGCTGTCAAAGACGCTGGGGTAGCATGGCACCCCCTGTCGAACCGTATCGATTCCGGAGGGCCACACCCGATGAAACCATACTCGCTTGCTCTCGTTGCCGCTCTCGCCGTGCTCGTCTCGGCGCCCGTTCGGGGCGACCTGCGCGCCCCGGGGGAGTGGCGGCTCACCGACCTGCGCCAGCTCACCTTCGGCGGCGAGAACGCCGAGGCGTACTGGTCGCCCGACGGGCGCGAGCTCGTGATGCAGTCGACCCGGCCGCCGTACGGCTGCGATCAGATCTTCCGGCTGCCGGTCGACGAGCCCGGGGAGGTACGGCTCGTCTCCACGGGCACCGGCCGCACCACCTGCGCCTACTACACCTTCCCGGCCGGCGAGCGGATCCTCTTCTCCTCGACCCACCATGCCGGCG
This sequence comes from Acidobacteriota bacterium, assembly GCA_012521815.1. Taxonomy (GTDB): domain Bacteria; phylum Acidobacteriota; class Thermoanaerobaculia; order Multivoradales; family JAGPDF01; genus JAAYLR01. The sequence continues at coordinate 3,654 of JAAYLR010000008.1, forward strand.
AAGCCTGCCCGGCGCCGCCGGATCAGCGCGCGGGGTACGTCTGGGCGCTCTATCCCGAATACGAGCTCTACAGCGCGCGCCTCGACGGGAGTGATCTCGTGCGGCTGACCGACAACGAGTTCTACGACGCCGAAGCGACCGTCTGCCGGCGGGACGGCTCGATCGTCTTCACCTCGACGCGCGACGGCGATCTCGAGCTCTACCGGATGGACGCCGACGGCGGCAACCTGCTGCGGCTCACCCACGAGCCGGGCTACGACGGCGGCGCGTTCTTCTCTCCCGACTGCTCGCGGATCGTCTGGCGCGCCTCCCGTCCGCAGGGCGAAGAGCTCGCGCAGTACCGGCGGCTGCTCGCCGAAGACAAGGTGCGCCCGAGCCGGATGGAGCTCTGGGTCGCCAACGCCGACGGCACGGAAGCACGTCAGATCACCTACCTCGGCGCCGCCTCCTTCGCGCCGTTCTTCCACCCCTCGGGCGAACGGATCCTCTTCTCCTCGAACCTCGGCGACCCGGACGGCCGGGAGTTCGACATCTGGGCGATCAACGTCGACGGCAGCGGCCTCGAGCGGATCACCACCGCGCCCAGCTTCGACGGCTTCCCGATCTTCTCCCCCGACGGCAGCCGCCTCGCCTTCTCCTCGAACCGCAACCAGGAGAAGCCGGGGGAGACGAACGTCTTCGTGGCGCGCTGGGTGGAGGAGGGGAAGGCGGAGATCCAGGAAGGGCCGGCCGACCGCTTCGCGCGGGACGTGGCCTGGCTCGCGGCCGACGAGCGCGAGGGGCGGGGGATCGGCACCGCGGGGATCGAGGCGGCGGCGAGCTACATCGAGCAGCGCTTTCGCGAGCTCGGCCTCGAACCCGCCGGGGTCGAGGGGAGCTTCCGGCAGGAGCTGGCGGTGA
>JAAYLR010000135.1 GCA_012521815.1 Acidobacteriota bacterium
CTGTTCCACGGCGCGATGCTACCAGCCTCACCCCCCCAGCAGCCCGACCACCTTGCCGTCGACGAGGTCCATGCGCACCGCCTGGGGGCTCGCGGGGAGGCCGGGCATGCGGAGGATGTCGCCGAGCAGCGGCACCACGAAGCCGGCGCCGGCGGCGAGGATGACGTTGCGCACCGTGATGTCGAACTCCTCGGGGCGACCGACGATCTGCGGGTCGTCGGTGAGGGAGTTCGGGGTCTTCGCCATGCAGACCGGCAGGTCCGCATAGCCGAGCCGGGCGATCTCCGCGAGATCGCGCTCCGCCGCCCGGGTGTAGGTCACCTCGTCGGCGCCGTACATCTGCCGGGCGATCCGAAGGATCTTCTCCGGGATCGGCGCGTCGAGGGCGTAGAGCGGCGTGAACGGCCGGGACTTCCGCTCCGCATGGTCGACCACCGCCTGCGCGATCTCCCGGCCGCCCTCGCCGCCGCGGGCGAAGATGTCGGCGACCGCGCAGGGGGCGCCGACCGCCTCGCAGGCGCGGCGCACCACGGCGATCTCCTCGTCGCTGTCGGTGGCGAACCGGTTGATCGCCACCACCGGGGGCTCGCCGAAGATCCGGATGTTCTGGATGTGCTTCTCGAGGTTGCCGAGGCCGCGCTCGACCGCGGCCGGGTCGGGGATGGCGAGCGCCTCCCGGCCGGTCACCCCGCCATGGCGCTTGAGCGCCCGCACCGTGGCGACCAGGACCACCGCGGCGGTGTCGAGGCCGGCGCTCCGGCATTTGATGTCGTAGAACTTCTCGGCGCCGAGGTCGAAGCCGAAGCCGGCCTCGGTGACCACCCAGTCGGCGTGAGCGAGCGCCATCTTGGTGGCGATCACCGAGTTGCAGCCGTGGGCGATGTTGGCGAACGGCCCGCCATGGACGAACGCCGGCACCCCCTCGCCGGTCTGCACCAGGTTCGGCCGCAGCGCGTCCTTGAGCAGCACCATCATCGCCCCCACCGCACCGAGGTCGCCGGCGGTGACCGGCTTCTTCTCCACCGTCATCGCCACGAGCAGGCGGGCGAGGCGCCGGCGCAGGTCGTCGGCGTCCTCGGCGAGGCAGAGGGTGGCCATCACCTCGGAGGCGGGGGTGATGTCGAAGCCGGTCTCGCGCGGCACCCCCTCGAGCACCCCGCCGAGACCGATCACCACGTGGCGCAGCGCCCGGTCGTTGAGGTCGATCACTCGCCGCCAGAGGACCCGCCGCGGGTCGATGCCGCGGGGGTTGCCGTGGTGGATCTCGTTGTCGAGCATCGCCGCGAGCAGGTTGTGGGCCGACGAGACCGCGTGGAAGTCGCCGGTGAAGTGGAGGTTGATCTCCTCGGTGGGGACGAGCACCGAGCGGCCGCCGCCGGTGGCTCCGCCCTTGAGGCCGAAGGTGGGGCCGAGCGACGGCTCGCGCAGCGCGAGACAGACCCGTTCGCCGATCGCCGCGAGCCCCTGGGCGAGGCCGATCGAGACGGTGGTCTTCCCTTCGCCGGCCGAGGTCGGGGTGATCGCCGAGACCAGCACCAGGCGGCCCGGCTCCCGTCTAGAGGCGGCGCGTGCCGCGAGGCGCACCTTCGCCTTGTCGTCGCCGTAGGGAACGAGGAATTCGGGAGCGATTCCGAGGTCGCGAGCGACCTCCTGGATCGGGCGGGGCTGGCGGGGATACGGGCTCATGGTCACCTCCGGGAAAACCCCATGAGTATAGGTCGGATCGCCCACGCGACCCGCTTGCGCCTCTAGAATCCGGGAATGAACACGCTCCGCCTCGTCACCTTCGCCCTCCTCGCCCTCGGACTGCTGCCGTTGATGACCCGTGCCGCCGGCGCGGACGGAAACGGCGGCGGCGGGAAGCTCTCGCCGGCCTGGCGGGAGATCGAAACGCTCATCGCCGACCAGCAGTACGCGGAGGCGCTCGCGCGGGTCGTCGAGGTCGAGGCGGCCGCGCGCCGGGGGGAGCGGACGGAGGAGTGGACGCGGGCGCTCCTCACTGCGGCCGAGCTGCGCTCCGCGCTCGGTCAGGCCGAGACGGCGGTGGAGGAGCTCCGCCGCGCCGCCTGGCCGGACGATCCCGCCGCGCGTGCCGCGCTCTCGCTCCACCTCGGCGAGGGGCTGCGCAACTACCTCTCGTCCTACTCGTGGGAGATCCACCAGCGGGAGCCGGTCGCCGGCGGGCGGGAGGCGGGGATCGCCCTCTGGAGCGCCGGGGAGATCGGCGAGGAGGCGGTGGCCGCCTTCGCCGCCGCCTGGCGGGAGCGGGTGACGCTCGGCCGCCGCCGGGCCGGCGAGCTGCCGGGGCTCGTCGCCAACGGCTATCCGCGCGAAGTGCGGGGAACGCTGCGCGACTCGCTCACCTACCTGCTCGCCGAGCTGCTCGCCGACTCCTCCCTCTGGAGCCCGGCCGAGCACTCCCGGCTCTGGCTGCTCGACGCCGCGGCGCTCGCCGGAGACGCCCCGCCGGCGGCCGCGCCCGACGCGGCGGCGGCACACCCGCTCGCCCGCCTCGCCGCGGTGCTCGCCGACCTCGAAGGGTGGCACCGCGGCGAAGGGCGCCGGGCGGCGGCGCTCGAAGCCCGGCGCGAGCGCTCTCGTCTCCTGCATCAGGGTTTCACCGCCCCGGCCGACCGGGCGGCGGTGCGCGCGGCGTTCGCGGAGTACCTGCCGGCGTTCCGCGATCTCCCCTGGTGGAGCGAGGGGATGGCGACCCTCTCCGATCTGGTCGCGGGGAGTGGCGAGGCGGGGGCCCGCCGGCGCGCCCGGGAGATCGCGCAGGAAGGGACGGCAGCCCACTCCGGTTCGGACGGCGCCCGCAACTGCGCGCACCGGGTCGCGACGCTCGAGGCCCCGGAGTTCACGATTGCGGCGATGGCCACCGACGCCCCCGGCCGGCGCTCGCTCGAGATCACCCATGCGAACCTCGAGCGGCTCCACCTGCGCGCCTACCGGATCGATCTCGACGCGCGCCTCCGGAGCCTCTTGGACGGGAGCCTCCTGCCGCGGGGGCGGGAGGTCGAGCAGCTCGTCGCCGCGAACTCGCCGGTCGCCTCCTGGGAGGTGACGCTCCCCGCGACCCCCGATCTCGAGCGCCACCGGACCTTCGTGACGCCTCCGCTCTCCGAGCCGGGGGCCTACCTCGTGGTCGCCTCGGCACGCGCCGACTTCGCGCCCGCAGGGAACCGGCTCGAAGCCGTCCCTCTGCTGCTCTCCGACCTCGTCCTCCTCCAGGAGCGGGGAGTGGAGAGCCTCTACCTGCGGGCGGTCGAAGGGGGGAGCGGCCGCCCCGCCGCCGGCGCGGAGATCGCCATCTACCGGAACGACTGGCGTGAGGCGCCGATGCTCCTCCGGCAGGTCCGGACCGGGACGGACGGCGCCGTGGAGATCGCGGCTGGTGCGATCCCGCCGGGCGGCGGGGAGCTGGTGGCAGTCGGGCGGTACCGCGGCGAAAGCGCCGTGCTCACGCTCGCCCCGTCCTGGTGGGGCGGACCGCCGGCTGAACCCCGCCAGCGGGCCCTGCTCTACACCGACCGGGCGCTCTACCGGCCGGAGCAGCCGCTCCTCTGGAAGGTGCTCCTCTACGGGGGCGAGGCGCGCACCGGCGCGCTCACGCCGCTGCCGGGCGTCGCGGTCGAGGTGATCCTTCGCGATCCGAACGGCGAAAGGGTGGGGGCGGCGACCGTCACCACGAACGAGTTCGGCACCGGTGCCGGCGAGCTCCGGATCCCGGCCGGCCGGCCGCTCGGGCTCTGGCGCCTCGAGGTCTCGGACGCCGGCGCGACCACGATCGCAGTCGAGGAGTACAAGCGTCCGACCTTCGAGGTCGAGATCGGCGAACCGCCGGCGGCGCTGCGGCTGAACCGGCCGGCCGAGCTCGCCGGCAGCGCCCGCTACCTCTTCGGCCTGCCGGTCGGGGAAGGAGAGGTCGTCTGGCACGTCGAGCGGGAGACGTTCCTCTCCCGCTGGTTCAGGTGGGGCTGGCTGCCGCCGCGGGCGCCGGAGGTCGTCGCCTCCGGACGGAGCTCCCTCGCCGCCGACGGGAGCTTCCGGATCGCCTTCACCCCCGCCGCCGACGAGCGGGAGGCGGGCAGCGGCACCGAGTACGGCTACCGCCTCCGGGTAGAGGTCACCGACGCCGGCGGCGAGACGCGCGACGCCGAGCGCGTCTTTCGCCTCGGCTGGACGACGGTGCGCCTCGCGGTCGCCCCCCCCGCGCCGTACCTCGCGGCGGGGGCGCCGGTGGCGGTCACGGTCCGGCGGGAGGATCTCGACGGCGGGCCGCGCGCCGGCACCGGGAGCTGGCGTCTGCTGCGGCTCGGGCAGCCGGCGGCGCCCGCGCTGCCCGCCGACCGTCCCCTCCCGGCCCCTCCGGCCGCACCGGACGGCACCCCGGCGGTGATCACCCCGGGCGACCTCCTCCGGCCGCGCTGGGAGCGCGGCGCGCCGTGGCGGGAGCTCGTCGCCGACTGGACGGACGGCGAGGAGGTCGTCGCCGGGCCTCTCGACCATGGCGCCGACGGGCGCGCCACCCTCACGCTGCCGGCGCTGCCGCCGGGGCTCTACCGGCTCCGCGCCGTCTCCCCCGACGGCAGCGGCGGCCGGGCCGAGACGGCCGCGGAGCTCCTCGTCGCCGCCGCCGGGGAGATCGCGGCGGCGGTCCCCCTCCTGCTCCTCTTCGAACGGCCCACGGTCGAGGTGGGGGAGACGGCCCGCCTTCTCGTCCACACCGGCCTGCCGGAGGGGACGATCTGGCTCGACTTCTTCCGCGACGGGCAGGCGTTCCGCCGCGAGATGCGCACCGGGCCGGCGGCGAGCGGCGTGATCGAGCTGCCGATCGCCGCCACCGACCGGGGTGGCTTCGCGGTGCGGGCCACGCTCGTGTCGGATCACCAGCTCGTCACCGCCGAGGCGGCGCTCACGGTGCCGTGGAGCGACCGGCGGCTCCGGCTCGAGCTCGTCTCCTTCCGCGACCGGCTGCGCCCCGGCGAGTCGGAGACGTTCCGGGTCGTGGTGCGCGATCCGGAAGGACGGCCGGTGGAGGCGGGCGCCGCCGAGCTGCTCGCGGCGATGTACGACCGGGCGCTCGACGCCTTCCGGCCGTTTGCGCCCCCCGATCCGTTCACCCTCCTGCCCGTTCGGACGGCGCTGCCGTACTGGACCGGTTCGCTCGGCGAGAGCCGCTGGACCGGGGTGTGGGGGCGGGAGTGGGTGGTGATCCCTCCCTCCAGGGCGTACCGGGACGACGAGATCAGCTCGCTCTCCGGCCATCCGATCGGAGGGCCGGGGCTCCGCGCCTACTCCCTCCAGAAGCGGGCCATGCGCGCCGACGATCTGCTGATGGAAGCCGCCCCGCTCGCTACCGCGGCGAACGCCGAGGTCGCGGATGAGGGTCCTGGCGAGGGGGTGGCGGACGCGGTGGCCACGCCGCCGGTGACGCCGCGGGAGAACTTCGCCGAGACCGCCTTCTTCTCTCCTCACCTGCTCACCGGTGCCGATGGGAGCGTGGCGATCGAGTTCACCGTCCCGGAGTCGCTCACCGCCTGGAGGCTCTGGCTGCGTGCCCTCGACCGCACGCTCGCGAGCGGCGCGCTCGAGGCCGAGGTGCGCACCGCCAAGGAGCTGATGGTGCGTCCCTACCTGCCGCGCTTCCTGCGCGAGGGGGACACGGCCGAGCTGCGGGTGATGGTGCAGAACGCCGCGGGAGAGGAGCTCGCGGGAGAGCTCGAGCTCGCGCTCGCCGATCCGGAGAGCGGCGAGGACCTCGCGGCCGCCTTCGGTCTTGCGCCCGAGGCGCTGCGGCGGCCGTTCCGCGTCGCCCCCGGGGAGGGAACCGACGCCGTCTTCCACCTCACGGCGCCCCGGCGGCTTGGAGCGGTGGCGGTCACCGCGACCGCCCGCGCCGGCACGCAGAGCGACGGCGAGCGGCGGCTCCTGCCGCTGCTGCCGGCCCGGGTCCACCTTGCGCAGTCCCGCTTCGCGGCGCTCGCGGGGGCCGAGCGGCGGGAGCTCGACTTCCCCGCCCTGCGGGCCCCGGACCCGACCCGGATCGACGACCGGCTGGTGGTCACCGTGGACGGGCAGCTCTTCTACGGAATGCTCGCCGCCCTTCCCTACCTCGCCGACTACCCGTACGACTGCACCGAGCAGACGCTGAACCGCTTTTTCGCGAGCGGCCTCGTCGACCGGCTCTACCAGGAGCACCCCGGCCTCGCGGCGCTGGGGCGCGAGCTCGCGGCGCGGCCCACGCCGCTCGCGCCGTGGCGCGCCGACGATCCGAACCGGCGGCTGGCGCTCGAGGAGACGCCGTGGCTCGTGACGGCACGCGGCGGGCGGGAGGAGGCGGCGGCCTGGCTGCGTCTCCTCGACCCGGAGGTCGCCGCGGCGGCCCGCGGCGAGGCGCTCGCCCGGCTCCGCCGCGCGCAGCTCCCTTCCGGCGCCTTCCCCTGGTTCCCGGGAGGGCCGCCCTCGCCGTACATGACGCTCTACCTGATGTACGGCTTCGCGCGGGCGGCGACGATGGGGATGGAGGTGCCGCGCGACCTCGTGACCCGCGGCTGGGAGTACCTCGCGGCCGACTTCCGGGAGCAGTGGCTCGCCGACCTGCGCCGCGCCGACGGCTGCTGCTTCGAGTACCTCACCTTCCTCAACTACGTGCTCACCGCCTACCCCGATCCGGAGTGGACGGGCGGCGTCTTCAGCGCGGCCGAGCGGCGGGAGATCCTCGACCGCTCGTTTGCGAGGTGGCGCGAGCACGCGCCGATGACGAAGCTGATGCTGGCGATGACCCTCGCGCGGATGGAGCGGCCGGCCGACGCCCGCCGGGTGCTCGCGAGCGTCTTCGACTCGGCGCTCACGACCCCCGACGAAGGGACCTTCTGGCGTCCCGAGGCGCGCTCCTGGCTCTGGTACCGGGACACGATCGAGACCCACGCCTGGGCGCTCCAGGCGCTGCTCGAGATCACACCCGACGACAGCCGCCGCCACGGCCTCGTGCAGTGGCTCTTCCTGAACCGCAAGCTCAACCACTGGAAGTCGACCCGGGCCACCGCCGAGGCTCTCTGGTCGGTGGCGCGCTACCTCGAACGCGAGGGCGGGATCGCGCAGCGCGAGGAGATCGCGGTCGCCGCCGCCGGACAGGAGACGCGCTTCGTCTTCGAGCCGGAGGCGTACACCGGCGACGAGGCGCGGCTGGTGATCCCCGGCGCCGACCTCGCGACGGCCGTCGCCCCGACCGTCGAGGTGGCGAAGGAGACGCCGGGGCTCGCCTTCGCCACCGCCACCTGGCACTTCTCGACCGAGCAGCCACCGGCCGGGGGGGATGGCGATCTCTTCGCCGTCACCCGCCGGTACTACCGCCGCGCCCGGCCCGCGGGGGAGGTGGTCCTCGAACCCCTCGCGCCCGGGGCGCCGCTCGCGGTGGGCGACGAGGTGGAGGTCCACCTCACCCTCACGAGCCGGGTGGCGGCCGAGTACGTCCACCTGCGCGACCCGCGCCCGGCCGGCCTCGAACCCGACCGGAGCGAGTCGGGCTGGCGCTGGGATCTCGGCGTCGTCCGCTACGAGGAGAGCCGCGACAGCGGCGCGAACTTCTTCTTCGAAACGCTCCCGGCCGGCGAGTACACGCTCAAGTACCGCCTCCGCGCCGCCACCGCCGGCACCTTCCGCACCGGCCCGGCCACCGTCCAGTCGATGTACGCACCCGAGTTCACCGCCTACTCCGCCGCCGGGGAGATGCGGATCGGCGGCCGCTAGAGATCCGGAGAGGCGGCTGCGCTCTGGCTAGAATGCGCCGCATGTCCACCGTGCCGCCGCCTCCCGTGCCCGACGACGTCCACCTGCCGGAGAACGCTTTCCGGGAGCTCGCGCCCGGCGAGCCGTACGAGCCGGTGATCCCCGACGGGGTCCGGCTCCCCGAGGTCACGCTCCGTTCGGTGGTGCAGGGGGTCTTCTGGTCGATCGTCTTCTCGGCCGCCTGCACCTACATCGCGCTCAAGCTCGGACAGGGGATCGAGTCGGCGATCCCGATCTCGATCCTCGCCGTCGGCTTCTCGGTCTTCGCGGTGAAGGTGATGAAGTCGCACGCCTCGAGCCTGCTCGAGAACGTCAACGTGCTCGCGATCGGCGCCACCTCGGGGATCGTCGCCGGCGGCTCGGTCTTCACGATGCCGGCGATCTACATCCTCGGGCTCGAAGGGCGCTCCTCGCTCCTGCAGATCTTCCTCGTGCCGCTGCTCGGCGCGCTGCTCGGCGTCTTCCTGCTCGCCCCGTTCCGCCGCTACTTCACCCGCGACCTGCACGGGCGGCTCCCGTTCCCGGAGGCGCGGGCGACGACCGAGATCCTCGTGGCCGGCAAGCGGGGGGGCGAGAGCGCGAAGGTGCTCTCCTACTCGGCCGGTCTCGCCGCCCTCTTCGACTTCGTCGGCCCGGCGATGCGCGGCTGGACGGAGGTCTTCTCCACCGAGGCGATCGCCGGGCTCGCGCAGTTCACCCAGCGGACCAAGGCGGTCTTCACGATGAACACCTCGGCCGCCGTGCTCGGGCTCGGCTACATCATGGGGCTGCGCTACGCCGCGATCATCATGGCCGGTTCGATGGTCTCGTTCTTCGTGCTCGTGCCGCTCTTCGGCTGGCTCGGCCAGTACCTCGGCGAGCCGATCCTCGGCGCCGCCGTGCCGCTCGCCGCGATGCCGGCCGACGAGATCTTCTACGACTACGTGCGGCCGATCGGGATCGGCGGCATCTTCGCCGCCGGGGTGCTCTCGATCGTCAAGATGGCGCCGGTGATCGCGCAGGCCACCCGGCAGGCGTTCGGCGAGGTGGCGCGGCTCGCGCGCGGCCAGGGGGCGCGGGCGGAGCCGGTACGCACCGACCATGCGCTGTCGATGTCCGCGGTGCTCGCCGGCATCGCCGTGGTGGGGCTCGCGACCCTCGGCTACTTCCGCTTCTCGGTGCTCGCCGGGGTGGAGGGCGCCTCCCGCCTCGCCCTCGTCTCGACCGGGATGACGCTGGTGATCGCCTTCCTCTTCACCGCGGTCTCGGCGTGGGCGATCGCGATGATCTCGATCACCCCGATCTCGGGGATGACGCTCACGACCCTGATCGTCACCGCGGTGGCGCTCGCCGGGCTCGGCCTCACCGGCGCGAGCGGGATGCTGCAGACGCTCCTGATCGGCGGCGTGGTCTGCACCGCGCTCTCGATGAGCGGCTCGCTCGTGACCCAGTACAAGATCGGCTACTGGCTCGGGGCCACCCCGCGCCGGATCGAGATCGCGAACCTGCTCGGCGCAGTCGTCGCCTCGGCGGCGACCACCGCGGTGATCCTGCTCATGGCGAAGGTCTACGGCTTCGCCCCTTCGCCCGCGCACCCCAACCCGCTGCCGGCGCCGCAGCCCAACGCGATGGCCGCGGTGCTCCGCGGGGTGATGGGGGAGAGCGGCACCCCCTGGTTCCTCTACGCGATCGGCGGCGTCTTCGCGCTCGCCGCCGAGATGTGCCAGGTCTCCGGCCTCGCCTTCGCGCTCGGCATGTACCTGCCGATGGAGCTCAACTCGCCGCTCGTCATCGGCGCGCTCGCCGCCTGGTTCGTGGAGCGGTCGACGATGGTGGAGAAGCTCGCCCGGGCCCGGCACGAGAAGGGGACGCTCATCGCCTCCGGGTTCGTCGCCGGCGGCGCGATCATCGGCGTGCTCACCGCGCTCCTCCGCTTCTTCGAGGAGTCGGCGGGGCGGACCTTCGTCCCCGACCTGACCCGCTGGGGCGGCTTCGGGGCGCTCCTCGCCGCCTGGTCGAACTGGCTCGGTCTCGGCCTCTTCCTCGCCCTCGGCCTCTGGGTCTACCTCGTCTCCTGCCGCGCTCGGGCGGAGTGAGCCCCGCGGCGGCCCGCGGTCCGCTCAGACCCCGAAGTAGCGCGCCTCGGGGTGGTGGAAGACGAGGGCGGAGACCGACGCCTCGGGCTCCATCATGTCGCCGTCGGTGAGGACGACGCCGATCTCCTCCGGGGCGAGCGCGGCGAAGAGCGCCCGCTGGCCGGTGAGGTCGGGGCAGGCCGGGTAGCCGAAGCTGTACCGCTTGCCGCGGTAGCGCGCCTGGTGGCGGTCGTGGACCGTGGTCGCGGGCGGATCGGGGATCCCCCAGAGGGTGCGGAGGCGCGCGTGGAGGTGCTCGGCCGCGGCCTCCGCGGTCTCCAGCGCGAGCGCGGCCCAGGCGTGGCTGCGCAGGTACTCGCCCCGCGCCTTCCACGCCTCGACCCGCTCGCGGACCCCGGCCCCGGCGCTCGCCACGAGGAGCGCGACGTGATCGCCGGCGAGCACGTAGTCGGTGAGGCAGAGCCCGTCCGGCCCGCTCTGGCGCGGCAGGAGCCAGCTCGCGGCCACGGTGCCGCTCTCCGGGTCGAGCAGGGTGAGCCGCTCCCCCTCCGCCCGCGCCGGGAAGAAGCGCCAGACCGCGCGCGCGACCATCTCTCCCGCGCGCCCTGCGGTCTGGAGCTCCGCGACGAGCGCCGCGAGCCGCCGGTACTTCTCGTCCCCGGCGGCCGCGAGCCGCGTCACCGGGCCGCGCAGGCCGAGGTGCTTGCCGAAGAGCATCTGCGGGTTGAGCTCCGCCCAGACCGCGTCGAGGTCGAGCGTCTCGACATGGCGATCGAGATCGGGTGGTGGCGGTGGCGTGAGATCATGCCGTACCGGAGCGCGCCGCGGCCCGGTCACCGCGGGCGCCGCCGTGGCGGTCGTCTCGCCGGCGGCGGCCCGGTCGGCCGCGGCGAGCGCGGCGATCTCCGCTTCGAGCGCGGGGCGCTTCGCGGGGTCGCTGAGCCGCTCGGCGAGCGCGAGGCCGTGCATCGCGTCGCGGGCATAGGTGCAGAAGCCGCCGTAGGCGGCGGCGATCCGCTGATGCGTGAACCGGCGGGTGAGCGCCGCGCCGCCGACGAGCAGGGGCACGGTGATCCCTTCCGCCGCGAGGTCGGCGGCGGTGGTGGCCATCTGATGGGCGCTTTTCACGAGCAGACCGGAGAGGCCCACGAGGTCGGGCCGGTGCTCGCGGATCGCCTGGAGCAGCGTCTCGGAGGGGATCTTGATGCCGAGGTTGACGACCTCGAAGCCGTTGTTGGCGAGCACGATCTCGACGAGGTTCTTGCCGATGTCGTGGACGTCGCCCTTGACGGTGGCGAGCAGCACCCGCCCCCGGCCGGTGCCGCCGGTGCGCTCCATGTGCGGCTCGAGGAACGATACCGCCGCCTTCATCACCTCGGCCGACTGGAGCACCTCGGCGACGATGAGCTGGTTCTCGTTGAAGAGCCGCCCGACCTCCGCCATGCCGGCGAGCAGCGGGCCGTTGACGAGGTCGAGCGCGGTCGGCCAGCGGGGATCGTGGAGCGCCGCGGCGAGATCCTCCTCGAGCCCCTCTTTCGATCCCTCCACGATCGCGCGGGCGAGCCGCTCGGCGAGCGGGAGGGCAGCGCGCGGCCGCGCGGTGGCGCCGGCCTTCCGGTCGCGGAAGTGGGCGGTGAAGGCGGCGACCGCCGCCTCGCCGGCGGCGCGCTCGCCGGGGGCGAGATCGAGGAGCGCCTCGGCGAGCGCCCGTTCCTCCGGAGGGATCTCGGCGTAGCGGGCGAGCCGCTCGGTGTTGACGATCGCGGCATCGAGCCCCGCGAGCGTGCAGCGGTAGAGGAAGACCGAGTTGAGCACCTCGCGTCCCGCCGCCGGCAGGCCGAAGGAGACGTTCGAGATCCCGAGCACCGTCCGGGCGTACGGCAGCTCCTCGCCGAGGCGGCGCACCGCCGCGATCGTGGCGGCGGCGGCGCCGAGATAGGTCTCGTCGCCGGTGCCGCAGGGGAAGACGAGGGGGTCGAACCAGAGGTCCTCGGGCGGGATCCCGAGCTCGCCGGTGAGCAGCTCGTAGCTGCGCCGGGCGACCGCGAGCTTCCGCTCGAGATCCACCGCCATCCCGCGCTCGTCGATCAGCCCGACGACCAGCGCCGCGCCGTGGCTCCGGGCGAGCGCCGCCACCCGCGCCACCCGCTCGGGACCGTCCTCGAGGTTCACGGAGTTGAGCACCGCCTTGCCCTGGCACCAGGTCAGCGCCCGCGCCATCACCTCCGGGTCGGTCGAGTCGATCATCAGCGGCACCCGGACGGCGCGCACGAGCTTGGCGAGGAACGCCTCGACGTCGGCGCGCTCGTCCCGGTCGGGATCCTGCAGGCAGATGTCGAGCACCTGCGCGCCGGCCCGCACCTGGGCGCGGCCGACCTCGGTGGCGCCCTCGTAGTCGCTGGCCGCGATGAGCTCACGGAACCGCTTCGAGCCGAGGACGTTCGTGCGCTCACCGACGAGCAGCGGCCGCGCCTCCGGCGTCAGCTCGACCGCCTCGATACCGGAGACGAAGGCACGCCGGTGGGTGGGCAGCGGGCGCGGGCGGCGGCCGGCGACGAGCGCGGCGAGCGCCGCGATGTGGCGCTCGGTGGTGCCGCAGCAGCCGCCCACGAGGTTGAGCCATCCCTCCTCGAGGAAGCGCGCGAAGACCCGCTGGAAATCCTCCGGGCTCTCGCGGTACCGCCCCTCCTCGTCGGGCAGCCCGGCGTTGGGAACGCAGCCCACCCGGCAGCGGCAGAGAGTGGAGAGGGTGCGCAGGTGATCGGCCATCAGCTCCGGGCCGGTGGCGCAGTTGAGACCGAGGTAGAGCAGGTCGGCGTGGAGGAGCGAGACCGCGAGCGCCTCGGCATCCTGCCCGGCGAGCATCGTGCCGGTGGTCTCGATCGTCGCGGAGACCGCCACCGGCAGCCGCCAGCCCGCCGCCGCGAACGCCGCCTCGATCCCCGCGAGGCCGGCCTTCACGTTGCGGGTGTCCTGGCAGGTCTCGAGGAGGAGGTAGTCGGCGCCGCCGGCCATCAGGCCGAGCGCCTGGATCCGGAAGTGGTCGGCGAGCTCCTCGTAGCCGATCCCGCCGGTCACCGAGATCGCGCGGGTGGTTGGCCCGAGGTCGCCGCAGACGAAGCGCAGCCGGCCCGGCGTGGAGAACGCGGCGGCCGCCTCGCGCGCGAGCGCCGCCGCGCGCCGGTTGAGAGCGAACGCCTGCGCGGCGAGCCCGTACTCGGCGAGCACCAGCGGCGTGGCGCCGAACGAGTTCGTCTCGACGATGTCGGCACCGGCCTCGAGGTAGTGCCGGTGGAGCCCGAGGACCAGGTCGGGCCGGGTGCGGCAGAGGTTCTCGTTGCACCCTTCCAGATCGGGGCCGCCGAAATCCGCGGCGGTGAGGGCGACGTTCTGGAGGGCCGTGCCGGTGGCGCCGTCCATGACCAGGATCCGCTCGTCGAACGCGGCGAGGAGGGCCACCGTCCGCTCTTCGCGGTCGGCGGCCTGAACGGGGACGGTGAAGCCGTCCTGCGTGGGAATCTGCATCGCGCCAGCCTTTCCGGCGGGCAAGAGAAAACCCGCCTCCGTCATCGCATTCGGAAGCGGGTCGCGCGCTCCGGACAGTTGGTTGCCGGGATCGCTCGCGATCCCGGCCGCATCCCCCCTCGCAGCGAGGGGGAGGGCACCTTGGGTGTCCGTCCCAGGTTGCCGAGCCCGGTCGCCTGCGCCCGGGCCGCTCCGAATGCAGGCGGAATCTAGCGCCGGTCGCGCGGAGGTGTCAACGCGAGCCGAGCCGCGCCATCACCTTCTTGATCGCGTGGCTGCTCTGCATGACGAAGAAGTGCAGCGCCGGCACTCCCGCCGCGAGCAGCTCCTCGGTCTGCCGCACGGTCCAGAGCGCGCCGATCTCGGCGATCTCGTCGTCGGGTGCGGCGGCGATCTCGTCGGCCAGCTCGGAGGGGATGTCGACGAAGAAGTTGCGCGGGATCGAGGTCAGGTGCCGGCGGCTCGTGAGCACCTTGAGGCCGGGGATGATCGGCACCGTGATCCCGGCCGCCCGGCAGGCGTCGACGAAGGCGAAGAAGCGGCGGTTGTCGAAGAACATCTGGGTGACCACGTATTCGGCGCCGGCGTCGACCTTCGCCTTGAGGTGCCGCAGGTCGGTGGTCGGGTTGGGGGCCTCGAAATGCTTCTCGGGATAGCCGGCGACGCCGACGCAGAAGTCCGACGGATGGGCGTCGAGCAGATCGTCGGCGAGGTAGCGCCCCTGGTTCATCGCGGTGATCTGCTGCACCAGCTCCACCGCGTGGTGGTTGGCGCTGCGCCCGTGCTTGAGCGGCTTCTGGTAGCCGTTCTCGTCGCCGCGCACCGCGAGCACGTTGTCGATGCCGAGGTAGCGGAGCTCGATGAGGAAGTCCTCGGTCTCCTCGCGGGTGAAGCCGGTGCAGAGCACGTGGGGGACGGCGTCGATCCCGTACTTGTTCTGGATCAGCGCGCAGACCCCGAGCGTGCCGGGGCGCTTCCGCTTCACCCGCCGCTGGATCCCCTGCGGCGTCTCCTCGTAGACGACCTCGGCGGCGTGGCTGGTGATGTCGATGAACGGCGGCCGGAACGGCTGCAGGTCGTCGATGAGCGCGAGCAGGCTCTGCACGTTGCCGCCGCGCAGCGGCGGGATGATCTCGAAGCTCAGAAGCGGCTCGGTGGCGCGGGCGAGGTGTTCGGTGACTTTCATCGGGAGTCGGGGTCGCGTGAGAGGTGTCGACGGCTAGGGACGGTATGCCAGCCGTCGGGCGCCGTCAAACTCCGGACGCCGGGCGGCGGACGGCTCGGGTAGAGTTCCGGGGTGCGCCGTCCCTTCCGGATCGCTCTGTTC
>JAAYLR010000136.1 GCA_012521815.1 Acidobacteriota bacterium
CGCGACTGCGCTCCTTCGCCGGCGGCGGCCCGCACGCTCGCGCGGGCCGGCCCCATCACGACCTCCACCGCCGCCGCCCGGGCGGCCGGCGCCGTGAGCTCCAGATCGGCACGGCCGGAGACGATCTCCACCTCCCGCGACGGCGCCACGCGCGGGGCGCGGGCCGTGGAGCGGAGGAAGACGAGCGAGTTCTCCGTCATCCAGATCCGGCTGCCGTCGGTGAACGCCAGCTCGGCCGAGGAGCGCGCGCCGGTACGCACGCCGTCGCGCCGCACGAGGAGGTCGCCGATCTCGGCGTTCATCCAGTCGCGCGGCGGCTGCTGGGCGTCCACCAGCCGCGCCCGCCGCCAGACCAGCGCCGCGTGGCGGGAGTGCTCGGGCGAAACGAGCACCTGGAGCCGCTCGCCGGGATGGAGCAGGTCGGGGTCCTTGATCCCCGGGTTGAGGGCCCAGTTCTCGCGCCAGCGCGCGGGGCTGCCGAGGTAGTAGGCGGTGATCCCTTCGAGGGTGTCACCCGGCCGCACCACGTGCCAGCCGCGATCCAGCGGCGGCCCTTCGCCGGCGGCGAGACCGGCGGCAAACAGCCCGAGGCCGAGGAGCGCAACTCTGTGCATCGCCCGTCCCTCCTTGATGAGAGGCCAAGTCGAATCGCTATGATACGACGATACCGTGATTGGGTGTCCGGCGGCGAGCCGGCAGGGAGCAGCGCCAGAGGAGATCCGAGAGTTGACCAAGCCTGAGGATCGCCGCCCAGCAGGGGCTCGCGGCACGCCGAAATCCACCGTCACCCACACCGGCAACGGACAGCATCCGGCCGCCGGCCCCCGCTTCGGGCTGCTGCCGCGGATCGGCCTCGCGCTCGGCGTCGTCGGGCTGCTGCCGCTCGCGCTCGCCGTCGCCCTGCTCACCACCATCAACCGGGAGGCGCTGGAAGACCAGGTGCTGCGCTCGCACACGCTGGCGGCCCGGGCCACCGCGGCGCGGGTGGAGGCGTTCGTCGGCGAACGCACGGCGCTGGCCGCCGCGGTGGCGGCGAACGCCGCCGCCAGCGGGCTGCGGTCGGAAGCCACCGCGGAGGTGCTGAGCACGAGCCTGCAGGGGTACGCCGACCGCGGCGTGCTCGTGATCGCGCTGGTCACGGCCCGGGGCGAGGAGCTGCTCCGGGCGCAGCTCAAGAGCGCGGAAGCCCGCGCCGCCGCCGCCGTGGCCGACGGCCATCCCGCCGACGCGCAGCCGGTGCTCCTCGAGAGCGCCGACGGCCCGGTCCTCCTCGTGGACGTGCCGGCCGGGGAGGGGGTGCTCGCAAGGATCGTCGCCGACGCCCGCGAGCTCGACGAGCTGCTCCAGCCGACCGAGCTCGGCGAGGAGGCGGATCTCGTGCTCGTCTCTTCCGAAGGCCTCCGCCTCGCCGGTTCCCGGACACCGCTCGCCGAGTGGCCCGCCGAGCTCGTGGAAGCCGCCCTCTCCGGCGAGGTGATGGGAGCGAAGCGCCGGATGACCACCGCCAGCGGCGGCACCTTCCTCGGCGCTTTCGCGCCGGTCGGCACGAGCGGCTGGGCGGTGCTCTCGCGCCAGCCGACCGCGGTGGCCGAGGCGGCGGCGCTGCGGATGCGCCGGGGGGCCGCCTGGGCGACGGCGGCGGCGCTCCTCCTCATCGCTCTGCTCGCCGGCCTCTCCTGGGCCCAGTTCGTCCAGCCGCTGCGCCGGCTGCTCGCCGCGCAGCGCAGCCTCGCGGGGCTCTTCGGCCGCC
>JAAYLR010000009.1 GCA_012521815.1 Acidobacteriota bacterium
GCCGACACCGACGACCGGGTGATCCCGGGGCACAGCTTCAAGTTCGCGGCGGCGCTCCAGGCGGCCCAGGCCGGGCCGAAGCCGGTCCTGATCCGGATCGAGACCCGGGCCGGCCACGGCGCCGGCACCCCGGTCGCGAAGCGGATCGAGGAGAGCGCCGACACGTTCGCGTTCGTCGTTGCCAATCTGGGGATGAAGCTCCCGCGCGGTTTCGGAGCCCCCGCCAAGCGCCGTTGAGGAGACAAACGATGCGCACCCTGCTCTGCCTGACCCTGCTGCTGCCCCTGTTCGGCGCCAGTTTCGCGTTCGGCGCCACCGCCCCCGCCCCCGGCCTGCCGGCCGCGGCGGTCGACAACGCCGTCGCCCGGCTGGTCGCCCTGCACGGCGAGGCGCACGCGGCCCGCGCGCGGCTCGGCGCCGCGCAGGTGGCCGCCCGCTGGTGGCCCGAGGATGGCGACGAGGCGGCCTACCTCGCCTTCTGCGAGGCGCAGTTCCTCACCGACGAGGCGGACCTCACCGCCGCCGCCGAACGGCTCTCCCGGGTGCTCGAGGAGATGACCGGCCGCCTCCACGAGATCCGCCGCGAGCAGCTCACCCCGCTCGACCTCGACACCGGCCCGGTGCGGCCGTGGGACGAGCTGTTCGTCCAGGTCGACCTCGACACCCACCTCCTGGCCGACCTCTTCGCGAGCAAGGTCGCCTTCTTCGCGCTCCTCAACTACCCGGTGCGCTCGCTCGCCGAGATGCTCGCGGAGGGCCCCGAGTGGAGCCGCGAGACATGGGCGCGGGCCCGGCTGATGGAGCAGTTCGCCACGCGGATCCCGCAGCCGGTGCTCCAGCGGGCGAGCGAGGCGATGACCGCCGCCGACCAGTACATCGCCGGCTACAACATCCGGATGGACCGGCTGGTGACGGCCGACGGCCAACGCCCCTTCCCCGAGGGGCTGCGGCTGATCAGCCACTGGGGGCTGCGCGACGAGCTCGGCTCGCGCTACGCCGACCCCGAGGGGCTCGCCCGCCAGCGCCTGATCGCGGCGGTGATGGAGCGGATCGTCCGGCAGGAGATCCCGGCCGCGGTGATCGACAACCCCGACCTCCTCTGGGACCCGGTCGCCAACCGCGTCCAGCCGCTCGCCGGCGGCGAGGCGGTCGCGTCCGCGCCGGAGCCCGACCGCCGCTACGAGCAGATCCTCAGCGTCTTCCGCGCCGTGGCCGCGGCCGATCCGTTCGCCCCGGACACCCCGAGCTGGATCCGGCGGCAGTTCGAGCGGAACCGGCAGATCCCGGAGGCCGAGTTCGAGCGGCTCCTCGTTTCCGTGCTCGCCGCCCCCGAGGTGAAGCTCGTCGGCGCCGAGGCCGCCCGCCGGCTCGGCCGCCCGCTCGAGCCGTTCGACATCTGGTACAGCGGCTTCAAGCCCCGCGGCCGGTACGGCGAGGCCGAGCTCGACCAGCTCACCCGCGCGCGCTACCCCACGGTCGCGGCGGTGCAGGCCGATCTGCCGCGGCTCCTGCGCGACCTCGGCTTCACCCCGGAGCGCGCCGAGTGGATCGCCGCCCGGGTGGTGGTCGATCCCTCCCGGGGCGCCGGCCACGCCATGGGCGCGGTGCGGCGCGGCGACCAGGCGCATCTGCGCACCCGGGTCGCCGCCGGCGGGATGGACTACAAGGGGTACAAC
>JAAYLR010000137.1 GCA_012521815.1 Acidobacteriota bacterium
CATCTTCTACCGCAACGTCCTGCTCTCGGGCGTGGTGCCGCAGATCTCGATCGTGGCGGGTCCGTGCGCCGGCGGCGCCGCCTACTCGCCCGCGCTGACCGACTTCATCATCCAGGTTCGCGGCAGCGGCCAGCTCTACATCACCGGGCCGTCGGTCATCAAGGAGGTGACGGGCGAAGAGGTGACCGCCGAATACCTCGGCGGCGCCGACAACCACGCCCGCGTCTCCGGCGTGGTCCACTTCGTCGCCGACGACGACGCCTCGGCGATCGCCCTCACCCGCCGGCTGCTCTCCTTCCTCCCGAGCAACAACACCGCCGATCCGCCGTTCGTCAGCGCGCAGCACGACGAGGTGATCGTCGCCGACGAAGGGTTCGAAGCCGTCGTTCCCGACGACCCCCGCGAGCCGTACGACATCCGCCAGGTCATCCTGCGCACGGTCGACCGGGCCGACTTCCTCGAGATCCAGCGCGACTGGGCGGCCAACCTGGTGATCGGGTTCGGCCGCCTGAGCGGACGCACGGTCGGCATCGTCGCCAACCAGCCGCAGGTGCGCGCCGGCGTGCTCGACATCGACGCCTCCGACAAGGCGGCGCGCTTCATCCGTTTCTGCAACGCCTTCAACATCCCGCTGATCACCTTCGTGGACGTCCCCGGCTTCCTGCCGGGGGTGCGCCAGGAGCTCGGCGGGATCATCCGCCACGGCGCCAAGATGCTCTTCGCCTACGCCGCCGCCACGGTGCCGAAGCTCACCGTGGTGATCCGCAAGGCGTACGGCGGCGCCTTCCTCGCGATGTGCGCGAAGGCGATGGGCGCCGACCGCGCCTGCGCCTGGCCCACCGCGGAGATCGCGGTCATGGGCGCGGAGGGAGCGGTCCGGGTGCTGAACCGCAAGGAGATCGAAGCCGCCGAAGATCCGGCGGCCGAGCTCCGCAACCGGGTGGCGGAGTACCAGCGGCACTTCTCCAACCCGCGTGTCGCCGCCGGCCGGGGGCTGATCGACGACATCATCGAGCCTTCGGAGACTCGCCTCTACCTCGCGAGCGCGCTGGAGGTCCTGAAGGCGAAGCGCGAGCTGCGGCCGCAGAAGAAGCACGGCCTGATCCCCATGTGAGGCATGGCATCGTGAACAACAGCTTCGCCATCGAGATCACCCTCGTCGGGATGGGCGTCGTGTTCATCGCCCTGTGGGTCATCGTCGGCGTGATCTCCCTCATGCGCCGTCTCGACGCGAAGTGGCAGAGCAGCGAGGCGGAAGCCGAAGAAGCCGCCTTCGGCAAGTCACCGACGATCGACTACACCACGCTCGTGCTCCTCTCGGCGGCGGTGTCCACGATCTTCCTCGGCCGCGCCCGCATCCGCAGCGTTCGTCGTCTCCTGCCCACCAACCACATCGCCAGCCCCTGGTCCGTGACGGGGCGGTCGGTGCTGCAGGGCTCCCACGTCATTTCGAAGGTCACGCCGCGGTCCTGAGACCCGGCACCGGAGAACCGGACATGAAGCTGAGAATCACCGTGCATGGCGTCGCCTACGAGGTCGACGTCGAGGTCCTGGAGGCCGCCGAGGGTTTCCCCGGCGCCGCCCCCCTTCCCCTGCCTCTGCCCATCACCCCGCCCACGGCAGGCGGTGCCGCACCCGCCGCCCCGCTGCCGGCGGCGGCGCCACCGCCGCCGGCCGGCACGCCGGCTGGCAGCCGCTCGATCGCCTCCCCCGTCGCGGGCACCGTGCTCGAGGTGAAGTGCAAGGTGGGCGACACGCTCCAGGAGAACCAGGTGGTCTTCGTCCTCGAGACGATGAAGATGAAGACCTCGATCGCCGCTCCCGCGACCGGCAAGGTGGCGGAGATCAAGGTGGGCGTCGGCGACGCGGTCAAGGAGGGGCAGGCGCTGCTCGCCTACCAGTAGCCAGATGGGTACTCTCCTCGACTTCCTCCAGGCGGGGGTCATCGGCAACTTCAGCTGGGGCAACATCGGGATGCTCCTGGTGGGGTGCTTCTTCATCGGCCTGGCGATCAAGAAAGACTACGAGCCGCTGCTGCTGGTGCCGATCGGCTTCGGGATCCTGATCGGGAACATCCCCTACGCGCGCGGCATGGGGATCGGCATCTACGAGGTCGGGAGCGTCTTCAATACCCTCTACGGGGGGGTCACCGGCGGCTGGTATCCGCCGCTCGTCTTCCTCGGCATCGGGGCGATGACCGACTTCTCCTGCATGCTCTCCGCCCCGCGCCTCATCCTGCTCGGCGCGGCGGCGCAGGTCGGCATCTTCGGGGCGCTCTGGAGCGCGCTCTACCTCGGCTTCGACCCGAAGCACGCCGCTGCCATCGGGATCATCGGCGGCGCCGACGGCCCGACGGCGATCTTCCTCTCCTCCCGCCTCGCCCCCGAATTCCTCGGGCCGATCGCGATCGCCGCCTACTCGTACATGGCGCTGGTGCCGGTCATCCAGCCGCCGATCATCCGTCTGCTGACGAGCCGCAAGGAGCGGCTGATCCGGATGAAGCCGAACCGCCAGGTCTCCAAGCGGATGCGGATCATCTTCCCGATCGTCGCCTTCCTGCTCTGCGCGATGATCGCGCCGGGTTCGATCAGCCTCGTCGGCATGCTCTTCTTCGGCAACCTGCTCAAGGAGTCGGGGGTGACCGAGCGGCTCGCCCAGACCGCCCGCACCGCCTTCCTCGACGCGATCACGATCATCCTCGGCGTCTGCGTCGGCTGCTCGACCGACGCCTCCCGTTTCCTCACGCCGGAGTCGATCAAGATCTTCGCCCTCGGGGCGATGGCCTTCGGCGTCGCCACCGCGGGCGGGGTGCTCTTCGCCAAGGTGATGAATCTCTTCACGAAGGAGAAGATCAACCCGATCATCGGCTGCGCCGGCGTCTCGGCGGTCCCCGACTCGGCGCGGGTGGCACAGCTCGTCGCCGCCGAAGAGGATCCGCAGAACTTCGTGATCATGCACGCGATGGCGCCGAACGTGGCGGGCGTCATCGGCTCGGCGGTCGCCGCCGGCGTGCTGCTCGCGGCGCTCCAGTAGGGCGCGCCCGCGAACCGTCTCAGGCTCGGGGCCGCCGCGGGCGCGCGGCGGCCCACGACGCCACCACCAGCCCCAGGACGATCAGCAGGAAGCCCACGCCCTGCACGGGGCGTGGACGCTCGGCGAGCCAGAGCGCGGCGAGCCCGGCGGTGATGAGCGGCTGCAGCGTCGTGAACGCCGCGGCGATCGACGGCGAGCTGCGCCGCACCGCCCAGGTGTTGAGGGCGAAGGCGAGCGTCGTGGGCCCCACGCCGATGTAGACGATCCCGGCGATCGTCACCCGGGAGAGCGCCCTCCAGGGCGTCGCCGCCAGCGCCGGCGCGGTGACGACGGCGAGGGCGAGGCCGCCGAAGAGGAACGACCAGGCGATCACCGTCCGCCAGGGGAGCCGCGCGAGCAGCGGCCGGAGCAGCACCAGGAAGAAGGCGTAACAGAGGCAGTTGGCGACGATCAGCAGGGTGCCGAAGCTCGCCCGGGAGCCGGTCACGAACTGCCTAGGGTCGAGGAGCACGAGCGCTCCCGCCGCCGCGAGCGCGATGCCGAGCAGCCGCCGGGGCCCGATCCGCTCGACGCCGAGCAGCGCCGCGGCGGCCACCGTGAAGACGGGGATCGCCGGCATGAGGATCGAGGCGCTGGTGGCCGTGGTGAACGAGAGCCCGAGGAGGAAGAGACCCTGGTTCGCCGTCACCCCGAGCAGCCCGAGGAGCGCCAGCCGGGGCCAGTCGCGCCGCTCCGGCAGCAACCGGTCGGTGCGGGCGGCGTAGAGGAGGAGCAGCGGGGTGGCGATCAACACCCGCAGACCGGCCAGGGCGAACGGCGTGATCTCGCGCAGCACCACCTTCCCCGCCACCGGCAGGGTCGCGAAGAGGAGCTGCACCAGGAGCAGGACCGTGATGGCCGGGCCGTCCGGCCCCGAACGTGGCGAGGGGTGCCGCATGAGCGATCCGCGGCCGCAGCCGCCAGGCGGTATGCTCTCACGTCCCCGGCTCCTTCGGGAGGAGCCGGATCGAGAGGAGACGACCATGCCCGAGAGAAAGGTTCACGTTCCGAAGATCTCCTGCGGCCACTGCGTGCGCACGATCGAGCAGGAGCTCGGCGAGCTGCCCGGGGTCGCTTCCGTCCACGCCGACGCCGCCACCAGGCAGGTCGAGATCAGCTGGGAGGCGCCCGCCGACTGGGCCGCGATCGAGGCGCTCCTCGCCGAGATCGGCTTTCCCCCCGCCGAGGCGTGAGCGGCATGAGCCCGGAGCCGGCCCCCGGCAACCCGCCGGCGGGCGGTGAGTGTGTCCGGACGGAGCTCGCCGTCACCGGGATGACCTGCGCGAACTGCGCGCTGGCGGTCGAGCGCGTGCTGCGCAAGAAGGTGCCGGGCGTCAGCTTCGCGCAGGTCAACCTCGCCACCGAACACGCCACGGTCGAGTTCGATCCCGCCGTGGCCGGCCACGGCGATCTGGTCGCGGCGATCCGCCGCGCCGGCTACGACGTGATCGAAGAGGTGGAGACGGCCGGAACCGCCGACCCGGAGCGGGAGCGGGAGGCGCGCGCCGCCGAGGCCCGGCGGGAGCGCCGGAAGGTGCTCGTGGGGCTCCTTTTCACCGTGCCCCTCTTCGCGCTCAGCATGGGCCGGGACTTCGGGCTGTTTGGTCCGTGGGCATACGCCGCCTGGATCCCGTGGCTCTTCCTCGCCCTCGCCACCCCGGTGCAGATCCACCTCGGCGGCGACTTCGTGCGCGGCGGCTGGCACTCGCTGCGCAACGGCATCGCCAACATGGATCTCCTGGTGGCGCTCGGCTCCTTCACCGCCTTCTTCTTCAGCCTGGCGGTGGCCATCGCGCTCCGCTTCGGCTGGCAGGGTCTGGGCGATCACGTCTACTTCGAAACCGCAGCGATGATCCTCACCCTGATCAAGACCGGGAAATATCTCGAGGCGCGCGCGAAGGGCCGGACCAGCGCGGCGCTCCGGGCGCTTGCCGACCTGCGCCCCCGCACCGCGCGACTCCTCGACGGCGACGAGGAGCGGGAGGTGCCGCTCGCCGAGGTCCGTCCGGGCGACCGGCTGCGGGTGCGCCCCGGCGAGCAGATCCCGACCGACGGGGTGGTGATCACCGGCCGCTCGGCGGTCGACGAGAGCCTGCTCACCGGCGAGAGCGTGCCGGTCGAGAAGGAGCCGGGAGCGCGGGTGGTGGGCGGCACGATCAACCGCGAGGGGCTCCTCACGGTCGAGGCCCGGGCGGTGGGGAGCGCCACCGTGCTCGCGCAGATCGTCCGGCTCGTGGAGGAGGCCCAGGCGAGCCGGGCGCCGATCCAGCGCCTCGCCGACCGGGTCTCGGCGGTCTTCGTCCCCGTGGTCGTGGCGATCGCCCTCGGCGCCTTCTTCTTCTGGTGGCTCGCGGCCGGCGCCGGTCTCACCGCGGGCCTCCTGCGGATGGTCGCGGTGCTCGTCATCGCCTGCCCCTGCGCCCTCGGCCTCGCCACCCCCACCGCCGTGCTCGTCGGCACCGGGCGGGGGGCGGAGGCGGGGATCCTCTTCCGCAGCGCCGAGGCGCTGGAGCGCGCCGGGAGCCTGCGTACCGTGGTGCTCGACAAGACCGGCACCCTCACCGTCGGGACCCCCGAGGTCGCGGCGGTGGTGCCGGCGGCGGGGATCTCCGAGACGCGGCTCCTCACGCTTGCCGCCATCGCCGAGCGCGGCAGCGAGCACCCGCTCGCGACCGCGGTGGTGCGCGAAGCGCAGCGGCGAGAGCTCGGCCTCGGTGAGCCGGAGGCGTTCACCGCCCTGCCCGGCGAGGGGATCGTCGCGACCGTCGAAGGGGTCGAGGTGGCGGTGGGCAGTGCCCGCTTCCTCGCCTCGCGCGGCGTCACCACCGAAGCGCTCGACGCGGCCGCGGCGCGGCTCGAGGCCGAGGCGCACACCCTCCTCTGGGCGGCGCTCGACGGCGAGCTCGGCGGCCTCCTCGGCGTGCGGGACCACCTGCGCTCCGGCTCGGCGGCAGCGGTCTCCGAGCTGCGCGCCCTCGGCCTCGATCTGCTCCTGCTCTCGGGCGACCGGCTGCCGGTGGCCGAGGCGGTGGCCCGCGAGGTCGGGATCGGGAGCGCGATCGCCGAGGTTCGCCCCGACGGGAAGGTGGCCGAGATCGAACGGCTCCAGGAGGCGGGGCGCGGGCCGGTCGCGATGGTCGGCGACGGCGTCAACGACGCCCCGGCGCTCGCCCGTGCCGAGGTCGGCGTCGCGCTCGCCACCGGCGCCGACGTCGCCCGCGAGGCGGCCGACATCACGATCCTCCACGCCGACCTGCGCGACGTGCCGCGTGCCATCCGCCTCTCCCGCGCCACCCTGCGCATCATCCGGCAGAACCTCTTCTGGGCGTTCTTCTACAACGTGCTGCTCCTGCCGGTCGCCGCGGGCGTGCTCTACCCGTTCACCGCACTGCCCACGGCGCTGCGGGAGCTCCATCCGGTCCTCGCCGCGGCGGCGATGGCGGCAAGCAGCTTCACGGTGGTCAGCAACAGCCTGCGGTTGCGCCACGCCAGCCTCGGCGGTACGTCCGCGGCCCCGGCCCCCGCTCCGAAGGCGGACGCGCGTTGAGACCCCGCCTGCTCACCGCGGACGGGTTGCGGCCCATCCCGGTCTCCGAGCTCGCGTCACGGCTCGCGGACGGGAGCTCCCGGCTCTGGGTCGACATCACCGGGCCGGAGGCCGAACACCTCGAGGTGATGGCGCGGCTCTTCCATTTCCATCCGCTCGCCATCGAGGACACCCGCAACCAGCGCCAGCGGCCGAAGGTCGAGGAGTACGACGACCACCTCTTCCTGATCCTCAACCCGGCGAGCGCCGATCTCGACGAGGAGGAGACCTTCCGCGAGCTCGACGTCTTCGTCGCCGAACGGCTCCTCGTCACCGTCCATCCCGGCGAGGAGCCGGTGATCGCCGACGCCGAACGGCGTCTCGAGCACTGGCCCGGCGGGGCGCCCCCGAGCCTCGGGCACCTCCTCTACGTCCTGCTCGACACCGTCGTGGACGGCTACTTCCCGCTCCTCGACGTCGTGGACGCCGACCTCTCCGACCTCGAGGAAGAGACCCTCGAGACGCCCCGCCCCGAGCTGCTCGGCCGCCTGCTGGCGCTCAAGCGGAAGCTCGTCGACATCCGCCGGGTCGTCAACCCGCAGCGCGAGATGGTCCACGTCCTGCTGCGGCAGGACCAGCGGCTGCTCGACGCCGAGACGCTCCGGTATCAGTTCCGCGACGTTTACGACCACCTGCTGCGGGTCACCGACGCGACCGACACCTCCCGCGATCTGCTCACGAGCCTGATCGACCTCTACATGTCGTCGGTGTCGAACCGGCTCAATCAGGTGGTCAACCGCCTCACCCGGGTGACCGTGGTGATCGGCGCGCTCGCGGTGGTGACGGGCTTCTACGGGATGAACTTCGAACGCACCTGGCCGGCTTTCGACACCCCGTGGGGTACCGGCTTCGCCATCGCCGCGATGGCCGCCGTCGCCGGCCTCTTCTTCTGGATCTTCCGCCGGGAGTACTGAGCCGTGTGGCGCCGCCCTCTCCGTGCCGCCCGCGCGACGAGCCGGCTCGGCCTCGTGGTCATCGCGCTGGTCGCCACGCTCGGCGGCTGCGCGGAGCCGCCGGTCTACCCCGCCCCGGCGGGGGCGCCCGCACCCCACGATCTCGCGCGGGACGAGGCGCTCGGCGGGCACACGCTCGCCCGCCACGTCGGCCGCACGGAGGCAGAGCTGCGCGCCCGGCTCACCCGGGAACGCAGCCTCGCCGCGGCCTCGACCTTCTCCGACCGGGCCACGGCCGAGCAGGCGGTCGCCCTCGCGCTGACGGCCCACCACGCCCGCATCGAGCGCTGGCGCCGCCGCGGACCGCACCGTCCGAACCTCACCCTCGACCAGCGTGCCCCGTCCGGGGTACAGTGGGGTACGACCCTGCGCCGGGGCGACCGCCGGCCGCGCCCGGCGTCGAGCGCACGCGTCGTCCTGCGGGCACGGGGCGACGGGTTCTACGTGCTCACCGCCTATCCGACGGAGGGCTCATGAACGGACCGCTGATCCCCGCCTCCCCGCCTCCCGAGACTCCCTCACTCACGCGGCTCGAGCTGGAGCTGACCGCCGAATCCCACCCCGGGCTCGCCATCCTGGTGGGCGGCTACCTCCATGAGGATCACGCCCGCGAATACGGCTCGGCCGCCGCGGCCGCCTGGGCGTTCTGTCGCGACGCCGAATTCGACGAGCTCGCCGATGCGACGCGCGGCTGGGAGCTGCTCGAGCTCCTCGGCCGCGAGCGCGGCTGCGCCGCCGCCGCCCGCCTCCTCGTGGAACGGTTCGGATCGGGCTGGCAGCCCCAAGCTCCCGGCGACCTCGAGCGCGTCGGCGCCGAGCTGCGCCGGGCGCTCGAAGGCTGGGACGAGTAGCGCCGGCCTCAGGCCGGATCGCGGGCGAGCACGACCAGCGTCAGGTCGTCGGCGAGGCTTTCGTCGGCACGGCGCCAGCCGTCGAACGCGGCGAGGATCCGCCGGTGCACCGCCGCCGCGTCGCCCCCCTGCCGGCCGAGCTCCCGAAGGCGATCGAAACCGAACGCCTCGCCGTCGCTGCCGAGCCCCTCGGGCAGCCCGTCGCTGTAGAGCACCAGCAGCTCACCGGGTTCGATCCGCACCCGGTCGGCCGGCAGCTCGAGCGCGGGGCGCATGCCGAGCGGCAGGGCACCCCGGCCGAGCTCCTCGAGCTCACCCGACCGGCGCCGCAGGAGCGGGAACGGATGCCCCGCCCCCACGTACTCGAGCTCGCCCGTGACCGGATCGAGCACCCCGTAGAAGAGGCTCATGAACGCCCGCGCCCCGCCGGTGCGCAGCACCACCCGGTGCACCGCCCGGGCCACCGCGAGCGGCGCGGGATCGAGCTCGGCCGCGGTGTGGATCGCCGCGCTCGCGAGCGCCATCACGAGCCCCGCCGCCATCCCGTGGCCGCTCGCGTCCCCCACGGCCAGGGCGACGCGGCCGCCGTCGAGCGGCAGGAAGTCGTAGTAGTCGCCCCCGACCTCGTTGGCCGTGCGGTAGCCGTGGGCGACCGACCAGCCCGGGATCGCCACCTCCCCGGCGGGCAGCAGCTGGCGCTGGACACCGCGCGCCACCTCGAGCTCGTCGCGCACCAACACCCGGTCGACGAGCTCCATCGCCAGGAGGCAGACGAAGGCGACGACGCTCACGAAGCTCCAGAATCCGGAGGCGTCCCAGGCGAAGACCGTGCCGTGGGAGCCGCTCACGCTGAACCGGTTGTCGCTCATCGCGAGGAGCCCGGCGAGCAGCGCGACCGCGAAGAGGAGGCGGCGCGCCGGCGAGAGCCGGAAGGCGAGACCGAGGAGGACGATCCGGATCCGGTAGAAGAAACGGAAGACCCTCCGCTTCGGCTCCGCCCGCTCGTCCTGATCGCGCGCGAGCACGGCGTAGGTCTGCGCCATCTCCCGGGTGAAGAGCTGCCGGACGTCCTCCTTGCGCAGCCCCGCGGTGTAGTCGCGGACGAACTGCTCGAACCGCTGGAACCGCCCCGGCCGGTCGCGCCTTCCCCTGTCCCCCGTGCCCATCTCTTCATACGATACGCTGACCAGCGGCGAAGGTTCGCCGGGGAGGAGCGAGGATGACCACCGGATTCGCGGCGACGACGGCACGGCTGATGGCGGAAAGCGAGCGGAAACGGCTCGTGGCGCGGCTCTGGGAGCGCGACCACACCCTCTGGAGCGAGAGCCCGCGGGAGATCGCCGATCGTCTCGGCTGGCTCGACCTGCCGGCGGCGATGCCGGAGCGGCTCCCCGATCTCGCCGACCTCGCCCGCGAGATCCGGGAAGAGGGGGTCGGCGATGTCGTCCTCCTCGGCATGGGCGGCTCGAGCCTCGGGGCGGAGGTGCTCTGGCGGGTCTGCGGCGCCGTCCCCGGCTTTCCCCGTCTGCATGTGCTCGACAGCACGGTGCCGGCCTGGGTGGAACGGGTCACCGCGGCCACCGATCCGGCGAGGACGATCTATCTCGTCTCCTCGAAATCGGGCGGCACCGCCGAGGTGGCCGCGCTCTTCGCTCACTTCTGGGAGCGCACCGTGGCGGTGATCGGTCCGGAGGCGGCGGGTAGCCGGTTCCTCGCGATCACCGATCCGGGGACCTCGCTCGCACGCCTCGCCGCCGAGCGGCGGTTCCGCCGGCTCTTCGAGAACCCGCCCGAGATCGGCGGCCGTTTCAGCGTCCTTTCGCTCTTCGGGCTCGTCCCCGCGGCTCTGATCGGCGTCGATCTTCCGGCCCTGCTCGCCAGCGCCGCGGCGATGGCCACGGCCTGCGCCCCGGAGACGTCCCTCGGGGAGAACCCCGGCCTGCGGCTCGGGGTGGCGATGGCCGCGGCGGCCGGCTCCGACCGGCCGTTCCTCGACCTCCTCGCGAGCGAGCGCCTCGCGGCGTTCGGGCTCTGGGCCGAGCAGCTGGTGGCCGAGAGCCTCGGGAAGGACGGGAAAGGGATCGTGCCCGTGACCGCGGCGCCGCTCCCTCCCGCGGGCAGTCTGCCGCCGGGACACCGGTTCTCCGTGCGCCTTCGCCTCGCCGGGGAGGACGAGCCGGCGCTCGACCGCCTCACCGCCGACCTCGCCGCCGCCGGCGAGCCGCTCCTCGATCTCGAGCTCGCCTCCCCGGAGGCGCTCGGAGGGGAGTTCTTCCGCTGGGAGGTGGCCACCGCCATCGCCGGCGCGCTGCTCGGTGTCCATCCGTTCGATCAGCCCGACGTCGAATCGACGAAACGGGAGACGCGGGCGCTCCTCGCCGCCCGCCGCGAGACCGGAGCGCTTCCCGCCGTCGAGGCGACCGGCGATCTCGAGAGCGCGCTCGCGGCGGCAGCGCCGCGCTACGTGGCGCTGCTCGCCTACACCGACGACCGGCCCGGCATCGCCCAGGCCGCGGCCGCGCTGCGCGCCCGGCTCGGGGCGCGCCTCGGCGTGCCGGTCACCTTCGGCTACGGACCGCGCTATCTCCACTCCACCGGTCAGCTCCACAAGGGGGGACCGGCCGGCGGGCTCTTCGTGCAGCTCCTCGGCCTCGGGGACGATCTGCCGATCCCCGGCGAGCCGTTCGGGTTCGCGACCCTCGCCCGCGCCCAGGCGGACGGCGACCTGCTCGCCCTGCGGGCGAGCGGGCGGCGGGTGGTCCAGCTCGAGCTGGGTGGGGATCCGGAAGCGGCGCTCGCCGCGCTCGCGACCGGGGCGGCCTGAGTCAGGCCCTGACGGCTTCCGGAGCCTCTTCGGCCGGGGGCGGCGGCAGGATCGCGACCGCCTCCTCCCACCAGTCGGCACCGGGGACAAAGAGCTCGCCCTCGTGCGCGCAGGGAGCCGAGACGAGATCCTTGCCGAGGACCGGCCGGCCCAGATGCCGCCGCCGCAGCGGCGGATAGAAGCTCTCGCAGACGCGACAGAAGCGCGCCAGCACCTCGCCCTGGCGGGCGGGATCGAGCTGGCTCCGGGGGATCGCTTGCAGCGTGCGGTAGGTCATGGACGAAGCGTACCCGATGCCCGGCCGCCGGCCAAGACCGCCCCCGGAGCGCGGGGGCCTCAGCGGGCCGCGATCAGCTCGGTGCGCGAGAAGAAGAAGGCGAGCTCGAGGGCCGCGTTCTCGGGCGAGTCGCTGCCGTGGATCGCGTTGCGCTCGATCGAGGTGCCGTAGAGGTTGCGGATCGTGCCCGGCGCCGCCTTGGCGACGTCGGTGGCGCCCATCACCTCGCGCAGATGCGTCTGGGCGCTCTCGCGCTCGAGCGCCACCGGCAGGCAGGGGCCGCTCGTCATGAACTCGACGAGGCTGCCGAAGAACGGCCGCTCGCGATGGACCGCGTAGAAACCCTCCGCCTGTTCGCGCGAAAGGCGCACGAGGCGCAGCGCCCGGAGGCGGAACCCCTCCTGCTCGAGGTGGGCGAGGATCTTTCCGGCGTTTCCGGCGGCGACGGCGTCCGGCTTGACGATGGCGAGGGTGGTCTCCATGGTTCGGCTCTCCTGCCCCGGGTCTTCCCCGGGCGATTCGTTCGGATCGGTCGGGAGCGCGGCGGCGGACGCCGCCGAACGCGGGGCGAAGCCTAGCGCATCGCGCCCGCGTCTGTCAGCCGGCGGCCCGCCTCAGGGTTCTGCGGCGAGGCGGTCGAGCGCCGCGAGGACGTCGGCCGCCTGCTGTTCGGTGGAGGCCGACAGATCGCGCCAGACGAGCCGGCCATCCCGGAAGAGGAACGCCTGCCGGCTCGCGAAACCGAGGCGGGTCGGAACTCCGAACGCTCCGATCACCTGCCGTTCCGGATCGGCGAGCAGCGTGAACGGCAGCCGGTACTTCTCCTGGAACGCCTTCTGCGCCGCGACGTCGTCGGCCGAGACCCCGAAGATCCGCACCCCCCTCTCGCCGAGCGCCGCGTAGGCGTCGCGCAGGCTGCACGCCTGCTTCGTGCAGCCGGGGGTGTCGGCCTTCGGATAGAAGTAGACGAGCACGAAACCGTCGGCAGCCGCGGTGGCGAGCGCCACCTCCCCGCCGTCCTGATCGTGGGCGGTGACCTCCGGAACCGGGGCGCCGAGGTCGAGCTCGGCCGCCTGCACGCTGCCGGCGACGAGCAGCGCTGCGGCCACGGTCGCGCCGAGCACGAGCTCACCGAATGGAATGGCGATCATCTCTCTGACTCCTTCCTGGCCGCGGCAGCGGGGCGAACCAGCCGCCGGACCTCAACCGTTTTCGATCTCTTCGAGCTCGCCTTCGGCGCCCACGATCCGGAAGACCGGCCCCACCGTCGCCCACTCCCCCGCCGGCCCGAGCAGGAGCGCCCCGCTCTCGGGGATGCCGAGGCCGACCCGCGCCTCGCCGGCGCCGAGCAGCTGCCGGAGACGGCGGTCGTGGTCGGGATCGAAGTTCGCCTCGACGGCGGCGCCGGCGAGCCAGCCGAGGCCGCGCCCCGGCACCCCCGGGCGCAGGCCGCGGAACAGCGCGCCGCAAGCCTGGGCCGCGGCGGCGATCGCGATGACGACACCCCCGGAAGCGAGCTTCCGCTCCAGCGCCGCGAGCGCGGGAGAGCCTGCGAGGCTGTCGACGAGCTGCTCGGTCAACCCGCCGCCGAGGTAGACCGCGGCGACCGCGGCGAGCCGTTCGGCGTTGCGCTCCCGGCGGGCGTCGCGGGGCCGGTAGATCGGGATCGTCTCGACGTGGCGCCCGCAGAGGTCACCGAGATAGGTGGCGAAGTGGCGCGGATACTCCTCCGACCCGCTGGCGGCCGGCACGAAGCCGACCGGCCCCGCCGGCGTCCGGGCGAGCCAGGCGAGATCGGCCTCTTCCGTTTCGCCGAAGGTGAACTCCCCCCCGCCGAGCAGCGCGAGCCAGCCGGTGAGCGGGATCGCGAGCTCGACGGGAGGGGTGGACACGGTCGCGGCTCCGGCGCCCGGCTACCGGCCGAGCACCCGGGCGGCGGTGGCGCCGAGATCGGCCGGCGACTCGCAGACGTGGATCCCCGCCGCCGCGAGCGCCTCCATCTTCTCCTTCGCCGTCCCCTTGCCGCCGGCGATGATCGCGCCGGCGTGGCCCATCCGGCGTCCCGGAGGGGCGGTGCGGCCGGCGATGAAGCCGATCACCGGGCGGTCGAAGTTCGCCTTCACCCAGGCCGCGGCCTCCTCCTCGGCGCTGCCGCCGATCTCGCCGATCATCACCACCGCCTCGGTCTGCGGATCGTCCCGGAAGGCCGAGAGGACATCGATGAAGTTCGTGCCGTTGACCGGGTCGCCGCCGATCCCCACGCAGGTCGACTGGCCGAAGCCCTGGCAGGTGAGCTGCCAGACCGCCTCGTAGGTGAGCGTGCCCGAGCGGGAGACGACACCCACGCTGCCGGGGCGGTGGATGTGACCGGGCATGATCCCGAGCTTCCCCTTGCCCGGGGAGATGATCCCGGGACAATTGGGACCGATCAGCCGGGTCGGATGATCGCGCAGGAACGTCTTCACCTTGAGCATGTCGGCGACCGGGATCCCCTCGGTGATCGCCACCGTGAGCTCGATGCCGGCGCCCGCCGCCTCCATGATCGCGTCGGCCGCGAACGGCGGCGGCACGAAGATCAGGCTGGCGTTGGCGCCGGTCGCGGCGCGGGCCTCGGCCACCGAGTCGAAGACCGGGATCCCCTCGACCACCTCCCCCCCCTTGCCGGGAGTGACGCCGGCCACCACCTGCGTGCCGTACTCCCGGCAGCTGAGCGCGTGGTACTTCCCCTCCTTGCCGGTGATCCCCTGCACCAGAACCCGGGTGTTCTCGTCGAGCCAGATCGCCATCACGCACCTCCCTTCACCGCCGCGACGACCTTCTGCGCCGCTTCGGCCATCGTCTCGACGACGATGAAGTCGAACTCGCTCTCGCGCAGGATCGCGCGGCCCTGCTCGGAGTTGGTGCCCTCGAGCCGGACGACGACCGGCATCCCCACGCCGCCGAGGCTGCGCAGCGCCGCGAGCATGCCGTTGGCGATCCGGTCGGTGCGGACGATGCCGCCGAAGATGTTGACCATCACCGCCTTCACGTTCGGGTCGGAGACGAGGATGCGGAAGGCGTTCTCGACCGTCTCCTGCGAGGCCCCGCCGCCGACGTCGAGGAAGTTGGCGGGCTCCGAGCCGCTCAGCTTGATGATGTCCATCGTCGCCATCGCGAGACCGGCGCCGTTGACCATGCAGCCGATCTCGCCGTCGAGCTTGATGTAGTTGAGGTTGTACTTCGACGCCTCGACCTCGAGCGGGTTCTCCTCGTCGAGGTCACGCATCTCGACGATGTCGCGGTGACGGAAGAGGGCGTTGTCGTCGAAGTTCATCT
Source organism: Acidobacteriota bacterium (assembly GCA_012521815.1). Classification (GTDB taxonomy): domain Bacteria; phylum Acidobacteriota; class Thermoanaerobaculia; order Multivoradales; family JAGPDF01; genus JAAYLR01. The sequence goes on from JAAYLR010000137.1 coordinate 14,879, forward strand.
TCGCGTCGAGCGCGAGGACGTCCCCCTCGGCGGTGATCATGAGCGGGTTGATCTCGGCGAGCGAGGCGTCGGTCTCGAGATAGGCCCGCACCAGCGCCGCCACCAGCTTCGCGGCCTTCGCCGCGGTCTCCCCCTTCAGGCCGAGCCGCCGGGCGATCGTGCGCCCCTGGAACGGCAGCAGTCCGAGGTGGGGATCGACGTGGATGCGGGTGATCGCGTCCGGATCCTTCTGGGCGACCTCTTCGATCTCCATTCCGCCCGCCGCCGAGGCGATGATCACCGGCTTGCTCTCGGCGCGGTCGAGCGTGACCGCGAGGTAGAGCTCCCGCGCGATCTGGAGCGCCTCCTCGATGAGCACCTTGCGGACGAGCTGCCCCTCGGGACCGGTCTGGTGGGTGACGAGCTGCATCCCGAGGATCTGGCGGGCCAGCGCTTCGGCCTCCGCCGGATCCTTGGCGAGCTTCACCCCGCCGCCCTTGCCACGCCCGCCGGCGTGGATCTGGGCCTTGACGACGCAACGCCCGCCCAGCTCCTCGGCGATCGCCCGCGCCTCGGCCGCGTCCGCGGTGACCCGCCCGCGCGGCGTCGTGACACCGTAGCGGCGCAGGATCTCCTTGGCCTGGTATTCGTGGATCTTCAAATCTTCCCCCTTCCAGGATCAGCGAGTGGCCGGAACCGCGGCCGCACCCCGGCGCGGCGGCCTCTGGAGCGGGAGTCTAACGGACGGGCGCGAACGGAAAAAGGGAGGTCCCGGCGCTCCCGGCGCGAAGCGGCGCCTACGGCAGCCGGAGGACGAGGAGGGTGAGGTCGTCCTCGCCCGGGGCATCGCCGGTGTGGGCGAGGAGGTCGGCCAGGAGGGCGTCGCGGGCGGCGGCGGCGGTGCGGCCGGCCTGGCGCGCGAGGCTCCGTTCGAGCCGCTCGAAGCCGTAGAGGTCGTCGCTCCCGCCGGGGCGGGCCTCGATCACGCCGTCGCTGAAGAGCACGAGGAGATCGCCCGGTTCGAGGCTCGCCCACCGGGCCCGGACCTCGATCTCGGCCCGGACGCCGAGCGGGTAGGCACCCGCCTCGAGCGCCTCCACCCGGCCGGCGCCGGTCACGCGGTACGGAGAGAGATGTCCGGCGCTGGCGAGCTCGAGCGTCCGGCGGACCGGATCGACGACCGCGTAGCAGAGGGTCGCCAGCAGCCGCTTGCGCGCGCTCTGGTGGACGAGCCGGTTCAGGGTCGCGAAGACCGCCTCGACCCGGGGGTCGTGGGCAACCTGGACGGCGAGCGCCGCCCGCGCCATCGACATCACCAGCCCGCTCGAGACCCCGTGCCCGGCCACGTCCCCGACCGCCACCGCGAGCCGGCCGTCGGCGAGCGGCAGCGCGTCGTAGAAGTCCCCGCCCACCTCGGTCGCCGGCCGGTAGGTGTAGGCGAGCTCGAGCCCGCAGAGGGAGGCGGGGAGCTCGGGCAGGATCGACGACTGGATGTTGCGCGCGGTCTCCAGCTCCACCCGCTGCCGCTCGCGCTCGGCGATCCGCCGCACGTGCGGCGGGACGTCGTCCCACCGGTAGACGTACTCCTCGCCGGAGAGCAGATGGCGGAGGGCGAGCAGCAGCGGCAGCGCGCAGGTCAGCACCGCGATCGCTCCCTGCAGCTCGAAGCCGGGATGGCCGCTGCGCAGCAGCGGCATCGCGCCCAGCACCACGCGGGCGGTGTAGCTCGCCACCAGGGTCGCGAGCAGGTCGTAGCGGAGGAAGACGAAGACCAGCACCCCCGCCCAGGAGAGCCAGAACGGCAGCGCCCAGGCGAACGGCAGGACGAGCACCGGCGGCATGAAGACCAGCGCCGTCAGCCCCGTCACGAGGAGCGCCGTCAGCACCCTCCCGAGGCGGGGAGTGAGCACGGAGAGCAGGAAGAGGCGCCCGAAGAGCTCCCAGAAGAGGACGAACGGCAGGCAGTAGAACAGCAGCGCGAGCCCCGGCCAGCGCGCGTGGTTCCACCAGGGCTCGAGCTGCAGTGCGGCTGGCGCCGTGACCCCGTGGCGGCGGAGCGCCACGAGCGCCAGCACCGTCGCCGCCGCGATCAGGAGCCCGATCGCGAGCCCCCGCAACCCGGCACGGGCCACCGTGGCGTTCTGCCAGCGGCGCTGCCAGAGCGCGTCGAAGGCGGCCAGCTTCCCTCCCCACCGCTCCCGGCAGCTCGACTCCCCCACCGCCCAGCTCACCGCCGTGGTCAGGGCGAGAGGGATGAAGAAGACGAAGAGGAGCTGCGCGCCCCCGAACAGGGTGACCTGCTGGCGGCTGAGCGCACCGATGCTCAGCCCTTCGGCGGCCGGCCGGCTGGCGGCCACGACGAGCAGCAGGCTCGCCGCGAAGGAGACCGCGGCGATCTGCAGCGCTCGCCCCACCCCGACCTCGCCGGCGTGGTAGCGGCGGACGAAGAGGGCACCGGCGAACGGCAGCGCGATGAAGAGGATGAGGAGGTTCAGGCTGCCGAAGATAGTCGGCAGCTGGAGCTCCTGCTCGTGGGCGCTGCGCGCCGGATCGTCGAGCCAGGAGGAGAAACCGGTCAGCCGGTCGCCGGCGAAGGTGACCTCGACGCCATAGCGGACCTCCTCTCCGAGCGCCTCCTCCCGCAGCGGATAGCGCAGCGTCGTATCGATGCGGGCGTCGCGCTCTTCGGTGCGGACCTCCGGGGCCCCGAAAAGGGTGAGGTCGAACCCCTGCTCGCGGAGGAACGCCGCCGCCCGCTCCCGCGCCTCGCCGGCAGCGAGCTCGCCCGCTGCCTCTTCGCGGGGCCGGCGCAGGCTCAGCACGGAGACGAAACCGTCGCTCCCGACCTCGGCGCGGGCGAACCACTCCTCGGCGTGGCCCCCTGGCGGATAGACGGTCACCCCCCACCGGAAGACCTGCCGTCCGAGCCAGCTGTCGCGGAGCGCCGCGGGATCGCCGGCCCCGGCGAGCGCCAGGCGCCGGTCCAGCACCGGATCGGCGGCCATCCGGGCCACGACGTACGGATCCCGGGGCAGCTCGCCGAGATCCCGGAGGCGTTCGAGCGCGATCGGCACCGCTTCCTCGCGGGTTACCTGCCACCGTTCCGGATAGAACGGATAGGCGCGCGGGAACGCCCAGGCGAGCAGGAGCGCCCCGGCCACGGCCGCGAGCAGCCAGACGGCGAGGGGGCGCAGCCGCTGCGATTCGGGAGCTCTCATTCGGTCGTTCTACGGCACGCCGGCGATCCGGGTTCTGCCGCCACGGGCCGGCCGGAGTCTCTCACAGGCGTGCTACATTGCCGGGCCATGGACTGGGAGCCCCTCGTGAGCGCCGCGCTGGCGGTCCGCCGGCAGGCCTACGCCCCCTTCAGCCGCTACCCGGTGGGCGCGGCGCTGGCGCTCGCCGGCGGCGGCATCGTCACCGGCTGCAACGTCGAAAACCGCAGCTACGGCCTGTCGATCTGTGCCGAGCGCAACGCGATCGCCGCCGCGGTGGCCCGCGGCGAGCGTCAGTTCACCGCCCTCGTGGTGGCCACCGCGAGCTCCCCTCCCGCTGCCCCATGCGGTGCCTGCCGCGAGGTCCTCGCGGAGTTCTGCGCCGACCTGCCGATCCTGCTCGTCAACGAAGCGGGCGAACGGCGCCTGACCTCGCTCGCCGAGCTCTTCCCCGACCGGTTCGTCTTCCCGCCGGCCAGAGCCTGAGCGCGAGCCTCGCTACGGGGCGCTCTCGCCCGTCATCGGCACTACCCGCAACAGCTCGCCCCGCTCCCGCACGATCCGGCGGTACCAGTCGTCCGGATAGCGTGGATGGGTCGGCCGGCCGAACTCGTCCTTGACGTTGCCGTCCATGTACTTGACGAGGAGCTGCTCGCCGAGCCGGCGCCAGCGCGCGGTCACGCCGTCACCCGCGGCCGCCGAGTAGGCGGTCAGGTAGTCGCGCGCGAGCTCGGGGGCCTGCCGGTGGAGCGCCAGCGCCTTCTCCTCGACCGCCGCCTGGTCGGCGAAGAACTGCCCTTCGAGCTCGCGCTGCACCGCGCGGATGTCGACGATCATGTCCGAGTAGCGCGAGTAGGCGTAGTTGGCGACCCAGTTGAAGACCCAGAACGCCGAATCCCAGGAGAACTCCGAGAGCGACGCCACCCCCTCCGCGAACGTCGGCGGCACCGCCCGGATCCCCGCGTACATCGGCACGTAGACCGTCGAGTAGGTGTCGTCCACGCCGAACCAGAGGATCCCGCCGATCGGATCCGGCAGCCAGTCACGCGACTGGGAGACGAGCGAGAAGCCGGTCTGCTGGGTGGAGATCGCCCGCTCGTGGACGTACGTCGCGCCGTCGCTCTCCCAGGTCATCGGCCGCCAACGGTAGGGGCAGGCGAAGGGGCCGGCGCCCACGTCCTGTGTCATGTCGAGCGGCGTGCCTTCGAAATGATCCCGCATCAGCTCCATGACGTCGGCGACGGAGAGCTTCCGGTCGGGCTTCACCCAGAGCGGCAGCCGTGCCTCGGGATGGCGGCCGTCGGCCATCTCGACCGGCAGGTCGAGCGACGGCGCGGCCCTCCGGAAGGCGCTCCAGACCCGGGACTCGCAGAAACGGACGCTCCCGAAATCGAGCGGGGCGTAGACGTCGGCGAAGGAGAACTCCGCGTCGGGGCCGTCGAAGAAACCCCGCTCCCGGGCGAAGGAGATCACGTCCGTGGCGTAGAGGGTGTCGGGATCGCGGAGCGGGAAGGTACGGATCCGGGCATGGTTCGCGTGCGCCGAGATCATCCCCTCCGGTACCCGCCGCGCCACCCAGACCACTCCTTTCTGCTCCTTGCCCTTGCCGATCATCTCGAGGAGCCAGACCTCCTTGGCGTCGGCGATCGAGAAGCTCTCGCCGCTGGAGGCGTAGCCGTGCTCCGTGGCCAGGCTCGTCATCACCTGGATCGCCTCGCGCGCGGTCTTCGCCCGTTCGAGCGCGATGTAGATCAGCGAGCCGTAGTCGAGGATCCCGTTCGCCCCGGAGAGCTCGCGGCGGCCACCGAAGGTGGTCTCGGAGATCGCGACCTGGTGCTCGTTCATGTTGCCGATCCGGGTGTAGGTCACCGCCGGCTGCGGGATCCGGCCGAGGTGCCGGCCCGAGTCCCATTCGATGATCTCCCGCATCGCACCGGCTCCGAACCGCTTGCCGGCGAGGAAGTAGAGCTCGCCGTAGATGTCGTGCGAATCGGCGGCGTAGGTGACCATCGTCGAGCCGTCGGCGCTCGCCCCCTTCGTGACCATGATGCTGGTGCAGGCACCAGCGGGAGCGACCGGCAGGAGGAGCAGCGAGAACAGGGCGGCGGCGAGGGCGAAACGAATCCGGATCGTCGGCATGTCTGGCTCCGAAGAGAAGAAGGGTGTGAACGGCACCGCGGCGGATGCTAGCAGCCGGGTGCCGCGCGCGGCCCGCCCGGAGAGGCGGGCAGTCCGAGCAGCGCCGCGAGTTCCGGCACGGAGCGCGCGACCCCGTTGGCGCCCGCCAGGTCCTCCGCCGTCAGGCGTCCGTATCCCCAGGTCACCGCGATGACGGGAGCTCCCGCACCCCGGGCGGTGGCGAGATCGACCCGGCTGTCGCCGACCAGGGGGAGCCGCGCCGCCGGCACCCGCAGCCGGCCGGCCACCAGCAGCAGGGTCGCCGGATCGGGCTTGCGCACCGGCAACGAGTCGCCGCCGATCACGACCTGGAACCGCCCGGCGAGCCCGAGGCCGGCGAGCACCCGGATCGCGAGCCGCTCCGGCTTGTTGGTCAGCACCGCGAGCGGCCACCGCCGGGCGGCCGCGGCGAGCAGCGCCTCGATCCCGGGATAGGGGCGCGTCGTGTCGAGACAGCCGCGCTCGTAGGCCGTGAGGAACTCCGCGATCGCCGCCGGCAGCGCCGCGTCGTCGAGCTCGGGGAAGGCGCGCCGCACCAGCATCACGACGCCGTCCCCCACCATCCCCTCGACCGCCGGCAACGCATGCGGCGCGAGCCCGCGCGCCGCACGGACGACGTTGATGGCCGCGGCGAGGTCGCGGCGCGAATCGACGAGGGTGCCGTCGAGATCGAAGGCGAGCGCGATCCAGTCAGGCGAGAGCGTCATCCTTTCTCCTCGGGATGGGGACGGAGATAGAAACCGTTGCGGCCGGTCTCCAGGTCGGGGCAGCTTTCGACGGTCACCTCCTCGCCGCCCGCCAGCGGTCGCGGCAGAACGAGACCGGAAGCCTGCGAAAGGATCGCTCCCGGAGCAGAACGGCTCGTGAAGAGCAGCTCGCCATCGATTCGCAGACGTACGGGGCCGTAGGCAGCGAGGTCGAGAGCCCCGATCGCCGCGCCCGGTTCGACCCGGCGCACGAAGGTCACGCACTCGGTCGTGACGCTCACCCGGGCGGCGTCTACGAACCCTTCGAGCGCCCGCCCCGTTTCGCTCACCATCCGCGGATAAGGCCGGGACACGCCCTGCGCAGAGCCCGGTTGCACCGTCCAGTCGAGCCAGAAAGAGGTGTTCGCCTCCGGCCGGATCCGGTAGAGGAGGCTGTAGCCGGAGTAGACGGGTTCGAACCGGGGATCCCCCGCCAGCCGTGCCCGGAGACGGGCGGGAGCGGCGAACCGGGAGACCGCGAGATAGTCGCTCGTGAGCTGCTCCCCAACCGCCAGCGGCGGATCCGGATGCTCGCCCGAGAAGAGGGCGAGCTGGGTCCGGTAGGCGCCGAGATCGGCGCGCGCCATGAAGATCGGATCGAGGATGTTCAGATAGCGCGCCTGCGGGGCCCAGAAAAGGTAAGCGCCGGTCAGCCCCCAGGGGGCCGCCACCCGGGCCCCGTCCGGAAGGTGCCTCGCGAGCTCCCGCCAGTCGTCTTCCCGGGTGGGGCCGGGAGCGGAGCGATCCAGGAAGAAGCGCGCCATCGGGACCGCCCCGGGCAACGCGAGCAGGACGCAGCCCGCCAGCGCCACGCCAACCGGGAGCCGGCGAGCGGGCGAGTTCCATACCGGGATCCCGCCCGTGAACCGGACGCCCCGCTGCCTTGCCTCGTAGAGCACCGCGAGGCTCGCGAACGGGTAGAAATAGACGCCGAAACGCCACATCGCCCCGAAGTAGAGGAACGCGAACGCCAGCGCCGTCATGGTGAAGCAGCCGGCCTCGACGCCCGCCGGAACCGGCTCCGGCTCGTTCGTGCGGCGGCGGCCGAGCCAGAGCACGCCGAGGCCGAGCCACCACGCGAAGTTGTTGCGCAGCAGGTCGACGGTCGAAGCGGGTAGCACGTCGCGGCCGCCATCGGGGTACTGCGCGAGCTCGCCCAGCTGCTCGACGGTCACGAGCGACCAGATCTCGAGGTTCTTCGGGA
>JAAYLR010000138.1 GCA_012521815.1 Acidobacteriota bacterium
ACCGAGTAGAGCGGCCCGCAGGGGAGCAGGCCGAGGAAGAGCCCGGTGGCGTACGGATGCCCCGGCACCCGCCCGCGGAGCCGCGCCGCGACCTTCCCGAAAAGGCGGCCGCCGGTGGCGAGGCCGGGCACGAGGTCGCTGAGGGCGACGAGCGCCCAGATCACCAGCGCCGCCCCGGCGACGACCGCCGCCGCCCGCTGCAGCCCGAGGAGTGAGCCGGCGAGGGCGACGGCGCTCCCCACCCCGCCGGCGATCGCGCCCAGGAGCGTGTAGGTCGTGATCCGGCCGCCGGTGTACCAGAGCTGGGCGGCGAGCACCGCGCCGCGGCCGCCGGTCGCGGGGACGTAGCGGCGGGAGACGAAGAGGACGAACGGCGAGCACATCCCGACGCAGTGGCCGAAGCCGACGAGCAGCCCGAGGGTGAAGAAGCCGAGGAGGCTGACCGACTCGATCACGGCGTCGGGGCGGGCGGCTCGAGATCGAACCGGAAGCGGGCACGGTGGAGCTCGCCCGCCACCGTGGCCTCGACCGTGGCGATCCACCGCCGCTCCCCGCTCGCGCAGCGGGGGAGGACGACCTCGGCCGCGCCGCCGCCGTCGGGGGTGGGCTCAAGCGAGTAGTCGTGATCGCCCATCGGCATCCGCATCGCGAACGAGATCCGGCCGGCGGCGAGCGGCACCGGGGCGCCGCCGGCCTCCGCCGTCACCTCCCAGCGGTGCGCGGCGAAGGCGGTGAGCGGCCGCGGCGTGACGGCGAGGCGGAGGCGCACCGCGCCGAGGTCGGCGACGGCGTCGGCGCGGGAGAGGTCGGGCAACCCCTCCCCGGTCCCCGCCGCTCCCGTGCCGCCGCGCGCCCGCGCCCAGAAGAGGCCGGCGAGGACGAGGGCGAGGAGGAGGAGACCGAGGAGGGTTTCGCCCCGCTTCACCCCGTCCTCAGGAGTGGTAGTCGAGGCAGGCGGCGAGCGCGGGCTCCTTGAGCGGAACCGCCTCGTGCCGCGCGAGCGACCAGCCCCAGACGAGGGTGAAGAGACCGAGGAAGCCGAGGGTGACGAGCAGCTCGACGCCCGGCAGGTGTCCCGGCGCGGGTTCCGCGCCGTGCCCGAGCGCCGGGCCGACCATGACGTAGAGCTCCATGAACTGCCCGAGGAGGAGGAGCATCGCGGTCGGCACGAGGATGCGCGGGTTCCGCTTCGCCGCCCGCGGCAGCAGGAGCAGGAACGGGATGACGAACTTCAGCAGCGTGACCACGAGCAGGTGCGGCAGCCAGCTCTCCGTCGTGCGGCGCAGGAAGTAGACCGTCTCCTCCGGGATGTTGGCGTACCAGATGAGCAGGTACTGACAGAAGTAGATGTACGCCCAGAAGCCGGTCCACGCGAAGAGCATCTTGCCGAGCGCGTGCAGGTGGTTCTCGTTGAGGAAGCCGGCGAGGCGGCCGCGGGCCACCAGCAGGCCGGCGACGACGGCGAGGAAGGCGGTGCCGGTCTGCGCCACGTCGGTGAAGACGAGCGCGGCCCACATCGTCGAGAACCAGTGGGCGTCGAGCGAGAGCAGGAGGTAGAAGCTCACGACGCTGAAGCTCAGCGCGAAGATCACGAGGAAGATCGCCCCGAGGGTGCGGGTCCGGAGCGAGGCGGTGATCCCCCCCTCGCGATCCTGCCGGCGGGAGAGGCGGACGAAGGCGGCACCGAAGGCGATCCAGACGACGAGGCTCCCGGCGACGACGATCCAGAAGAGCGTCGGGTTGAGGAACGGTGACTTGTGGGTGAGAAGCGGGTCGGCGGCCACGGCCTCGGGGTCGGCCCAGTGGAAGAGCGCGCGCAGGCCGAAGCCGATCCCGAGCGTGAGCAGGCCGCCGGGCAGGAGCCAGGTGGTCATCGCCTCGGTCGGGCGGCGCAGCGTCACCGCCCAGGTGCCGCGGGAGAGGGCGAGGATCGCGAGCCAGGAGATGGCGAAGATGGCGAGGCCGAGGGTGAAGAAGGCGCCGATCAGATAGGCGCTCCAGGCGAGCGCGGCCTCGCCGCGCGAGAGCGTCCAGGCGAAGGTGGCGGCGCCCGCGATGGCGGCCAGCAGGGCGACGGCGCGCACCGGGAGCGGCAGCGAGAGCCGGCCCGGGGGCGGCGGGAGCGGGGTGGTGGCGGCGTGACTCATGAGCTCTCTCCGGGGGCGTCTTCGGCTGCGGCCGGGGCCGCGGGCGGGGCGTTCGGATCGGGGGCGACCGGGCTGCTCTCCTGCAGCTGCCGGAGGTGGAGCACCACCGCCCAGGCGTCGCGGGCGTCGAGCTGCCGGGCGTGGCTCGGCATCGAGGCCTGGCCGCGCATCTCGCGGTGGAAGATCTCCCCGTCGGGCCAGTCGCGCACCCTCTGCGTGTGCAGGCTCGGCGGGCGGGGGAAGAGCGCGGTGAGCAGCCCGTCCCCGTCGCCGCGGGCGCCGTGGCAGGTGATGCAGATCTGCTCGTAGACGAACTTGCCGTGGGCGAGGATCGCGGGATCGGGCGCGAGGGGGTTGGCGAGCTCGGCGCCGGCGAGCGCGCCCTCGGCCTGGGCGTACGGGTACGGGTACTCGTCGATCGCGACGGTCCCCGGCTGGGGTTCCATCAGCCCGGTGGGCCGGGAGCCGAAGATGTCCTCCCGCTGCGGCTTGAGCTTCGGCTGATCGCCCATGTCGAGCCGGTTGCCCTCGCGGTGCGGGGTGCGCCCGGCCGGCAGCCCGAGGTCGCAGCCGGCGGTGAGCAGGGCGGCGGCGGCGAGCGCCGCCAGGGTGAAGGCGCGGGGACGGTTACGCATCGTTCCCTCCCGAGACGTCGACGAAACGCACGCCGTTGGCGCCGAGCGAGCGGACGAACGCTTCGACCTCGGCGGGCTCCCAGCGGGGATCGGTGGCGGAGATCCAGAGGACGAACCGGTCGACGGTGGCGCCGGTTTCGACGAGCAGCGGCGGCGGCTGCGGGATCGTGTCCCGCTTGCCGGCGATCACCGCCACGACCGCGCTGCCGAGGGCGGCCCAGAAGACCATCGCCTCGAAGGTGATCGGGATGAACGCCGGCCAGGCGTTGAACGGCTTGCCGCCGTGGTTGAGCGGCCAGTCGAAGACCATCGCCCAGTACTGGAGCCCCAGGGCGAAGAGGATGCCGCAGATCGCGAGCACCCCGGTGACCCAGGGGATCCAGGAGCGTTTCTGGCCCATCGCCTCCTCCATCCCGTGGACGGGGAAGGGGGTCAGGAAATCGAAATGCCGGTAGCCGGCGTCACGCACCCTGGCGGCGGCGGCGAGCGCCTCGTCGGGCGTGCAGAAGTGGCCGAGCAGGCCGCGGGTCGAGGTCGGCATCATGGCTCAGGCTCCCGGGGCCGCGCCGGCGGTCACGGCGGCGGCGCCACTGTCGGTGGGGGCACTGCGGGCGACCCTCGGGTCCATCACCCCCTTGACCTCCGAGATCGCGACCACGGGCAGGACGCGGACGAAGAGGAGGAAGAGGGTGAAGAAGAGGCCGAAGGAACCGATGAGGATCGAGTAGTCCCAGAAGGTGAGGGAGTACATCCCCCAGGAGGAGGGGAGGTAGTCGCGGTGCAGCGAGGTGACGACGATGACGTAGCGCTCGAACCACATGCCGACGTTGACCAGGATCGAGACCGTGAAGAGGACCCAGGTGTGGCGCCGAAGCTTCTTCCACCAGAAGAGCTGCGGCACGATCGCGTTGCAGGTGAACATGATCGCGTACGCCCAGCCGTACGGTCCGAAGGCGCGGTTCTTGAATACGAACCCTTCCCACTCGCTGCCCGAGTACCAGGCCATGAAGAACTCGGTGGTGTAGGCGAAGCCGACCATCATGCCGGTGAACATGAGGATCTTCGCCATCGCCTCCATGTGGTTCGTGGTGATGTAGTTCTTCATCCCGAAGTAGCCGCGCATGAAGGTCATCAGGGTGATGACCATCGCGAAGCCGGAGAAGATCGCGCCGATGACGAAGTAGGGCGGGAAGATCGTCGTGTGCCATCCCGGCATCACCGAGGTGGCGAAGTCGAACGAGACGATCGTGTGCACCGAGAAGACCAGCGGCGTGGCGAGGCCGGCGAGGATCATGTACGCCGCCTCGTAATGGCGCCACATCCGCTGCGAGCCGGTCCAGCCGAAGCTGAGCGCGTTGTAGAGGCGGCGGCGCCACGGGTGGGTGGCGCGGTCGCGCACCGTCGCGAGGTCGGGCAGCAGGCCGAGGTACCAGAAGGCGATCGAGACGAGGGCGTAGGTCGAGATCGCGAAGATGTCCCAGGCGAGCGGCGAGGTGAAGTTCACCCAGAGCGGCCCGCGGGCGTTCGGATAGGGGACGAGCCAGTAGGCGAACCAGGCGCGGCCGAGGTGGATGATCGGGAAGATCCCCGCGCAGGCGACCGCGAAGATCGTCATCGCCTCGGCCGCGCGGTTGATCCCGGTGCGCCACGGCTGGCGGAAGAGGTAGAGGACCGCCGAGATCAGCGTGCCGGCGTGGCCGATGCCGATCCAGAAGACGAAGTTGATGATGAACGTTCCCCAGCCGACCGGATGGTTCACGCCGACGACGCCCATGCCGGAGTAGATCAGCACGGCGAGCGAGACGACGAGGACGCCGAGCAGCGCGAGCGCGACGCCGAAGGCGAGCCACCAGCGCCGGGTGGGGAACCGCTCGGCGTGCATGCAGATGTCGCGGTCGACGTCGGCCCACTTCTTGCCGCCGGTCACCAGCGGTTCGGGGATCTCGAGGTCGCCGCCGTAGGGGCCGGCGCCCGGCACGACGAGCGGCCGGCCGGTCAGCTGGCTGTCGTCCTGCACCGTGGCCCAGGGACTCATCTCATGCCTTGTCATTGCGCACCTTCGTCAGGTAGGAGATGGACGGTTCGACGCCGATCGCCGCGAGCAGCCGCATCGCCCGCGGCTGGGCGGCGAGCCGGGCGACCGCCGAGCCGGGGTCGTTGAGGTCTCCGAAGACGATCGCGCCGGTCGGGCAGGCCTCGAGGCAGGCCGGCACGACGGCGCCGTCGGGGAGGCGTTGGCCCGATCGCCCGGCGCGCGTCGCGGCGGCGCGGGCCGCCATGATCCGCTGGATGCAGAACGAGCACTTCTCCATCACGCCGCGGCTGCGGACCGTGACCTCGGGGTTGTTCTTCATCTGCATCGGGGCCCGGGCGTTGAGGTCGGCGTGGCGGGAGAGCCGCGGCTCGAGCCAGCGGAAGAGCGCGCTCTCCCGGGCCGTGCTGTACTCCCAGAAGTTGAACCGCCGGACCTTGAACGGGCAGTTGTTGGCGCAGTACCGGGTGCCCACGCACCGGTTGTAGATCTGCTGGTTGAGGCCGTCGGCGCTGTGGGTGGTGGCGATGAACGGGCAGACCGTCTCGCACGGGGCGTTGGCGCAGTGCTGGCAGAGCATCGGCTCGAAGAGCGTCTGCGGCTCCTCGACGACCGCGAGCGGCCCGTCCCAGACCTCGGCGCCCCAGCGGCCGTCGCGCCGGGGGGCGTCGTAGTACCGGTCGATCCGCATCCACGACATCTCGCGGCCTTCGATGATCCCCAGCCGGCCAACCACCGGCACGTTGTTCTCGGCCTGGCAGCCGAGCACGCACTTGCCGCAGCCGTTGCACCTGGAGAGGTCGATCGCCATCGCCCAGCGCTCGGCCGGGTAGTCGTGCGCCGGCCAGGCGGAGGGGCCGCCCTCCTGCTGTTCGGTCCCCGCGCGCGGGTCGCTCTCCCAGGCGCTCCGGGTGGTGAACGGCACGATCGGCCGCCGGTCGCGGTCGATGACGTCGGAGCCCTGCGCGAAGGCGAGCGCCTCGTGGCCGCCCGCCCGGCGGATGGTGACCGGCAGGCCGGCGGCGACGATCTGGTCGCCCGCGAGCTGGCGCAGCGGCCAGGCGTCCGGGCCGGTGCCGTTGCCGATCACCCCGCAGGCGGTGCGGCCGAGGCCGAGCGGCAGCGCGACCTGGTCGTAGTGCATCCCGGCGTGGCGGTAGGCGGGGGCGACCACCTGCGCGTGGCCGGCGTCGACGAGGAGGAGGTCGCCGTTGGCGAGCCCCATCTCGTCGAAGCGCCGGGGCGCGAGCGAGAGGGCGCCGCCCCAGCTGATCCGGGTGATCGGATCGGGGAACTCCTGCAGCCAGCCGTTGTTCGCCGAGCGCCCGTCGCCGAGCGCGAGGTGCGGGTAGAGCTGGAGCTCGAGCCCGGTGGCCGGCGGCGGCAGCCCGGCGAGGAGCGCCGCGGCCCCGGGCGCGAACGTTCCGGGCAGCGGCGCGGGCGCGGGCCCCTGCCAGGCTCCTTCGCGGAGCGTCTCCTCCCACGCCGTCCGGAACGCCGGGCTCGCCGGGTCGAGCGCGAGCCGCGCGGCCCATTCGGCGCGGAGATAGTGGTAGGCGGGGCTCGGGCTCGGCGCGGGCATCGCCGCGGCCGGCTCCGGAGGGGTGGCGAGCGCCGCGGCGGCCGCCGCCACCGCCGCGCTCGCCGCCGGATCGCCGAGGGCCGCCCCCCAGCCGACGAGCAGGTCGAGCAGGCCGCGGGTGTCGTGGAGCGGCTGGACGACCGGCTGCTGGACGGCGAAGAGCCCGCGCGGCAGCGCGGCGTCTCCCCAGCACTCGAACGGATGGCTCGCCGGCGCCAGGTAGTCGGCGTACCGGCTCGTTTCGTCGAGCCGGTCGGCGAGGGAGAGGACGAACGGAACGGCCTCGAGGGCGGTGGCGAAGTCGAGCGCCGCCGGGGCGTCGTAGACCGGGTTGGCGCCGGCGATGAAGAGCGCCTCGACCTTCCCGTCCCGCAGCTCGGCGGCGAGCGCCGCGAGCGCCCCGGCGGTGCCGGTGGCCGGCGCCGCGGCGCTCTCGAAGAGCCCGGCGGCGAACGCCCCGAGCGTCTCGTTGAGCAGGAGGGCCGCGAGCTCGAGCGCCGGCCCCTGCGCGGTGCTGCTCGCGCTGCCGCCGGCGACGACCAGCGCCCGGCCGGCTCCGGCCTGGAGCTCGTCGGCGATTGCGCCGAGGCGCGCGGCGTCGAGCCCGGCCCGCTCGGCCACCGTGGCGAGCGGGAAGGGGGCAAGCGCCGCGGCGACCTCCGGGTCACCCGCGAGCGGCCCGAGCCCGCGCCCGACCACCAGCTCGTGGGCGAGCCCGGCGGCGACCGCCGCGAGCTCGGAGTCGCGCACCCGGAGCCGCTCGTCGGCGCTCGCGCCGGTGAGGGTGAGGCGCCCTTCGAGCTGGATGAAGCGGCTCATCCCGGCCTCGGCGTCCGGCACCCGGCGCGCGGCGAACTCCGGCTCGAACCCCTCCTCGGGGCGGTCGAGGAACTCCGCTCCGAGGCCGAGGATCACCGCCGCCCGGTCGAGCCGCGGGCGCGCCGGACGGGGCTCGCCGAAGGCGTGCTCCCAGGCCCGGGCGGCGGCATCGGCGGCGAGCGGCGACCAGGCGACGTGCCGCAGCCCGGTCCGCTCGCCGAGCGCGGCGATCGCGGCCGCGAGGCCGGGGCTCGCGAGCGGGCCGGTGAGCAGCACCGCCCGCGATCCGGCACGGCGGAGACGATCGATCGCTTCGGTCTCGATCGCCGCCCAGCTCGCCGGCACCGGCGCTCCCTGGCCGCGCCGCACGGCGAGCGGATGCCGCGCCCGGTCGGGGTCGTAGAGGTCCATGATCGCGGCCTGGTGACGGAGCGCGACGCCGCGGCCGCTCCGGTCGTCCGGCGGCGGGGCGACGAGGATCGGACGCCCTTCGCGGGTCGTCACCTGCACCGGCGAGCCGGCGAGCACCGTGCGATAGAAGCGGGCCCGCCCCAGCCCGTCGGCGAGGCTCTCGGGCATGTCGTGGAAGGGGATCGTCGCTTCCTGCGGCGGCTGGCAGCCCGTCGTCGCCAGCGCGCTGGCGGCGGCGAGGGTGCCGCCGAGCCGGAGGAACTCGCGGCGGTCCAGGGCCGTCGGTTCCGGCCGCTCGTGGGGGTCGGTCGGTCGCATCGTCATCTCCCTCAGCGGTGGCAGACGACGCAGTCGGTGCCGCCGTCCATCTCGGGCTTGCGGTGGCAGTCGAGGCACCACTGCATGTTGAACGGGTTCTGCACGGAGACGATCTCCATCGCGGCGACGTCGCCATGGCAGTGCTGGCAGGCGACCATCGGCCGCCCCTCGGCGTCGTGCTCCGCGAGCTTGAGCGCGCCGCTCGCATCGCGGGCGTTGAGGTGCGCCGAGTGGTCGTAGTAGACGAAGTCGGGCAGGTCGTGGACCTTCACCCAGGGGATCGGCTGGCCCCGTTCCCAGTACTCCTGCATCCGGAGCACCCACTCCTTGCCGAGGCCGACGCTCTGGTGGCAGTTCATGCAGACCGCCGTGGACGGCACGGTCGAGTGGCGCCCCTTGTACGGCATCGTGTGGCAGTAGACGCAGGGGATGTCGTAGCCGCCGGCGTTGACCACCTCTCCCGCGTCGGTGACCTGCCAGTCGGGCGCTCCGGGCATGCGGGTGTGCCGGAACGAGATGGGCTGGCGCGGTTCGTACCCCTGGCGCGCGTTGCTCAGCGTCCAGGCCAGGGCGCCGGTGGCGGCCACCAGCCCCACGAGCACGAGGAGACGGACGAGCTTTCTCCTGCCGTTCATTCAGGGTCCCTCCCTGTCGGATCGGGGGTCGTCGGTGCGGGGCCGGGGGCGGCGGGCGCAGGCGCCTCGTCGTCGAAGAGGATCCGCACCGCGGGCGTTTCGAGGTCGTCGAACTGTCCGGAGCGCGCTGCCCAGATGAAGGCGGCGACGGCGATGCCGGCGACGAGCAGCGCGAGCGGGAGCAGCACGAAGATCGTCTCCATCGTCAGGCCACCACCGCGGCCGCCCGGGCGGGGGCGGCCGGAGAGCTCCCGGCGCGGGGGAAGGTCCGCCCCCAGGCCGAGGAGAGGATGACGGTGAGCGACGAGACGGGCATCAGCACCGCCGCGAGCAGCGGCCCGACGAGGCCGGCGATCGCGAGCAGCGCGGCGCCGGCGTTGTAGAAGAGCGAGAAGCCGAGGTTGCGCCGCACGATCCCCCGGAGGCGCCGGGCGCCGTCGAGGGTCTCGAGGAGCGGGGCGACGCCGCCGCGGGTGAAGACCACGTCGGCGGCGGCGATCGAGGCGCCGGTGCCGCCGTGGACGGCGATGCCGACGTCGGCGAGCGCGAGGGCGGCGGCGTCGTTGACCCCGTCGCCGACCATCACCACCGCACCCGGGCGTCCGGGGTCGGCCACGAGCGCGGCGACGATCGCCCGCTTCGCCTCGGGGGTGAGGCCGCCGGTGGCGTCGGCCGCGGGCAGGCCGAGCTCGGCGGCGACCCGCGCCACCACCTCCGGATGGTCGCCGGAGAGGATCCGCACCCCGAGCCCGCGGGCGCGGAGCGCCGCGACCGTCGCCCGGGCGTCGGGGCGGAGGGTGTCGCCGAGCGCGGCGACGCCCGCGACCCGTCCGTCGACCGCCACGAAGACGGGGCTCTCCCCGGCCGCGGTGGCGGCGGCGGCGGCGGCGGCGAAGGGGGCGGGGAGCGGGGTGCCGCCGGCCGCGAACTCCTCGTTGCCGACCCGCACCGCGCGGCCGTCGACCACGCCGGCGATCCCCAGCCCGGGGCTCTCGACGACTTCGGTGACCGTCCGCACCGGCCGCAGCGTCCGACCGCCGGCGCTCTGGAACGCCCGGGCGACGGCGTGAGACGACTCGGCCTCCAGGGCGCGGGCGAGGGAGAGGGCGCTCTCCTCCCCCTCCCAGCGGACCACCGCCGGGCGCCCGGCGGTGAGGGTGCCGGTCTTGTCGAGCAGCACGAGGCCGGGGTGGCGGAGCCGTTCGAGGGCGTCCGGGTTCTTGACGAAGATCCCGGCGCGGGCGGCGCGCATCAGGGTGACCGACATCGCGAGCGGCACCGACAGGCCGAGCGCGCAGGGGCAGGCGACGACGAGGAGAGCGATCACCCGCTCGAGCGCGAGCGCCGGCTCCTGCCCGAGCCAGCCGAGCCCGGTGAGGGCGGCGGCGACGAGCACCACCTGCACGAAG
>JAAYLR010000139.1 GCA_012521815.1 Acidobacteriota bacterium
CGGCGGGCGAGCCGGTCGGTGGTCGCGAGCAGCGCCGGCTTCTGCGCGAGTGCCTCCTGGACGATCGCGAGCAGCGCCCCGACCCGGGTCGCCTCGCCGGCGGCGTCGACCCGCACCACGAGCCGGGCGCCGAGGTTCGTGGCGCCGGCGTGGACGGTGTCGCCCTCCCGCACCGGTACCGGCACGCTCTCGCCGGTGAGCACCGCGTTGTCGAGCGTGGAGGTGCCGGCGAGCACCACGCCGTCGACCGGCACGAGCTCGCCGGAGCGGACCACGACCCGGTCGCCCGCGGCGAGCGCCGCGAGCGGCACCTCGACCGCCGGGGCGTCGAGGCCGTTGCCGGCGAGCCGCCGCGCGAACTCCAGGAACGCCACCCCGCGCAGGCTGTCGGCCCGTTCGAGCGCGGCCCGCTGCGCCCCGCGCTGCACCTGCCGGGCGCCGAGCAGCGCGGCGACGAGCATCGCGAGCGAGTCGAACCAGATCGGCCCCGCGCCGCGGATGGTGTTCCAGGCGCTCGCGGCGAAGGCGGCGGCGAGGGCGATCGCCACCGGCAGGTCGATGTGGACCATCCCGGCCCGCAGCCCGGCGAGCGCGGTGCGGAAGAACGGCCGCGCCGCGTAGGCGATCACCGGCACCGCGACCGCGAACGAGAGCCACCGGAAGAAGGTGGTGTACGCCGCGGCCATGCCGGAGTACTCCCCGGCGTAGAGCGCCCCGTGGAGGAACATCAGGTTCATCGCGCCGGCGACGGCCACCCCGAGGCGGGCGAGGGCGGCGCGGTCCTCCCGGCGGCGCGCCTCCTGGAGGCTCGCGGCGCGGTGGAGGTGCGGGGTGTAGCCGAGCCGGTCGAGGGCGCGGCCGATCGTCGAGAGCCGGGTCGCCTCCGGCCGCCAGGTCACCTCCGCCACCGCGCTGCCGAGGTTGAGCCGCACCTCGTCGACGCCGCTGAGCGCCGTCGGGAGCCGCTCGACGAGCCAGACGCAGGCGGCGCAGTGGACCCCTTCGAGGTAGAAGCGGGTCCGGCAGCGCTCGCCGATCGTTTCGGTGGCCGCCGCCCGGGCCACCTCGTCGTCGAGCTCCTCGAACTCGCGGCCGCTCACCCGGGCGGGGGCGAGCCCCTGGGGCTCGGCGGCGGCGAGGCGGTAGTACTGGTCGAGCCCCCACTCCTGGACGAGGGTGTGGACCTGCCGGCAGCCCTGACAGCAGAACTGCTTCTCCTCCCCCGGCCGCAGGAGGCTCGCGGGCACCGGCAGGCCGCAGTGGGCGCAGGCCGGGCGATCGGCGGGCGCGCTCGGACCGGGGCGGAGGGCGTTCACTCGCTCTCCTCCGGCGGGGGCATGAGGGTGAACCGGGCGGCGTGGACGAAGCGGAGCTCCTCCTGCCGAAGGTCGAGCCGCAGCTCCCAGTCGCCGGGCGCGTCGAGGCGGATGAGGGTGCGGTAGCTGCCCGGGGCGTCGGGCATCGCGACGAGCTCGCCCCGCTGGTTGAGGCGGCCGTCGGCGGGGCGCACCGCGTGGAGCTCGCCCGAGAGCCCCGCGACCCCCGCTCCCGCGCGGTCGGTGATCCGGACGTCGACCGGGCGCGGCATCCCCTCGAAGTAGGGGATCTCGCCCGGCAGCTCGAAGCGGACCGTCCAGCCGAGCGCGCGGCTCGCGGCGACGGTCGCCTCCTCGACGTCCCAGGCGCGGGCGGCCTCGTAGTAGCCGCGGATCGGCCGGGGGACGTCGGGCCGGGTGGCGACCCAGACGAGCACGCCGCAGGCGGCGATCGACATCCCGAGCAGGCCGGCGAGGAAGAGCGGCCAGCGGTAGTCGGAGATGAGGCGGAGGAGCCTCATCGCCCGCCTCCCGCGGCGGTGTACGGGCCGAGGAGGACGAAGGCGATCTCCTCGTCGAACCCCCGGTCGGAGGTCAGCCGGTAGCGGACGTCGAGCTGGCCGTCGACGAAGAG
>JAAYLR010000140.1 GCA_012521815.1 Acidobacteriota bacterium
CCCCCCCCCCTCCCCTCCCCAATCCCGAAGCGCTTTCTATGGTGCCGGAGCCGCCCCTCGCGACCGCGCCGTTCGGCGGGACGACGGTTCCGCTGGAGCCCTTGCCCGGGATGCCGGCGCCGCAAGCGCCGTTCACCGGCCGGTCCGTGCCCTTTTCCGAGCCCGCGCCGGAGCCCGAGGCCGTACCGGCAGCCGTACCCGCTCCGGAACAGACGCCGGTTTCGGCCAGCCGGGCTCCGGCGGGCGAGCCCCCGAGCCGGGACGCGATCGGAGCGGCGCTCGTCGCCCGGCTCGCGGTCGACTTCTCCAGGGTGCTGCTGCTCGCCGTGCGCGCCAATCGCCTCACCGGCTGGCTCGGGGCGGGAGCCGACATCTCCCTCGACACCCTCGCCTCGCTGGCCATCGCCCCGGAGCCGACCTCGATCCTCACGACGGTGCGGGATCGGGCGCCGTTCTTCCGGGGTCCTTTGCCGAATCTCCCGTCGCACCATGCCCTGGCTGCCGTCTGGGGCGGCCGGCTGCCGGAAGACTGCGCGCTGCTGCCGCTGCCGGTGGGCGGGCGTACCGCCGCTCTCGTCTACCTGGACCGCGAGCCGGAAAACCTCGGCACGCTCGACCCGGTGGCCCTGCGCGAGCTGCTGGCGGCGGCCGGCGACCAGCTCGCGGCGCAGATCCGGCGGCGCAAGGCGGGCTCGCGGCCGGCGAGCGGGCGTTGACCTCCCCGCCGCGACTCCCCTATCGTCTACCCGAGGTGAGGCCGTGATCAAAGTCGACATCGTCAACCGCGTCGCGGAGCGTTCCCGGATCTCTCGAGCCAAATCGTCGCTGGCGGTCGACACGATCATGGAGGCGATGAAGGAGGCGCTCGTTCGGGGGCAGCGGATCGAGCTGCGCGGCTTCGGGGTCTTCCAGGTCCGGGACCGGAAGAAGGGGGTGGGGCGCAACCCGAAGACCGGAGTCGAGGTCACGATCACCCCGGGACGGACGGTTCGCTTCAAGCCGGGCAAAGACCTGAAGGACATCTGAAGGGGCCGGCGTCATCCCAGGCCCGATCCCCTCCCTGTTGGAACCCGGCGCACCCGTGCCGGTTCCGGCGCGCCTCCCTGCCCCCGCCCGGCGGCCGCGGTGGCTCCTCGCCACCCTGCTCTTCGCGATGACCCTCGCCACCACGACGGTGCTCGGCACCGGCTACTACCTCGGCAGCCGGACCGACGTCGTCTCCGCCCTGCCGCTCTGGCTCCACCCGGAGGCGGTGCGCACCGTGCTCGGGCGCGCCGATCTGCTCGGGATCGGGCTGCGCTTCTCCCTGCCGGCCCTCTTCGTCCTCCTCTGCCACGAGCTCGGCCACTACCTCGCCTGCCGCTGGTACCGCCTGCCGGCGACCCTCCCCTACTTCCTGCCGGCACCCGTCGGGATCGGCACCTTCGGCGCTTTCATCCGGATCCGTGCGCCGCTGCGCGGCAAGCGGGAGCTCTTCGACGTCGCCGTGGCCGGGCCGCTCGCCGGGTTCGCCGCTCTCCTGCCGATCCTCGCCTACGGGATCGCCCGCTCGACCCCGGTGCCGCTCGAACGCCTGCCGGATCTCGACACGAGCCCGGCGTACCTCGTCCTGCCGGGGCAGAGCCTCCTCCAGCACCTCCTCGTCCGGATCTTCCACGGGCCGCTGCCGGCGGGCTGGATCCTCGACCTCCACCCGTTCGCCCTGGCCGGCTGGATCGGCCTCTTCGCGACGATGCTCAACCTGATCCCGCTCGGCCAGCTCGACGGCGGGCACCTGCTCTACGCGGTCGCCGGGCGGCGGCAGCGACAGGCCGCCCTCGTCCTCTGGCTCCTGCTCGTGCTGGCCGGCATCCACTGGCCGGGCTGGCTCTTCTGGTGCGCGGTGACCCTGATCATGGGGCTGCGCCACCCCCCGGTGGTCGACGAGGCGACCCCGCTCGACGCCCCCCGGCGCCGCCTCGCGCTCGTCACCCTCGCGATCTTCCTGCTCTCGTTCATGCCGGTGCCGATCGAGATCGTCCCGGTCGCGTTCTGATCACTCCGGCGGCAGGTCGAGGACGAAGGTCACCGGACCGTCGTTGACGAGCGCGACCTCCATCCGGGCGCCGAAGCGGCCGGTCTCGACCCGGTGTCCCCGCTCCCGCAGCTCGGCGACCAGGAGGTCGACGAGCGGGGCCGCGATCGCCGGCGCCGCCGCGCGGTCGAACGAGGGGCGCCGCCCTTTGTCGAGCGAAGCCGCGAGCGTGAACTGGGAGACCACGAGGAACTCGCCCTCCACCGCCCCCGCGTCGAGGTTCATCTTCCCCTCGCCGTCCTCGAAGACGCGCAGCAGGGAGAGGCGCTGCGCAGCGCTCACGGCCTGCGCCGGGCCGTCGCCCCGCTCGCAGCCGGCGAGCACGAGCAGGCCGCGGCCGATCCTCCCCACGGTTTCGCCGTCGACGGTGACCGCCGCCGACGCGACACGCTGCAAGACCAGGCGCATGGAGTCCGTCCTTTCCAAGGCGAAGGGGCCGAAGCCGGCCTCATGATAGCTTCACCGAACTCACGGAGGCAGCGCGAACCATGGTCAACAAAGTCTTCCTGATCGGCAATCTGGGCCGCGATCCGGAGGTCCGCCACACGAAGAGCGGGCAGCCGGTGGCCAACCTGAACCTCGCCACCTCGCGGCGCGTGAAGGACGCGAACGGCAACTGGGGGGAGCAGACCGAGTGGCACACCGTCGTCTGCTTCGGCCGCACCGCCGAGCTCGCGGGGCAGTATCTCCAGAAGGGGCGCCGCATCTTCGTCGAGGGGCGCCTCCAGACCCGCTCCTGGGACGACCGCGACGGCAAGAAGCAGTACCGTACCGAGGTCGTGGCCGAGGAGGTGAAGTTCCTCGACTCGCGCGGCGGGGAGAGCCGGGGCGGCTACGGCGGCGGCGAGCGGCCGGCGTACGAGGGGGATCCGGGCCCCGACGACGGCGGCTACGGTGCCGGCGGGGACGACGACGACATCCCGTTCTGAGCCGCCGTCACCGCGGCGGTGAACGCCTCGCGGCGCCTGACGGCGGCCTCCCGGGAGAGAGTCGGGGGGGCGTTCGCCGCGAGGGCCGCGAGCGCCACCCGGAGCCGCTCCCAGCGGCGCTCGGCCTGCTCCCGCCGCGCGCGCAGGGAGGCTCCCGAGAGACGGCGGCTGACGCCGGGCGCCGCTCCCAGCTCGCTGCAGAGGAGGAGACCGTCGCAACCGGCGGCGAGCGCCGCCTCGGCCCGGTCGGCGAGCGTTCCCCACGGCGCGAGCGCCCCCATCTCCAGATCGTCGCTGAAGAGCAGCCCCCGGAAGCCGACCTCCCGGCGCAGCAGCGCCGTGGCGATCGGCCGCGAGAGGGTCGCGGGAAGCCCGGTGGGGTCGCGCGCCGGATAGGCGGCGTGGGCGGTCATCATCGTGAGGCTCGCCGGCGCGAGCCGCCGGAACGGGGCGAGATCGCGGGCGAGGGCGCCGAGCGGCAGGGCGATCGGCGCCCCCTCCGTGTGGGTGTCGGCCCGCGCCCCACCGAGGCCCGGGAAATGCTTCAGGCAGCCGCCGATCCCCCGGCTCGCGAGACCGGCCTGGAAGGCGCCGGCCCGGGCGGTGATCTCCCGTGGCGTCGTCCCGAAGTAGCGGCCGTCGAGGGCGTTCGCCCGTTCCCCCCGGTCGAGATCGGCCACCGGCGCGAAGTCGAGGTCGAAACCGCAGGCCCGCAGCAGCTCCCCCATCGTCCGCCCGGCCCGGGCCGACCAGCGCACCGGCAGCCGGGCGAGGGCCTCGGCAGCCGGCGCCGGCCCAGCGAGGGGGCGCAGACGATCGACCCGTCCGCCCTCGGCGTCGAGGCAGAGGAGCGTCCGGGGGGCCGCCTCCCGGATCGCGGCGACGAGGGCGGCGAGCTGATCGAAGTCGCGCAGGTTCCGGGCGAAGAGGATCACCCCGCCGGGCTGGAGACGGGCGAGGAGACGCCGTTCCGGCGCTCCGAGACGGGGCTCGGGGCAGCCGACGACGAGCAGCCCGCCGGCCCCGCTCATCCGAGCCGCGCCTTGAGGGTACCGAGCAGGTTGAGGGCGGCGAGCGGCGTGAGGCGTTCGAGATCGACCTCGCGCAGGAGCCTCGCCACGAGCTGCTCGGGCGGGGTGAAGAGCGGCAGCTGCTCGGGCTGCGCGGTGGCGGGCACGCTCCCCTTGGCGAGCCGCGGGCGGCCGGTCGGGTCGTACTCCCCCGCTTCGAGGTTCGTGAGGACCTCCCCGGCCCGGGCGACGACGCTCGGCGGCACCCCGGCGAGCCGGGCGACGTGGAGGCCGTACGACTTGTCCGCCGCCCCGGGCACCACCCGCCGGAGGAAGAGGATCCGCTCCTCCCACTCCTTGACCGCCATCGTGCGGTTCACCACTCGCGGCAGCAACTCGGCGAGCTCGGTCAGCTCGTGGTAGTGGGTGGCGAAGAGGGTCAGCGGCCGGCAGCTCTCGTGGAGGTGCTCGACGATCGCCCAGGCGAGCGAGAGGCCGTCGAAGGTCGCCGTTCCCCGCCCGACCTCGTCGAGGATCACGAGGCTGCGCGGGGTCGCGTGGCGGAGGATGTTCGCGGTCTCGGTCATCTCGACCATGAACGTCGACTCCCCCCGCGCGAGGTCGTCGCTCGCGCCGACCCGGGTGAAGATCCGGTCGGCGAGGCCGATTTCCGCCTCCCGTGCGGGCACGAACGAGCCGGCCTGGGCGAGGAGGACGATCAGCGCCACCTGCCGCAGGTAGGTCGACTTGCCCCCCATGTTCGGGCCGGTGAGGAGGACGATCTGGTTCCGCTCGGGATCGAGCTCGGTGTCGTTCGGGACGAAGCCGCCGGAGACGGTTCGCTCCACGACCGGGTGCCGCCCCTCGACGATCCGCACCCCCGGCGGCCCGTCGTGGAGATGCGGGCGAACGTATCCACCTCGGGCCGCCACCTCGGCCCAGCCGGCGAGGACGTCGAGCCGGGCGAGCGCGCGCCCGAGGGCGGCAAGCGGTTCGGCCTCCGCCCCCACCCGGGCCCGCAGGGCTTCGAAATGCTCCCGTTCGAGCGCCACCCGGCGCTCCTCGGCGCCGAGGATCTGCTCCTCCAGCTCCTTGATCTGCGGCGTGACGTACCGTTCGGCGTTGACGAGCGTCTGGCGGCGGAGGTAGTCGTCGGGCACGAGGTGCTGGTTCGCCTTCGTGACCTCGATGAAGTAGCCGAAGACCTGGTTGTACCGGATCTTGAGCGACGGGATGCCGGTGCGCTGCCGCTCGCTCGCTTCGAGCGCGAGGATGTGGCGCTTGCTGTCGGCGGCGAGCGAGCGGACCCGGTCGAGCTCCGGATCGATCTCCGCGGCGACGACCGGTCCCTCCTCCGGTGAGGTGGCGGGCCGCTCCACGAGACCGCGCTCGAGCTCCGCGGCGAGCGCCGGGAGGGGATCGCTCCGGACGAGCGAATCGAGCGCGGGGGCGGCGAGCCGGTCGAGCTCGGCGAAGAGCGCCGGCACCACGGCGAGGGTGTCGCGGACCGCCGCAGCCTCCCGTGGGGTGAGCGCTCCGAGAGCGGCACGGCCGGCGAGGCGTTCGAGGTCGGCCAGCCCGCGGAGCCGGTCGCGGACCGTGGAGCGCACGGTGGCGCCGGCGAGGAGCGCCTCCACCCCGGCAAGCCGGGTCTCGATCGCCCCGAGGTCGCGCAGCGGCCGCCGGAGCCAGTCGCGGACGGTACGCGCCCCGGCGGCGGTGACGCTCTCGTCGACCACGGAGAGGAGCGTGGCGTTCCGCCCGCCGTCCCGGCTGCTGCGCAGGACCTCGAGGTTCGCGAGCGTCGTGCCGTCGAGCAGGAGGGCGTCGTCGCTCTCCCGCGCCGCGACCGACCGGATGTGCGCGAGCGAGCTGCGCCGCATCCGCCGGGCGTAGCCGAGCGCCGCCGCCACCGCCACCACGGCTGGCTCGCCATCCCGCAGCCCGAAGCCACGGAGCGAGGCGACGCCGAAATGGTCGCGCAGCAGGCTCGCGGCCTCCGCCGGGCCCGGCCAGTCGGCGGCTTCGACCGGGGTGAGCCGCAACCCCTCCCGCGCCACCTCGCCGGCGAGCCCTTCGGGCAGCGGCCCCGGCGGCAGCAGGAGCTCGCGCGGCCGCAGCAGGTCGAGGTCCCCGCGGGCCTCGTCGGGGTTCTCCCAGCGGCGGAAGAAGAGCTCCCCGGTCGAGACCTCGAGGAAGGCGCCGGCGCCGCCCCCGCTCCCCCAGGCGATCGCCGCGAGATAGGCGCTCTCCTTGCCGTCGAGCAGCGCGGTCTCGGTGAGCGTTCCCGGGGTGAGCACCCGGGTCACCTCCCGCCGGACGAGCCCCTTCGCCTGCGCCGGATCCTCCATCTGGTCGCAGACCGCGACCTTCTCCCCGCGCCGCAGGAGGCGGGCGACGTACCCCTCGAGCGCATGATGGGGCACGCCGCACATCGGCGCCTCGTTCGGGCTGCCGCGGTGGCGGGCGGTGAGGGTGAGCTCGAGCATCGCCGCGGCCCGCACGGCGTCGTCGTAGAAGAGCTCGTAGAAGTCCCCCATCCGGTAGAAGAGGAGGGCATCCGGATGCTCGGCCTTCAGCTCCAGGTAGTGGCGAAGCATCGGCGTGAGCTCGGCGGGGGCGACCATCGGCCGGCCAGTATAGCCCCGCGTAGAATGCCGGCAGTGTCCGCTCCGCCTCCTTTCTCCCGCCCGCTGCTCGTGCTCGACGCCGCCGCGCCCCGGCCGAGCGCCGCCGTGGCGCTGGCCGGCGAGCTCCTCGGGGTCGCCGAAGCCGCGACGGGCGGTCCGGCCGCGCCCGCTCCAGCCGCGCTCGCCGCCGAGGCGGCCGGTCGGGCGGGGCTCGCGCCGCGCGACCTCGGCGGCGTGATCGCCGTGCGCGGCCCCGGGAGCTTCACCGGCCTGCGGGTCGCACTCGCCTCCGCCTGGGCACTCCATCAGGCGCTCGGGATCCCGGCGGCGGCGATCACGACCTTCGAGGCGCTCGCGCTCCAGCTCCCCGCCGAGGCGTTCCCCGCGCTCGCCCTGATCGACGCCCTGCGCGGGGAGTGGTTCGCCCAGCTCTTTGCGGCGGGCGCGCCGCCGGCACCACGGGACGCACCAGACCGCCTGCCGCTTGCGGCGCTGGCGGCCCTCGGAGCCCGCACCGCGATCGGCTTCGGCGAGAGCGCCCCGCCCAGCGGCCTCGTCGCCGATCGGTGGGTCGCCGCCGTGCCGCTCGCCGGCCCCGTTGCCCGGTGGCTCAGCCGCCACCCCCCCGTCTGGGAGCCGTCGCTCCTCCTCCAGCCGCTCTACCTGCGTGCCCCGACCCCGGAGGTGCGCCTCGGAGCCGCACCGGATGACCGCCTCGCCTGAGGTGGCGATCCGCGCGGGCGGCACCGAGGATCTCGCCGCGCTCGTCCGGCTCGAGAGCCTCGCCTTCACCCCGCCCTGGAACAGCGTGCAGCTCGCCTCGTACCTCGCGCTCCCCACGAGCCGCACCTGGCTCCTGAGCGGCGGCACTCCCTCCCGGACACTCGCCTACGCTCTCTTCCAGGTCGTGGCCGGCGAGGCGGAGCTGCTGCGGATCGG
Source organism: Acidobacteriota bacterium (assembly GCA_012521815.1). Taxonomy (GTDB): domain Bacteria; phylum Acidobacteriota; class Thermoanaerobaculia; order Multivoradales; family JAGPDF01; genus JAAYLR01. Next base: position 7,583 of record JAAYLR010000140.1, read on the forward strand.
CTGCGATCCCGCTCACCGCCACCGCGGCCTCTGCAGACGGCTCCTCGCCGAGGCGCTCGACGCCCTCGCCGCCGCCGGCGTCGAACGCTGCTTCCTCGACGTCGCCGCCGGCAACCACGCCGCCCTCGCCCTCTACCGGAGCCTCGGCTTCCGGGAGACCGGCCGGCGGCCGGGCTACTACCCTTCCGGGGAGACCGCGCTCCTCTTCACCCGGGAGAGCCGGACCGCGAGGTGATGGAAAATCAGGCGCTGCCCGATACCGCGAGCAGCCGACGGAGGAGACGATGACGCGATCGGACGACAGCTGCACTCTTCCCGCCGCAGGCGCGGCCCTCCGCACCGGACCGCCCACCCTGCTCGGCCCGGCCGCCTGCGAGGCGATCCTCGCCCGCGCCGAGATCGTGCGCGAGGAGGCGACGATGCTCGCCGGCCCGATCCGGGTGCTCGCCGTCGACGGCGGGATCCAGGTCCTGGAAGAAGCGCCCGACGGCCGCCGCCTCCTGCGCGACTACCCCGACCGGGCGGC
>JAAYLR010000141.1 GCA_012521815.1 Acidobacteriota bacterium
AAACCGCAGGCCAGCTCCAGCCCGATCCCCCCCGAGGCCCCCGTCACCAGCACCCAGGGACGTGGCGTCTTTCTCGTCATCGCTCCTCCTCGCGGCCCTTCCCTGCCCGGGCCATCGCGCCGCGCGGCGAGCCTATCCGCTCCCATGCCGCCTCCGGCGGAGACCCCATCCCCGCCAGCCGAACCCCTGACGGCCCCGCCCCGTCCTGCGAAGACGGGACGACGGCGCGTCCCCGGCGCGTTCTCTGCGATGATGAGCGACGGCCGGCCGAGGCGCCGGATCGGGAGGCAACGATGAGCGAGCGGCTGCAGGGCGAAGAGTTGGTGGCACTGATCGAGCGGGTCTTCCAGCCCCGGGCGACGGACACGGGGATCGCGGTGCTCGTCGATCTTCCGGACGCGGCGGTCGCCGACCACCCACGCTGGCAGGCGCGGCGGGAGATGGCCGCCGGCTGGGTCGAGGAGCTCGCGGGGCAGGGGGCCAGCTGCCCGCTGCCGGTCTCGCTCTGGCTCTACCCGAACGTGCGCACGAACAACGGCGACCTGCCCGCCGGCGCCTGGCGTCACGGCGGCGGGCCGCTGCCCGCGAGCGCCGACGAGCTCGACCCGGCGGCGGCGGTGCCGTTCGCCGAGCTCTTCCGCGGCTGGTCGATCCTCCTCGCCCCGACCGAGTTCTCGGCCACCGCGCCGCTGAAGGTCGCCGCCCGCAGCTTCCCCATCCGGGCCGCGACGATGCCCGGCTTCACCGCCGAGATGATCCCGGCGCTGCGCCTCGACTACGGCGAGGTGAACCGCCGGGTCGCCCGGCTCGCCGGGCTCCTCACCGCCGCCGAAGGATGCGATCTCCTCTTCCATCACCCGCAGGGCGATTCGGCCCTCCACCTCGACCTCCGCCACCGCAGCGCGCACGCCTCCGGGGGCCTCGTGCCCGAGCCCGGCTTCGCCGGCAACCTCCCTTCGGGAGAGGCGTACATCGTCCCCTACGAGGGAGAGCGCGCCGGGGAGCCGAGCCGCACGGCCGGCTTCCTGCCGGTGCAGTTCGGAGACGAGGTGGTCGTCTACCGGATCCAGGGCAACCGCGCTCTCGAGGTCCTGCCCGGCGGCGCGGCCGCCGCGGCCGAAGCCGCGCACCTCCGGCGCGAGCCGGCGTACGGGAACCTCGCCGAGCTCGGGCTCGGGGTGCTCGCCGCGTTCGGCGTGGAGCCGGTGGGCGAGATCCTCCTCGACGAGAAGCTCGGCCTCCACATCGCCTTCGGCCGCAGCGACCATTTCGGCGGCACGGTCGGGCCGGCCCAGTTCTCCGCTCCCGGCGAGGTGATCCACATCGATCGCGTCTACGTCCCCGCCTGCCAGCCGCGGATCAGGGTGGCCGCCGCCGACCTCCTCCTGCCGGCGGGCGAGCGGCTCGCGCTGATGCGCGATCAGGCGTATGTCGAGGGGCTCTTCGACTGAGCCGGGGCCGGGGGATTGACAGCACCTCGGTCTTTGTGCTGATACTCCGCCCCGTCTGTCGACAGGTCGACCGACACGAGCCGTCCCAGTCCGGGGCGGTCTCGAAAACTGAGTGTAGATGGGCACGGTTCGACCGGCTCAGGCTACCGAGGAGCAGGGAGAGCATGCGCATCCAGGGCAGTGTCAAGTGGTTCAACGAGGCCAAGGGCTTCGGCTTCATCACCCGTGACGACGGCGAGAAGGACTGCTTCGTCCACCACACCGGCATCGCGGGCGAGGGCTTCAAGACCCTCCACGAGGGTGAGCGGGTCGAGTTCGACGTGGTCCAGGGCCAGAAGGGCCCGGCGGCCGCCAACGTCACCCGCATCTGACGACCGACTGACCAGACGCCAACGGGGCCGGTTCGCCGCAGGGCGAGCCGGCCCCGATTCTTTTCCGGAGACCGCCGCAGGCGGCACCGCCGGGCGCCGCCCGCCTCAGGGCGTCGCCGCGTCCCAGCGATGCGGGCCGCCGGACTCCCAGCCATCACGGAAGAGCGGCACCGAGCCGTCGGCCGTCAGGCCCCAGAGCTCGAACCCCCGCTCCCCGTCGTTTGCCGCGAAGAGCAGCGTGCTCCCCACCTGCCGGAAGAGGCCCGGGCTCGACGACGCCGGACCCGGCGCGATGTCCGTCAGCCGCCACGTCCCCGCCGAGGTCCCGTCGGTCCGCCACGCCTCCCGCCCCCACGCCGGCGTCCACGCCGAGAAGACCAGCCGCCCGTCGAGCCAGGCGAGATCGCCCGGGCAGGAGGAGCCGGCTCCCGGCACGAGATCGGCGGCCGGCACGGTCCCCGCCGGGGTGCCGTCCGTCACCCAGAGCTCGCGGCCGAGCGCCGGATGCTCCGCCACGAAGAAGAGGCGCTCCCCCGCCGGGGTCAGCTCCCGCGGCGAGGAGGGCCGCGGCCCGGGCATCAGGTCGCCGAGGAGGTATGTCCCCGCCTCCGTCCCGTCGCTCACCCAGAGCTCCTCGCCGTGCACCCCGTCGTCGGCCGCGAAGAGCACGCGGTCCCCGAGCGCGGCGACCTTGCCCTCGAGCCGCGGCTCGAACGGAGCGGCGAGCGGGTCGCCGAGCTGGATCGCCGAGGCCGGACCCGGCGCAATATCGCGCACGCGCCGCGTTCCCGCCGGCGTCCCGTCCGTCCACCAGAGCTCGGTGCCGTACGCCTCCTCGCTCACCACCACCGCGAAACCGGTACCCGCCGGAACGATCCCCCGGATCCAGTCGACGCTGCCCGCCGCGAGCAGCTCCACGGGCGAGGCATCGGGGGCGAGGAAGTGGAGGCTCCTGCAGCCGTAGAGCGCCCCGAGCGGCGAGCTCGCGAGGTTCCAAGGGGTGCAGAGCACGGGGTCGATGGCGTCGGCCAGAAACGAGCCGTCCTCCGTGCCGTCGCTCTCCCAGAGCCCCTGTGGCGTGCCGAGGAGCCAGCCGGATCCGAACGGAACCGCCGGGGGCTCCCAGTACCCGGTACCCTGGATCCCCGGTACGAACGGTACCCCGGTTCCCTCCGGAAGGCCGTCGGTGCGCAGGAGGCCGGTCTCCATCGAATCGGGCTCCTGGGCGTGGACCACGGCGAACCCGCCGTTGGCGGCACAGGTCGCGCTGTTCCAAGCCACCTCCCGCAGCGCCTCGAGGCCACCGATCGCGCCGTCGCTCGACACGAGCCGGGCCGTCGCCTCCGCGGTCCAGATCCGCGCCTCGTAGAGGAGCCGGTTCCCGGTCACCTCCATGCAGCGGGTGGGGGGTTGTGGAGAAAACGGGGAAAATCGCGGGGCGGCTGCAGGCTCGAGGATTGCCAGCCGAGCTGCCGTACGACGCTCGTGGTGTCGGCCGCCGGATCGGCCCGCCAGAGGCGCACCCCCGCCTCCGGATCCCAGGTCGGGAGCAGGAGCTGGCCGCCGAGCGCCACCGGTGGGAGTCGCGAGGCGAAGTCCGGCAGCCCCGGGTACTCCTCTCCCGGGGTGAGGTCGGAGATCCGCCGCGTCCCCGCGGGCGTGAGGTCGGTCGCCCAGAGCTCCAGCCCCGCGCCCGAGCCGTCGTCGGCGAGGAAGACGACCTCGCCACCGGCCACGGCCGAGAAGATCCCGCTCAGATACGCCAGATCGACCGCCGCCGAGCTCTCCGGGCCGGGGCGCAGATCGGCGAGCGGGGTAGCCACGAGCCCGTCGACGACCCACGGTTCGGCGCCGGTCGCCGGCTCCCAGACGGCGAGGAAGAGGCGCCCGCCGAGGCTCGATGCCCAGGCGCCGACGTACGGCCGGGCATCGTCCGGGAGCGGAACGAGCTCGGTGCCGCTCACGGTCCCGTCGGAGCGCACGAGCTCGGTCGCGCCCTCTGGCGTCTGCCCCACGAGATAGCCGGAGTCGCCAGCGATGACGATAACGCTGTTCAGGCCGCCGTAGCCCACCCGGCGGAGGAAGAAGGTGCCGGCCACCGTACCGTCGGAACGCCAGAGCTCGATGTCGTGGTTCGGCTGCGCCACGGTGTAAAGGAGCGTGCCGTCAGGCAGCGAGTTGAACCGCCGGTAGGCACCCGAGACGCTCTGCCAGCCGCCTTCGGGCGGCAGGCTGGAGAGCCGCTGCGTCCCCGCCGCCGTGCCGTCGCTCACCCAGAGCCCGGTGCGCTCCGCCGGCGCCCCGGCGATGGCGAAGAAGAGGTGCCCCGCTCCCGGCTCCAGCACGCCGATACCGGCGCTCTCCGGGCCAGGGGACAGATCGCGCACGAGCCAGGTTCCCGCCGCCGTGCCGTCGGAGCGCCAGAGCTCCGCACCGTGCACCCCATCGTCGGGTACGAAGAAGAGGAGACCCGAGGCCACGAGGAAGTTGCGCGGCGCGGACGAGTCGAGCCCCGGCCGGAGGTCGGCGACGAGGCGGGTCCCCCCCGCCGTGCCGTCGGTCGCCCAGAGCTCCACCCCGTGCACCCCGTCGTGGCCGGCGAAGAAGAGCGTCGAGCCGAGCACCGCGAGCGCCCCCGGGGCGCCGATGGCGGAGGTGCCACAGGCTCCCGGGCAGAGATCGCGCACCATCCAGGTGCCGAGCGCCGTGCCGTCGGAGCGCCAGAGCTCCTCGCCATGCACGCCGTCGTCGTGGAAGAAGTAGAGTGCGCCGCCCATCGCGACCGGCTGCGCCCGGAGGCCGATGAAACTCCACGGGTAGTCCACGCCCACGCCGAGGTCGTGGACGAGGTAGGGACCGTCCGCCGGGGCCGGCGCTGCTAGGACGGCGAGCTGGAACGCCACGGCAAGCAGCACGAGAGCCGCGTCGCGGCGGGCGCGGCGGCCAACGAACGGCATGGTCGGCTCGGGCCTGGCCATCGTCTCACCTCCGGGGATCGATGCGCGCCAAGATACCAGACAACGCCGCGCCGGGCTGTGAGGCGTTGCACTCCCCGGTCCGCCCCGGGCGGGGGGCGATAGACTCCGCGCTGCCGTCGCGGCGCCGCCCCGAGCGGGCGCCGCCCTCACTCTCCCGTTCGCCAGGGGGTTTCGCGCATGCCGCAGTTCATCTACCACATGAAGAACCTGCGCAAGGTCACGCCGCAGGGCAAGGAGATCCTCAAGGGGATCTGGCTCTCGTTCTTCTACGGCGCCAAGATCGGCGTCATCGGCCACAACGGCGCCGGCAAGTCGACGCTCCTGCGGATCATGGCCGGGCTCGACCCCGACTTCGACGGCGAGGCGAAGCTGCTCGACGGCTACACCGTCGGCATGCTGCCGCAGGAGCCGGTGCTGCCGGCCGGGCGGACGGTGCAGGAGGTGGTCGAGGAGGCGGTGGCGGAGAAGAAGGCGATCCTCGCGCGCTACGACGAGCTCGCCGCGAACTACTCCGACGAGACCGCCGACGAGATGGGGCGCCTCCAGGACCAGATCGACGCCCAGAACCTCTGGGAGCTCGACCGCCACCTCGAGGTGGCGATGGACGCGCTCCGCCTCCCGCCGGCCGATCAGGAGGTCTCGACGCTCTCCGGCGGCGAGAAGCGGCGGGTCGCACTCTGCCGCCTGCTGCTGACCGCTCCCGACCTGCTGCTGCTCGACGAGCCGACGAACCACCTCGACGCCGAGTCGGTCGCCTGGCTCGAGCATCACCTGCAGGAGTACAAGGGGACGGTGGTCGCCATCACCCACGACCGCTACTTCCTCGACAACGTCGCCGGCTGGATCCTCGAGCTCGACCGGGGCGCCGGGATCCCCTGGGAGGGGAACTACTCCTCCTGGCTCGACCAGAAGCAGCAGCTCCTCGCGAAGGAGGAGAAGGAGGCGACCGCCCGGCGGCGGACCCTCGAGCGCGAGCTGGAGTGGATCCGGATGGCACCGCGCGCCCGCCACGCCAAGGGGAAGGCGCGCCTGAACGCCTACGAACAGCTCCTCGCCGAGGACCAGGCGGCCGAGAAGCGCGGTCCCGCCAACGAGATCCTGATCCCGCCCGGGCCGCGCCTCGGCGAGAAGGTGATCGTCGCCGAGGGGCTCACCAAGGCGTACGGCGAAAAGCTCCTCTTCGCGGACCTCTCCTTCATCCTGCCGCGCTCGGCGATCGTCGGCGTCATCGGCCCGAACGGCGCCGGCAAGACGACGCTGATGCGGATCTTCGTCGGCCAGGAGAAGCCCGACGCCGGCACCCTGACGATCGGCGAGACGGTCGTGCTCTCCTACGTCGATCAGAGCCGCGAGACCCTCGACCCGGAGAAGACGGTCTTCCAGGAGATCTCCGACGGCGGCCGCGACCTCGTGCTCGTGGGCCGGCGCGAGGTGCCGTCGCGCGCCTACTGCTCCTGGTTCAACTTCCGCGGCGCGGATCAGCAGAAGAAGGTGCGCGATCTGTCGGGCGGCGAGCGCAACCGCCTCCACCTCGCCCGGCTGCTCAAGAGCGACGGCAACGTGATCCTCTTCGACGAGCCGACCAACGATCTCGACGTCGACACCCTGCGGGCGCTCGAAGAGGCCCTCCTCGCCTTTCCCGGCTGCGCCGTGGTGGTCTCCCACGACCGCTGGTTCCTCGACCGGATCGCCACCCACATCCTCGCCTTCGAAGGGGAGTCGCAGGTCGTCTGGTTCGAGGGCAACTATCAGGAGTACGAAGCCGACCGCCGCCGCCGTCTCGGCACGGAGGCCGATCAGCCGCACCGGATCCGGTACCGGAAGCTCGTGCGCTGAGCCGCGCGCCGGGAACGGCGGCCACCGGCCCTGACACAGCGCGGGAAGCGCGGCGATCGCGTTCTTCGCGCTCGTTCCCGCCGCCCGCGCGGTAGACTCGGAGCGATCATGTACGCGCGCCTCCTCGATCTCCGCCTGGCCCCCGGCGCCACCCCGGCGTTCGCCGGCCTCTACCGCCAACGGATCTCGCCGACCCTCACCGCGACCCCCGGCTGCCTCGGCGCCGTGGCCCTCGCGGCGACGGGGCACGAGGAGAAGATCCTCTCCCTCACCCTCTGGCGGGCCGCCGAGGCCGCCGACGCCTACGACCGGGAGGGCCGCTTCGGCCAGCTCCTCGGCGAGACCGCCTCTCTCTTCCCCGGCCGGGACCGGGACGCCGATCCGCTCGACGACGGGGGCGAAGAGCTCGTCATCGAGGGGTATGCCGCCGAGCTCGCGCTGCCGCCGGCGCTCGGCAGGGCGCTGAGCGGCGTCACCTTCGCCCGCACCATCGTGGTCGAGGCCGCCGCCGGACGGGAGGAAGAGATCGAGCGGCGCGCCTGGGCGGCCGTCGACAGGGCCGCCGAGGAGGCGCTCGGCCTCGTCTCGATCTTCCTCATGCGCGGCCTCGACCGGCGGGAGCGGACGCTCGTCCTCGGCCTCTGGGAGAGCGAGGAGGCGGCCGGTCGGTGGGAGCGCTCCGAGCCGCACCTCGCGCTCCTGCGCGATCTCGAGAGCGCCGGGCTCGCGGCCGAGATCACGCCTTACCGGGTGCTCTGCGCGGGCGCCTTCTGAGCGATCACCGCCAGCAGCTCGTCGACGATCCGCAGCGTCAACCCCCAGATCGTCCGCCCCTCGTAGCGGACGCACGGCGTCGGCAGCGGCACCCCGCGAAGGACCCAGGTGAAGGCGCTGCGGTGAGCCGGTTCGGCGAGGTAGGCGAGCGGCACCCAGAGCGCCTCCTGGACCTCGGCGCTCGCCGTGAACGCGGGATCGCCGTGGATCGCGAAGACGAACGGCGCGACGCTGTGCGGGAGCCGGCCGTGCCGCAGATGGGTGCGGACCTCGGAGAGCTGCCCGAGCAGGCGGCCTCCCGCTTCGAGGTCGAGCGCGAGCTCCTCGCGCGTCTCCCGGATCGCCGCCGCCAGCGGACTGGCGTCGTCCGGATCGACCCGGCCGCCGGGCAGCCCCATCTGCCCCGACCAGGGGTCGCGCGGGTGCTCGGCCCGGCGGATGAAGAGGAGCTCGGCGCCCGGTTCGCGATCGCGGAGCACCGCCGCCACCGCCGCCTTGTGCGCCAGGAGCACCTCCTCCTCGCGGCGGGGTGCGAACCCGCGAAGCGCCGAGCCGGCACGGGCGACGTCGTAACGAACGGCCATCGCCACAGATTCTCGCACCGGGTAAGCTCGGGCGGCAGCCCATGCGCTCACCCGGCTCCTCCCGCCCCGTCTACGCCACCGGCCGCGGCCGCCTCTGCCCACGCTGCGGCGCGCCGGTGGACGCCTGCCGCTGCGCCGCGACGGCCGCCGAGCCGCTCCCGGCGCGCATCGAACCGGTGCTGCGCATCGAGCGCGCCGGCCGCGGCGGCAAGACGGTGACGGTGATCGCCGGCCTGCCGCGCAACCGGCCGTTCCTCCAGGAGCTCGCCGCCGAGCTGAAGCGCGCCTGCGGCAGCGGCGGCACCGCGGGCGACGGCCAGGTGGAGATCCAGGGCGACCACCGCGAGACGGTGCGCGCGCGGCTCGCCGCCAGGGGCTGGCGCGTCAGGGGCTGACCCGTAGAATCGGGAGATGCGCGTCTCCCGCCTCGGCCCCGCCGCCTTCTCGATCGAGTTCGCCACCGAAGAGGAGCTCTTCGCCGAGCACCGCGCGCATCTCGGTGCCGGCGGGCTCAGGCTGCCCTGCGACGGCGAGGAGCTCCCGCTCTTCGCCCCCCTCACCCTCACGCTGCGCCTCGCCGGCCGCGACGAGGTGGCGGCCACCGCCCGCGTGGTCGGGAGCCTCGGCGGCGAGCTCGCGATCGCTCTCGACGGCCCGCCCGCCGCCCTCCTCGACGCCCTCCTCGCGGCGGCGCCCGTGGCCGCGCCAGCGGCGCCGTCCGCGGCGCCCGAGGAGGATCCGGAGGAGTCCGATTCGACCCCCGAGGGAACGCTCTGGGAGCGGCTGCGCAGCCTGAACCGGAACCAGCGTCTCCTCCTCGCTCCGAAGGCGGGGAGGGCCGAACGCGCGCTGCTCGTCCAGGAGAGCGACGCGCAGGTGCTCTTCGCGCTGCTGAAGAACCCCCGCCTCACCCTCGACGAGGTGGTGCGGGTGGCCAAATCCTCCTTCCTGAGCTTCCAGATGGCCGAGCTGATCCTCAAGACCAGCCAGTGGATCGGCAACCTCGACGTCCGCCTGGCGCTCGTCCACAACCCGAAGACGCCGGTCCCGTTCGCGCTGCGCCTGCTCCCCACCCTCCCCGATTCCGAGGTCCGGGCGATCGCCAAGGGCGCGGCCACGAGCATGGCGCTCAAGCAGGCGGCGCTGAAGCGGGTCCAGGGCTACTCCTGAGAGCGCCGCCCCGGCTGCTAAGATCCCTCCCCCCGCGGCCCCGCCGCAGTCAGAAAGGAACCGATCCATGGGCGACACCACGCGGCACCACCCCTCGACCCTCGTCATCCACGCCGGCCAGCACGCCGATCCGCACACCGGAGCCGTCTCGGTACCGATCTACCAGACCTCGACGTTCGCCTTCCGGAGCGCGGACGAAGGGGCCGCCCGTTTCCTCGGCGCCGACCCCGGCTTCATCTACACCCGGCTCGGCAACCCGACGATCCAGGCGCTGGAGACGGCGATCGCCGAGCTCGAAGGGGGCGCCGGCGCGCTCGCCGCGGCCACCGGCATGGCCGCGGTGCAGACGGTCTACTTCGCGCTGCTCGAACAGGGGGCGCACGTGGTCGCCACCGACGCCGTCTACGGCCCGTCGCGGCTCGTGCTGGAGACCGAGTACCGGCGCTTCGGCGTGAGCGCGACGTTCGTGGACTCCTCCGACGCCGCCAACGTCGCCCGCGCGATGCGTCCGGAGACCCGGCTCGTCTACGTCGAGAGCCCCGCGAACCCGACGATGGCGGTGACCGACCTCGCCGCCTGCGCGAAGATCGCCCACGACCACGGCGCGCTGCTCTGCGTGGACAACACCTTCGCCTCCCCGCTCCTCCAGCGGCCGCTCGATCTCGGCGCCGACGTGGTGCTCCACAGCCTGACGAAGTTCATCAACGGCCACTCCGACGTCGTCGGCGGCGTCGTCACCGCGCGCGATCCCGAGCTGCTCACCCGCCTGCGCAAGGTGCACCGGAACCTCGGCGGCACCATGGACCCGCACCAGGCGTGGCTCGTCCTGCGCGGCCTGAAGTCGCTCGCCCTCCGGGTGGAGCGCGCCCAGGCCAACGCCCAGCGGATCGCCGCCTTCCTCGAAGCCGATCCGCGCGTCGCCTGGGTTCGCTACCCGGGGCTCGCCTCCCACCCGCAGCACGAGCTCGCGAGCCGGCAGATGGCCGGCCCGGGCGCGGTGATCTCCTTCGGCGTGCGGGGCGGTTTCGCGGCGGCCAAGACGATGATCGAGAGCTGCCGCCTGGCGACGCTCGCGGTGAGCCTCGGCGGGATCGAGACGCTGATCGAGCACCCGGCCTCGATGACCCACAGCGCGCTGCCGCGCGCCGAGCGCGAGGCGGCCGGGATCACCGACGACCTCGTCCGGATCGCCGTCGGCTGCGAGGACGAGCGCGACCTGCTCGCCGACGTCGACCAGGCGCTCGCGCGGGCGGCGGCCATCGCGGCTCCCTGAGCGGACGTTCGCGGGAGCAGAGCCATGACGAGCGCACGGCGCCGGCTCGGCGCGAGCGACCTCGAGATCAGCCCGCTCGGGCTCGGCACCTGGGCGATCGGCGGCCCCTGGCTCTTCGGCTGGGGTGAGCAGGAGGATGCCGACTCGATCGCCGCCATCCGGCGGGCGGTCGCATCCGGCATCAACTGGATCGACACCGCGCCGGCCTACGGCCTCGGCCACGCCGAGACGGTGATCGCGCGGGCGCTCGCCGGCCTGCCGGCGGCCGAGCGGCCGTACCTCTTCACGAAGTGCTCGCTCCTCTGGGACGACGCCGGCGCGATCTCCCACTCGCTCGCCGCCGCCTCGCTGCGGCGGGAGTGCGAGGCGAGCCTCCGCCGGCTCGGCGTCGAGGCGATCGACCTCTACCAGATCCACTGGCCGCACCACCCCGATGGCGACGGCACCGAGGGTCCGATCGAGGAGGCCTGGGAGACGCTCGCGGCGCTGCGCGCCGAGGGGAAGGTGCGCTGGATCGGGGTCTCGAACTTCGACGCCGGCCAGCTCGACCGGATCTCCCGGATCGCCCCGGTGACCAGCCTCCAGCCCCCGTACTCGATGGTGCGGCGGAAGATCGAGAAGGAGATCCTCCCCTGGTGCGCCGCGCACGGCGTGGGGGTGCTCGCCTACTCGCCGATGGCCGCCGGGCTGCTGACCGGCGCGATGACGCGGGAGCGGGTCGCCCGCCTGAGCGCCGACGACTGGCGGAAGCGGACGAACCCGGAGCTGCGCGAACCGCGCCTGTCGGCGAACCTCGAGCTGGTCGCGAGCCTCGCCGGGATCGGCGCCCGCCACGGCCGCGGCCCGGGGGAGGTGGCGATCGCCTGGACGCTCGCCAACCCGGCGGTGACCGCGGCGATCGTCGGCGCCCGCAACGCCACCCAGGTGGACGGCTTCGCGGGGGCGCTCACCTTCCGCCTCGACGCCGCCGAGCTCGCCGAGATCGACGTCGCGCTCGCCCGGCGCACGGCACGGATCGCCGCCGCGGGCTGAGCCGTCCGCGCGGCCGCGAACGCCCCGTGTCCCGGACCGCCATGCCCCGCTTCGAGCGGTACGTCGCCCTCGGTGACAGCTCCACCGAAGGCCTCGACGATCCGGACGGCCGGGGCGGCTACCGGGGCTGGGCCGACCGGTTCGCCGCCCGGGTGGCGGTCGCGCAGGGCGGCCTCCTCTACGCCAACCTCGCGGTGCGGGGCAAGCACGCCCGCCAGGTGCGCGAGGAGCAGCTCGCCGCGGCGCTCGCGCTCCGGCCCGATCTCGCGACGCTCTTCGCGGGCACGAACGACGCGGTCTCCCGCCGTTTCGACCTCGACGCCGTCATCGCCGACCTCGATGCGATGCAGCGGGCGCTCGTCGCGAGCGGCGCCACCGTGCTCACGCTCACCCTCCCCGATCCGGGGCGGGTGCTGCCGTGGTTCCGCGGCTTCTCCCGGCGAGTCGCGGTCCTCAACGCCGCGGTCCGCAGGCTCGCGGCGGCGAACGGGGTGCTCGTCGCCGACCTCGCCGCCTGGCCGGATGCCTCCGATCCCCGTCTCTGGAGCGAAGACCGGCTGCACGCCAACAGCGCCGGTCACGAGCGGATCGCCGCCGCTCTCGCCCGTGCCCTCCGGCTGCCGGACACCGACGACGCCTGGCGCGCGCCGCTGCCGGCCACGCCGCCGGTCGGGCGCGTGCGGCGTCTCGGCGCCGATCTCCTCTGGGCCTACCGCTTCCTCTTTCCCTGGCTCTGGCGCCATGCCCGCGGGCGCTCTTCCGGCGACGGCCGGCGGCCCAAGCGGCCGGCGCTCCTGCCGGTGTGCTGACCGGCCCGGGTCACCACCTCGTGCCGGACGACGGCGAGCCGTCGCGGGGTCGGCTCAGCCGCGCTTCCTCGTCACCGCCCGCTTCCGCGCGGGGGGCGCGGCCGCCGACGCGGCGGGGGCGTGCCGCTCCTCCTCCAGGCGGAAGAGGATCCGGCCGCAGCGCTCGCACGTCTCGAGATCGCTCTGGCGGCTCGCCATCGCCGTCGGACGCACCGTGAAGCAGCCGAGACAGGTGCCACCGAGCGAGGGGACGACCGCCCGCGGATGGCGCTGCCGTATCCGCTCGTAGAGGCGCAGGACCCTGGCGTCGATCCGCGCCGCCGCCTCGGCCCGGGCCTCGCTCAGGCGCGTCGACTCCCCGAGCGGGAAGCCGAGCGCCGCCTCGCGCTCGCGCATCGCGGCCTCGCCGAGGTCGGCGAGCAGGGCGTCGAGCTCCTGCAGGACGAGGAGTTCCTGGATCTGTGGGTTCATCGCGCGAGCGCCTCCTGGATGCGGGGCCGGATCAGCTGCCGCGCGAGCTTCTCCAGATCGTCGAAGCTCTCGACGGCGAGCAGCCGTTCGCGGTCGGTGTCGTGGTGCACCGCCGCCACCAGCACCCCGAGCAGCGGCAGATACCCCTCGCCGCCCACGCCGTACGGCGCCACGACGAGGAAGACGCGCTCGACCGGGTGACCATCGACGGCCTGGAAGTCGAGGCCGCGGGCGAGCCGGGCGACGACGAGCGTCGTCCGCTGCGCGACCATCGAGCGGGCGTGCGGGATCGCGATCCCATGTCCGAGGCCGGTGGTGCCGAGCGCCTCGCGCTCGACGAGCAGGCGCTGGAAAGCGTTGCGGTCGTGGATCGCTCCCGCCGCGCCGAGGGCGTCGGCGAGCGCGGCGAAGAGCTCCTCCTGGCTGGAGACTTCGAGCGCGGGCAGGAAGAGGCCCGCCTCGATCCGGATGGATGTGGCGATGTCGATCGGCTTCACGATACCTCCCGGCTGAGACTAACGGCTCTCGCCCGCGGATTCCAGACGCCCGAGGAGCCGCAGCATCCCGTCGAGCATGGTGAGGGGATGCGGCGGACAGCCCGGCACCCAGAGATCGACCGGCACCACCGCGCCGGCGCCGCCGGCGACCTCGGGGTGCCCCAGATACGGTCCCCCGGCGATCGCGCAGGCGCCGATGGCGATCACGATCTTCGGCGGCGCCACCGCGTCGTACGTCTTGCGCAGCGCGAGGCGCATGTTCTCGCTCACCGGCCCGGTCACGATCAGGCCGTCGGCGTGGCGCGGCGAGGCGACGATCCGGATGCCGAAGCGGCCGATGTCCCAGGCCAGCGTGGAGAGGACGTTGACGTCCGCCTCGCAGGCGTTGCAGCCGCCGGCGCTCACCTGCCGGAGCTTGAGCGAGCGGCCGAAGAGGCGGCGGAGCCGTTCGTCGAGCGCGGTGGCGAGCGCGAGCTCCCGCTCGGCGCTCACCTGCAGCTCCTCGCGCCGGCGCACCGCGAGCCGGTGATCGCCGCCCCAGGTGATCGCGCCCTCCGGGCAGGCGGCGGCGCACTCCGCGCAGAAGAGGCAGCGGCCGAGATCGATCGCGATCGCGGGCGAGAGCGAGATCGCCTCCGTGGGGCAGACCTCCACGCAGTCGCGGCAACCGTCGCGGCACCGCTCGGGCGCGAGCAGCGGACGGCCGCGGAAGCGGTCCGGCAGCGGCGGCGGCGGCCCGTCGGGGTAGGCGAAGGTCCGGTGCCCCTGATGGAGTCGCGCGCGCAGCAGTCTGATCATCGGTGGCGGTTCTCCCCGGCGCTCAGAGGTCGTGTCCGCAGTAGGACAGGTTGAAGCTCTTGTTGCAGAGCGGGAAATCGGAGATCTGCCCGCCGCGCAGCGCCCGGGCGAGCCCGCTCCAGTTGTGGAACGACGGGTCGACGATCTTGTAGCGCGCGAAGCGCCCCGCGCGATCGGTGAGGGCGACGTGGCAGATCTCGCCGCGCCACCCCTCGACGAGCGACACCGCGAGGCTCTCGGGCGCGAGCCGCCCCACTGGCACCCGCACCTCCCCCTCCGGAAGCGCCGCGAGCGTGGCGTGGAGGAAGGCGAGCGAGTGCTCCATCTCGAGCCAGCGGACCCGGGCGCGGGCGTGGACGTCGCCGGAAGCCGCCGTGGCCACCGCCATCGACTGGTCGCGGTACGCCCCGCCGGGGTGATCGCGACGCAGGTCCCGGTCGACCCCCGAGGCGCGCGCCGCCGGCCCCACCAGGCCGAGCGCGAGGGCGTCCTCCCGCGGCACCACGCCGGTCGTCTCGAACCGCTCCATGACCGACGAGCTCTCCCAGAGCAGCTCGATGGCGGAGCGGGCGTCGGTGAAGGTGCGGTCGAGGCCGGCCCGCAGGCGCTCGCGCCGCGCCGGCTCGAGGTCGAAGCCGCTGCCCCCCGGGCGGACGAGGCCGCGTCCGAAGCGCGAGCCGCAGAGCTCGGCCGAGAGGTTCAGGAAATCGCCCCTGATCCGCCCGCAGAAGGAGGCGGTCGGCAGGTAGCCGACGTCGCCGGCGAGCGCGCCGAGGTCGCCGGTGTGGTTCGCCAGCCGCTCGAGCTCGAGCGCGATCGCGCGCAGCGCCGCTCCCCGCGGCGGTGCCGCGGTGCCGGCGAGCGCCTCGATCAGCTCGCAGCCCGCCGTCGCGTGGCCGATCGTCGTGTCGCCGGCGGAGGTCTCCAGGTAATGGATCGTGCGCCGGTCGGGCCCCCCGATGAGCGCCCGCTCCACCCCCCGGTGCTGGTAGCCGAGCCGGATCTCGAGGTGGAAGACCTGCTCGCCGTGGCACTGGAACCGGAAATGCCCGGGCTCGATCACCCCGGCGTGCACCGGCCCGACCCCGACCTCGTGGACCTCCTGCCCCTCGACCCGGTAGAGCTCGCCGGTACCGGGCAGCGCGGGGGCCGGCGCGCCCGCCGCGGGTGCGACCAGCGGTGGCTGCGAACGCACCGGCGCCGGCGCCGGATGCCCCTCCGCGACGAGCCCGAACTGCTCGGCGAGCTCGCGTTCGAAGAGGTGGAGCTGCGGACACGCGGCGGCTCGGGAGGGGAACGCCGGGCCGGTGAGCGTCGCCCGGGCAAGCGCGATCCCGGCGCGCGCGTCGTCGGCGAGCACCGCCACGAGCTCGACCCCCGAGGGGCGCGGCACCCCGAACCAGGCGGCCACCCGCAGCCCGCCGTCGCACGCCGTGACGACGGCGTCGGCCAGCTCGGCCACCGGCAGCGCCGGAATCTCCCGCCGCGCCACCGCGACCCCCGCCGTGGTCCGCAGGAAGCGGTCGGCGCCGCTCATCGTCCCCCTCCGAGCGCCGCCGCAGCCTCGGTCAGCAGCCCGCGCAGCGACGCCGGCAGATGGAGGCCGAGCAGGAGCACGAGCGCGACGAGCAGGAGCGGCGGCAGGTAGCCGCGCGCCCGGTCGCGGTACGCCGACTGCCGGGCGTAGGCCGTCGGCCGTCCCTGGAGAGCGGCGAAGGTGGTCGTCCCCATCCCGGCGAAGACGAGCAGCAGGAGGGCGACGAAGAGGGCGGCCAGCCAGCCGCGCCCGGCGGCCAGCGCCACCTGCACGATCAGCAGCTTGCTCACGAAGAGGCCGAACGGGGGCGAGCCGGTGATCGCGAAGAGGCCGAAGAGGAAGACCGTGCCCGAATACGGCAGGCGCCGCAGCGCACCGCGGATCTCGCCGGTCGTCTTGCCGCCGAACGCCCGGTGGAGGTTCCCGGCCGCGAGGAAGAGCCCGGCCTTGCCGAAGGCGTTGAGCACGAGGTGCAGGAGCGCGGCGAAGGTGGCGGCGGCGCCGAGGCCGGCGGCGAGCGCGAGGATCCCCATCTGCTCGACGCTCGAGTAGGCGAGCATCCGCTTCAGATCCCGCTGCCCGAGCAGCAGCGCGCCGGCCACCGCCATCGAAAGGAGGCCGATGGCGATGAGCAGGCGGTTCGCGTAGATCCCCTCGCCCGCCGCCGCGGTGAGCTGGGTGAAGCGCAGCAGGGCGAGGAAGGCGCAGCTCGTCAACCCCCCGGCGAGCACCGCGCCCACCACGCCGGGCGCCTCGCCGTAGGCGTCCGGCTTCCAGGTATGCATCGGCGCGAGCCCCATCTTCGTGCCGTAGCCGACGAGCAGCAGCGCGAAGCCGGTGCGCAGCCAGGGACGCGAGAGCTCGCCGGCGCGGGCGAGCAGGTCGGGGAAGAGGAGCGACGCCTCGCCGCCGCCGAGCAGCGCCGCGTAGCCGACGAAGAACGACCCGAGCAGCGCCAGCGCGATCCCCACCGAGGAGATCAGCAGGTACTTCCAGGTGGCCTCGATCGATCGCGCCGAGCGGTTGAAGTAGACGAGCGGCGCCGAGGCGAGCGTCGTCGCCTCGATCCCCACCCAGAGCAGGCCGAGATGCTGCGCGTACGCCACCAGGCTCATCGCGCCGAGGACGGCGAGCATGCAGGCGGTGAAGCGGCGATTCTCCCGCTCGGGGCGCTGCTCCAGATAGCCGACCGCGTAGACGGCGCAGACGAGGAAGAGCACGCTCACGAGCAGCAGCAGGAGCCGCCCGGGGGCGTCGAGCCGGAGCCAGTCGCCGCCGCTCCCCGCGGGGGCGCGCAGCGCGAGCCCGACGAGGAGGAGGTGGATGGCCGCGCCGAGCGCGAGCAGCCGCGGCCGCCAGAGCCGGGAGGGCGTCAGGTAGACGGCGACCGCCAGGGCCAACGGCACGACGACGGGCAGCGGCAGGAGCACGGCTACTCCCGCAGCTGCGAGAGCCGCCGCGTGTCGAGCGAGGCGAACTCCCGGTTGATGTGGTGGATGATGATGCTGAGCACGAAGATGCCGACGAAGAGGTCGAGGAGCACCCCGGCCTCGACGAGGAACGGCATCGCCTCGACGAGCAGCAGGCCGAAGGCGAAGATCCCGTTCTCCAGCACGAGGTAGCCGACCACCTGGGTGATCGCCTTGCGCCGGGTGACGAGCAGGAGGAGCCCGGCGGCGACGGTGGCGAGCGCGGCCGGCACGAGCAGCGGCGCGAGCCGCTCCTCGGCGAACGGGAGCCGCCCCGCCGCCGCCACCGCGAGCGCGGTGGTGAGGGCGCCGAGGACGAGCGACGGGAGCAGGCCGAGCAGCGGCTCGACCTCGCGCCGGATCGCCACCTGCCGGAGCGCCCGGAAGAGCATCGCCGGGATCAGCCAGGCCTTGAGCACCACGCTCGCGAGGGCGAGTACCAGCACCCGGTTGCTCGCCTCCCCGTGGGCGACGATCGCGATCACCCCGAGCAGCAGCCCCTGGAGGGCGACCGCCCGCACCATCGAGCCGATCCGGCCGGCGCCAAGCGCCACGAGGTTCACGAGCAGGAGGCCGGCGACGAGGATCTCGAGCAGCGATTGCATCCGGTCACCTTCCGAGCAGCAGCAGCGCGAAGCCGCAGCTGAGCACCGCGGCGACGAGCAGCGCCGGCACCCGCAGCAGCCGCAGCCGCGCCATGGTCGACTCCACGACGCCGATCAGCACCGCGACGGCGAGCACGCCGAGGACGAAGAAGCCGAGGCCGAGCCACCCCCGGACGGTGGCCGCCGGCACGAGGATGTGCATCAGGAGCACGTCGAGCACCAGCAGCTTGACCGCCGCGCCGTACTCCACGAGGCCGAAGAGCGGGCCGCTGTGGTCGAGGACCATGACCTCGTGGATCATCGTCAGCTCGAGGTGGGTCGCCGGGTCGTCGACCGGGATCCGGGCGCACTCGGCGAGCAGGACGATCAGCACCCCGGCGGCGACGAGCGCGAGCGCCACGGTGCTGTCGCGCCAGAGCTCCCCTTCCGGCGCCCGCAGCATGTCCTCGAGCTGCAGCGAGCCGGAGAGGCGCGCGAGAGCGAAGAAGGCGAAGAAGAGCGCCGGCTCGGTGAGCCAGGCGAAGCCGACCTCCCGGGCCGCCCCCATCCCCTCGAACGGCGAGCCGGTGTCGAGCGCCGCCGCGGCGGTGAAGAAGCGGCCGAGCGCGAGCAGGTAGGCGAAGAGCACGAAGTCGCCGGCGAAGGAGATCGGCGCGTCGAACGGCCCGAGCGGCACCACCAGCCCCGCCATCACCGCGGTGACGACCGCGAGTACCGGCGCGAGGGCGAAGACGCCGGTCGTCGTCGCGCTCAGCGCGAGCTCCTTGCGCGCGAGCTTGGCGAGATCGCGGTACGGCTGGACGAGGCTCGGGCCGCGCCGCCCCGCGAAGCGCGACTTCGTCCGCTGGATCACCCCGAGCAGGAGCGGCGGCAGCAGGAGGAGGACCCCGAGGTGGACCAGGATCTGGCTCAGCGCCACGGCGGACCTCCGGCGGCGTGGCTCACGAGCCACCGAGCCTTTCCACGGGCCACCACGGCTGCAGGCTCACGAGCAGCAGGATCACGAGCGCGATCACGACGTAGAGGAGGTACTGCTGGAGGCTCCCCTGGTGGTAGCGGCGCAGCCGCTCGCTCAGCCGCACGAGCCACCGCACCCCGGGGCGCAGGAGCCGCTCGAGCACGCTGTCGGCGATCTCGGAGTGGAAGCTGCTCGCCTCCGGGAACGGCCCCTCGATCCGCGGCCAGCGGAAGCGGGGGGCGAGCACCCAGCCGAAGCGCGAGGTGATCAGCTCGGCGAACGACGAGGCCGTGTACTGCAGCCGCGGCGAGGCGCCGGCGAAACCGCAGTCCCAGGTCGGCAGCTCCGGCTGGCGTTCCCGGGCCCGGCGGCAGAGCGGGGCGAGCCGCAGCGAGATCAGGGCGGTGAGGAGGATCAGGAGGGCGGCGACGACCGCGAGCCGGCCGAGCGGCAGGAACCGCCCCCAGCCGAGGAGCGCCCCCGTGTCCTCCGCCCAGGCGGCGATCCCGCGATCGACCGCCGGCGCGAAGAGGCCGGGGGCGATACCGATCGCCACGCAGGCCGCGGCGAGGAGCGCCATCGGCCGGAGCATCGGCGCCGGTGCCTCCTTCGCCGCCGCGGCGGCCTCCGAGCGCGGGGTGCCGAGGAAGACGATGCCGTAGACCTTCACGAAGCAGGCGACCGCGAGCGCTCCGGTGGCCGCCAGCGCCGCCGCCGGCAGCGCGGCCCAGGCCGGGCCGGGGCCGAGCGCCGCCCGGGCGAGCCCGAGGAAGATCGCCAGCTCGCTCACGAAGCCGTTGAGCGGCGGCAGCGCACAGATCGCCACCGCGCCGACGAGGAAGAGCCCGGCGGTGGCCGGCATCCGCTTCGCGAGCCCCCCCTGGAGGTCGATCTCCCGGCTGCCGGTGGCGTGGAGGACCGAGCCCGCGCCGAAGAAGAGGAGCGACTTGAAGAGCGCGTGGTTCCAGACGTGGAGCAGGCAGCCGGCCATTCCGAGCACCACCCAGTCGGCGCGGCCGGTGGCGCGCCCGGCCATCGCGAGCCCGAGGCCGAGGAGGATGATCCCGATGTTCTCGATGCTGTGGTAGGCGAGCAGCTTCTTCAGATCGTGCTGCGCGAGGGCGAAGACGACACCGAAGAACGCCGAGAGCCCGCCGGCGGCGAGCAGGACGACGCCCCAGGAGAGCGGCGGCGCCGCCACCAGCCCGAGGGTCCGCACGAGCCCGTAGATCCCCATCTTGAGGACGACCCCCGACATCAGCGCCGAGACGTGGCTCGGGGCGCTCGCGTGGGCGTCGGGGAGCCACGAGTGGAGGGGCATCACCCCCGCCTTGATCCCGAAGCCGACGAGCGCGAGCGCGAAGAGCGCGGTGAGCGCCTTCGGCGCGGCGGTGGCCGGGATCGCACCGAACGCGAAGCCGCCGCCGAGCTGCGCCTGGAGGGCGAAGAGCGCGACGAGGCAGAGCAGCGCCGCGTGGCTGTACAGCAGATAGGTCCAGCCGGCGGCGCGCACCTCGGCCCGCGCCTCCTCGGTGACCACGAGGAAGTAGGTCGCGAGCGCCATCGTCTCCCACGCGATCAGGAACGAGAAGCCGTCGCGGGCGGCGAGCAGCAGCAGGAGGCTCGCGAGCGCGAGGCCGTAGCTGAACTGGAGCCGCCGGCCGTGACGCGGGTGGCGGCGGGGATCCCAGTAGGTGCGGCCGTAGACCGCCCCGAGGCCGCCGACGAACAGGACCGGCAGCGCGAAGAAGCCGCTGAGGGCGTCGCCCCCGAGCTGCCCTTCGCCGAGGAAGAGCCCCGGCAGCCGCAGCGCGGCGGGTGCGGAGGCGGCGAGCAGCGCCACCGCGCCGGCGATCCCCACCGCGCAGCCGGCGAGCGTGAGCCGCACCGTCCAGCGCGAGCCCGACAGCGAGCGCCGCGGCAGGAGCAGCGCCGGCACCCCGCTGAGCGTGAGCACGAAGGCGGCGCCGAGCAGGAGCAGGAGCCCCGCGCGGGCGGCGAGGGGGCCTTCGAAGCCGCTCATGCCTCGCTCACCACGCGCTGCTCGATCCAGCGATAGATCGTCTTCTCGGAGACGTCCAGCAGGCGGGCGGCATCCCTGACGAGGAGCTTCATGGAGCAGATGTCGCCCCAGGGGGACGACAATGGACAATCTATCCCGCTCCCACTCCCACTTCAACGGATGACAGGCAATGGCGAAAGCGGACCTCGCCCCGTCCAATCCGATCAAATCATTGATTCAAAGGAGTTTTCTCGCTCGTCGGCGCGCCCGGCACGCGACGGGAGGACGCTCACCCTCACCCCTCCGCAAATCGCCTGGCACCTTCCGCCGGCAAATCCGGCAAATCGGCTGGCACCTTTCGGGCACCTTTCGGAAAGGGACGGGAGGGGCTGGCGGGAGCCGGAGCTACCGGAGCGGGGAGACGAAGACGGTGAGCCCCTCGACCCGTTCGACGCGCACCCGGGCGCCGGCCGGAAGGGGGCGGGAGGTGGTGAGGCGGGCGTTCCACGACTCGCCGGCGAGCTCGACCCGGCCGAGCCGGCCGGGGGCGAGCGCTTCGAGCGTCACCCCTTCGCTCCCCACCAGCGGGTCGACCTTCCTCCGGGCGACGGCCGCCGCGGCCGCCCGGCCCTTTCCGCGGTGCCTCGTGAGCACCAGCGCCAACCCCACCGCGAAGAGGAGGGCGAAGAGCGCCCCCGGCGCCCACCCCGGCAGGCCGGGCACCGCGAAACGGACGAGGCCGGTGAGCAGCGCCGCGCCGCCGCCGAGCAGCAGGAGCACCCGCCAGCGCCGGTGGAAAGCGCCGAGGAGCAGGAGGAGTCCGAGGATCAGCCAGTACCAGTGAGACATGGAGCGCTCCGGAGGGAAAGTCGGTGTCGCGCGGATGCTACACCGCCTCCGGAGGGGCTTCCGCGACCGCCGCCGCGGCCGGGATCAGCCGTGCTCGGCGAGCAGCCGCAGCACCCGCTCGCCGTACCGCTCGAGCTTCTTCGCCCCGATCCCCGGCACCTCGGCGAGCTGCGCGAGAGTGGCCGGCACGCGGAGCGCGATCTCGCGCAGCGTCCGGTCGTGGAAGACGAGGTACGGCGGCACCCCGGCCGCCGCCGCGAGCTCCTTGCGCAGGGCGCGGAGCGCCTCGTACCGCGCCGCGTCCGGGAGGAGCTCGGCGGCCGGGGGCGCCGTCGCCACCTTCCGCCGCCGGCCCTCGGGACGCCGGAGCACCCGCAGCGCGAGCCGCTCCTGCCCCCGGAGCACCGGCCAGGCGCGCGGGGCGAGGCGCAGCACGCCGAAGCCGTCGGTCTCGATCTCGAGGTAGCCACGCGCCACGAGCTGGCGGAAGACGGTCCGCCACTCCTTCGCGTCGAGCTCGCCGCCGACCCCGAAGGTCGGCAGCCGGTCGTGCCCGTGACGCTGGATCTTCTCGGTCGCCTCGCCGCGCAGCAGGTCGACGAGATGCATCGCCCCGAACCGCTCGCCGGTCCGGTAGACCGCCGAGAGCGCCTTCTGCGCCGGCACCGTGGCGTCCCAGGTGGCGGTCGGCTGGAGGCAGTTGTCGCAGTTGCCGCAGGGCTCCGGGAGCTCCTCGCCGAAGTAGCGCAGCAGCACCCGCCGCCGGCACTCGGTGGTCTCGCCGTAGCCGACGACCGCGTCGAGCTTCCGGCGCTCGATCTGCTTCCGCTCCGCCTCGGCGCCACCGGCGTCGATGAGCCGCCGCAGGTTCACGACGTCCTGCAGCCCCCAAACCATCCAGGCGTCGGCGGGCTCGCCGTCGCGCCCGGCGCGGCCGGTCTCCTGGTGGTACGCCTCGAGGCTCCGCGGCAGGTCGAGGTGGGCGACGAAGCGGACGTCCGGCCGGTCGATCCCCATCCCGAAGGCGATCGTCGCCACGACCACCACGCCGTCGTCGGAGCGGAACCGGTCGAGCACCGCCCGGCGCGCCTCCGGCTCCATCCCGGCATGGTAGGCGAGCGCCGGCACCCCGTGGGCGGTGAGCCAGTCGGCGGTCTGCTCGACCTTCGCGCGGGAGAAGCGGTAGACGATCCCGCAATGACCGGCGTGCTCCGACGCGAGGAAGGCGAGGAGCTGCCGGCCGGGGTCGCCCAGCTTGTCGACCACGCGGTAGCGGAGGTTCGGCCGGTCGAAGCTCGCGAGGAAGAGCCGGGCCCCGTCGAGCCCGAGCCGGGCGACGATCTCGCGCCGGGTCGGCGGGTCGGCGGTGGCGGTCAACGCGAGCCGCGGCACCCCGGGGAAGCGTTCGGCGAGCACGGAGAGGCCGAGGTACTCGGGGCGGAAATCGTGCCCCCACTGGGAGACGCAGTGCGCCTCGTCGATCGCGATCAGCGCGAGCGGCACGCCGTCGAGCAGCGCGAGGAACCGCTCGGTCAGCAGCCGCTCCGGCGCCACGTAGAGCAGGTCGAGCTCGCCGCGCCGGAGCCGGCGCTCGACCCCGACGAGCTCGCCGGGGGGGAGGTTCGAGTGGCAGGCGGCGGCGGCGACCCCGAGCTCGGCGAGCGCCGCCACCTGATCCTGCATGAGCGCGATGAGCGGCGAGACGACGACCCCGGTGCCCGACCGTACGAGCGCGGGCAGCTGGTAGCAGAGCGACTTGCCGCCGCCGGTCGGCCAGACCACGAAGGCGTCGCGCCCCGCGAGGAGCGCGGCCACGACCTCCTCCTGCCCGGCGCGGAAGCCGGGGAAGCCGAAGACCTCGGCGAGGGTCGCGCGGGCGCGTTCGAGGGTGGGCGGATCGCATTCCACGGGGGTGAGCATCTCGCAGATCGTCCTTTCCGCACAGCAGACGCGACGGCGGCGCGCCATCGCTCGCTGCCGTCGGAGGCGCGGGATAAGATGCCCCTGCTGGTGCGCCCGTGATCGTCGCCTTCGTCAGCAAGAAGGGGGGCGTCGGCAAGACGACGAGCGCGGTCAACGTGGCGGCCGTGCTCGCCCGTCTCGGCCATCGCACCCTGCTCGTGGACCTCGACAGCCAGGCCTCGGCCTCGCTCTCGCTCGGGGTCGCCCGCGCCGACCTCGCCCCCTCCGCCTACGACCTCCTCTTCGCCAAACGGCCGGCCGCCGAGATCGTGCGCCGCACCGCGATCCCGAACCTCGATCTCGTGACCGCCTCGGTCGATCTCGTCGCCGCCGATCTCGATCTCGCGCCGCTGCGCGACCGGGAGCTCGTCCTCGGCCGCCAGCTCGCGCCGCTCCGCGCGGCGTACGAGTGGATCCTCCTCGACTGCCCGCCGGCGCTCTCGGTCGTCCCGCTCAGCGCGCTCGCCGCCGCCGACGGCTGCGTCGTGCCCGTGGTCCCGCAGCCGCTCGCCTGGGAAGGGGTCGATCTCCTCCTCGCCGCGGTGAGCCGCCTGCGCGAACGGTTCGGCACCGGCCCCCGCCTCCTCGGCCTCCTCCTGACGATGGCCGACAGCCGCACCCGCCTCGCCCGCGAGACGACCCGTCTCCTCCGCGAGCGCTTCGGCGACCGCCTCTTCACCGCCGCGGTGCCGGTCTGCACCCGCCTGGCCGAAGCCCCCGCCTGGGGCCGCCCCCTCGTCGAAGCCGAACCCGAATCCCGCGCCGCCCTCGCCTACGCCGCCGCCGCCCGCGAGCTCATCGACCGGAGCGCGAGCGGCGAGACCGGCCCGGCCTCGAAGATCGGCGTGCTCGGAACCGACCCGGCCCGGCACGGATAGGATCTCCCCGCCATGACGACTTCGGTTTTCGATCTGTTCCGGATCGGGCTCGGGCCGAGCAGTTCGCACACGGTGGGGCCGATGCTCGCGGCGCGGACTTTCGTCCTCGGGCTCGAGGAGAAGGGCCTTCTGGAGACGACCGCGGCGGTGCGGGTCGAGCTGTTCGGCTCGCTCGCGGCCACCGCGCGCGGGCACGCGACCGACCGGGCGGTGATCCTCGGCCTGCTCGGGGAGCGGCCCGACGAGCTCGCGCCGGAGCGCGCCACCGAGCTCGTCCGGACGGTCGCCGAGAGCGGCCGCCTCGCCCTCCTTGGACGGCGGGAGATCCCGTTCCAGCTCGCCCGGGATCTGCGCCTCGAGCTCCGGCCGCTGCCGTTCCATCCGAACGCCCTGCGGCTGACCGCCACGGGCGGCGGCGGCGAGAGCCTCGCCGCCCGCACCTTCTACTCGACCGGCGGCGGCTTCGTGGTCGAGGAGGGGGAGACGGTCCCGGTGGATGGCGGCCAGCCGCCGGTCCCCCATCCGTTCCGCACCGCCGCCGAGCTGCTCGCGCTCTGCGCGCGGCACGGGCTCGCGATCCACGCCGTGATGCGGGCCAACGAGGAGGCGCTGCGGCCGGCCGCCGAGGTCGCCGCCGGCCTCCGGCGGATCTGGCAGACGATGGAAGAGGCGATCGCCCGCGGCTGTCGCGCCTCCGGCACCCTGCCCGGCGGGCTCGCCCTGCGCCGCCGCGCGCCGGACCTCTTCGCCCGGCTCACCGAGCACCCCGAGAGCGGGCTGGCCGACCCGCTCACGGCGATCGACTGGGTGAGCCTCTACGCGCTCGCGGTGAGCGAGGAGAACGCCGCCGGCAGCCGGGTCGTCACCGCGCCGACCAACGGCGCGGCGGGGGTCATCCCGGCGGTCCTCCACTACTACCGGCGCTTCGTCCCCGGCGCGAACGACGACGGGGTCGAGCGGATGCTCCTGACCGCCGGCGCCATCGGACTCCTCTGCAAGGAGGGCGCCTCGCTGAGCGGCGCCGAGGTCGGCTGTCAGGGGGAGGTGGGCAGCGCCTGCTCGATGGCCGCCGCCGCCCTCGCCGAGGTGCTCGGCGGCTCCCCCGCGCAGGCGGCCGTGGCCGCCGAGATCGCCATGGAGCACAACCTCGGCCTCACCTGCGATCCGGTCGCGGGCCTCGTCCAGGTGCCGTGCATCGAGCGGAACGCGATGGCGGCGGTCAAGGCGATCAACGCCGCCCGGCTCGCGCTGCGCGGCGACGGCCACGCCTTCGTGAGCCTGGACGACGTGATCCGCACGATGCGCGACACCGGCCACGACATGCGGCGGAAGTACAAGGAGACGGCGCGCGGCGGTCTCGCCATGCGCTTCCCGGCCGCCGCCGCGGCGAGCGTCGGCCTCGTCGACTGCTGAGCGCCGCCCGGCCCCCGCCGCGGTCGGCCGGGGGTGGCGTTCCCCCCATCCCCCGCTACCGGGCCGAAGGCGATAGCATCGGCGGCGGAGGCCCCGATGAACGTGCCCTCGCGTGCCACCACCCACCCCGTCCTGGTCGGCGGGGTGCGGATCGGCGGCGGCGCCCCGGTCGTCGTCCAGTCGATGACCGCGACCGACACCGCCGACGTGGCGGCCACCGTGCGCCAGTGCCACGAGCTCGCCCGCGCCGGCTCGGAGCTGGTACGGGTGACCGTGAACGTGCCCGCCGCCGCGGCGGCGGTGCCCGAGATCCGGCGCCGGCTCGACGACCTCGGCTGCGACGTGCCGCTCATCGGCGACTTCCACTACAACGGCCACCTCCTCCTCACCGAGCACCCCGACTGCGCCGCGGCGCTCGCCAAGTACCGGATCAACCCCGGTAACGTCGGCTTCGGCGACCGGCGCGACGAGCAGTTCGCGACCATCTGCCGGATCGCGGTCGAGCGGGGCAAGCCGGTGCGGATCGGCGTCAACGCCGGCTCGCTCGATCAGGAGCTGGTGATGGCGAAGATGCAGGAGAACACCGACCGCGGGCTCGGGCGGAGCGCCGAGGAGATCTACGCCGACTGCATGGTGATCTCCGCGCTCCAGTCGACCGAGGCGGCGCTCGCCTGCGGCCTGACCGAAGAGCAGATCGTCATCTCCTGCAAGGTCTCCCGCCCGCCGGAGCTCGTCACCGTCTACCGGGAGCTCGCGCGCCGCACCCGCCAGCCGCTCCACCTCGGGCTGACCGAGGCGGGGATGGGGATCAAGGGCGTCGCCTGGTCGGCGGCGGCGCTCGGGGTGCTGCTCGCCGAGGGGATCGGCGACACGATCCGCGTCTCGCTCACCCCGCGCCCCGGCGGCGACCGGCGCGACGAGGTCGAGGCCGCCTGCGAGATCCTGCAGGCGCTCGGCCTGCGCGCCTTTGCCCCGTCGGTGACCGCCTGCCCCGGCTGCGGGCGGACCACCTCGACCACCTTCCAGGAGCTCGCGCTGCGCGTCCAGGAGTACGTCCGCGAGCGGCTCCCCGCCTGGAAGCGGGAGCGGGCGGGGGTCGAGGAGCTCAAGCTGGCGGTCATGGGCTGCGTCGTCAACGGCCCCGGGGAGTCGAAGATGGCGAACATCGGCATCTCGCTGCCCGGCACCGGCGAGGCTCCGACCTGCCCCGTCTTCGTCGATGGCCGCAAGCACGCCACGCTGAGCGGCAGCCCCGAGGAGCTCGCCACGCAGCTGATCGCGATCATCGAGGAGTACGTCTCCACCCACTACCCGAGGCACTGAGAGGAAGCGAACGTGACCATCGACCCGCTCTCCCCCGCGAGCTTCGTCAACGAACTCGGCCTCGCCTGGAAGCAGCTCTGGATCTACCCTCCCGGCCATCCGGCGCGGGCGGGCTCGGTGGAACGCGCCTACCGCGCGCTCGCGCGCCTGCTCGGCCCCACCGGGCTGTTCGCGCTCGGCGTCGAGCGCGACGCCTTCGTCTGCGGACAGGAGCGCAACGACAGCCCGAGCGCCCAGCGCCTCGCCGGCCAGCTCTTCGGCCGCAACGTCGCGGTGGTCTCGTTCGCGGACGGGATCGACGTCGCCGAGCTCGAGCGCTTCCTCAACCTGATCAACCCCGACCCGGGCCAGACCCGCAGCAGCCGGTTCTGGGAGGAGATGGACGCCCTCGGCTGCCCGCACGTGACGCTGCAGCCGGTCGACTACTCCGGTCTCGAGCTGACCGATGACCTCACGGAGCCCGAGCCCGCGAAGAAGGAGGCTCCGCCGAAACCGGGCGACCTCTGGCAGGAGATCCTCGAGCAGCTGCTCGCCGGCCGGAAGCTCGGCGCCGAGGGCCTGAGCGGCGCCGCGGCGACGCTGGCCGAGGTCATCAGCGTGATCGAGAAGCTGCTCGAGGCGGCGCTCGCCTCCGGGGCGATCCGGGGCGAGGTGCCGCTGAGCGAAGAGCAGGCGGCCGTCCGGGCCAGGGCGACGATCAACTCGCTCGCCGAGCAGATCGCGGCGGTGGTGGCACGCCATCTCGACCTCATCGGCCCCGAAGCGTTCGCCGCCGAGCTCCTGCAGATCGCCCATCTCCTGCGGGCGCTGCCGGCCGAGCTGCGGCCGCCGATCCTCGACGCCGTGCTCCGGCGGGTCGTCGCGCTCGCCGAACCCGCCGACGCGCTCGGCCTGCTCGCCGCCTCCACCTCGGCCGCCGAGGTGCTCGCCTCGACGCGCCGGCTCGCCAGCCGGGGACTGCGCCTCACCGACACCGTCCTGCAGACGCTCGAAGCGCTCTTCCTCCGGACGGCTCCTCCCGGTCCCGCCCCGGCGACCGGGGCCGACGCGGTCGCCCGCCTCTTCGCGCTCGGCGACATCGAGGGGCCGCTTCCCGGCGGTGCCGGGGAGCGCTTCCTCCTCGCGCTGCCCCAGCGCCGCGATCCGCTGACCGCCCCCCTGCCCGAGCTGGAGAAGCGGCAGCGCAGCCTCGGCGCCGCCGAGCGGGAGGACGCCCTCGCCGAGACGCTGCTCCAGCTCGCCTTCACGGCCACGGCGGGCGACCGCGCGGCGGCGCTCGCCAACCGGCTCGAAGCGCTCTTCCGGGGCCTGCTGCGCGCCGGCCGCCTGGAGGCCGCCGAGGGGATCGTGGCCGCCGTGGCCGCCGCCGGGCACTCCGGCCGCGACGAGGCGCGACAGCGCCGGGCCGGGCGGCTCGCCGAGCAGCTCGCCGGGCCGGGCGCCATGGCGGCGCTCGCCGAGCTGATCGGGCAGCTGCCGGCCGAGGAGCGCGAACGGCCACTGCGGCTGGTGCGCGCGCTCGGCGATCCGGCGATCGCGCAGCTGCTCGACCAGCTCTCCGCGGAGCAGGATCTGACCCGGCGCCGGCACCTCTTCGACTTCCTCGTCGGCCTCGGCCCGGCGCTGACGCCCCACGCCGTGCGCCTGCTCGACGACCCCCGCTGGTTCGTCGTCCGCAACATGCTGGCCCTCCTCTGCGAGACCGGCGACCGGAGCCAGGCCGCCGCGATCCGCAACGCGGCGCTCCACGCCGACGCGCGGGTGCGGCTGGAGGCGGTCCGGGCGCTCGCCGCGCTCGACCCGCAGCTCCCCGCCGCGCTCGTCGACCGCCTGCTCGCCGACCCGGACTCCCGGGTCGCCGAGTTCGCGGCGCGCACCCTCGCCGCCCGCACCCGCCACGGGCGCGACACCCTGGTGGCGCTCCTGCGGCGCCGCGACCTGTTCGGCCGCCAGCGCGCCCGCCGCCTCCAGGCGCTGCGCACGCTCGGCGCCCTCGGCGACCCGGAGGTCCTGCCGCTCCTGCGGCGCTCCTTCCGCGGCGGCCTCTTCGGGGTGAGCGTCGAGGAGCGCCGCGTCGCCTACGCAGCGCTCGCGGGCTACCCCCCCGCCGCGCGCCGGCCCTGGCTCGAACAGGGGCGCCGGAGCGGCGACACCGAGATCCGTCGTACCTGCGAACAGCTGCTCGCCACGTCCGAGGAGGTGTCCTCGTGAGTCTCCAGGCGGTACAGGCGATCCTCGCCGCGCTCACCACCGGCATCACCACGCGGGCGATCTACCCGCGCAACCACCCCCGCGTCCGGCAGGCCGCGGCCGACCTGATCACCGTCTTCGGCGAGACGCTGCGAGCGGTCGGCAAAGAGGAGCTGACGATCCTCGTGGTCGGCGACGAGCTGGTGGTCGACGACCGGCCGATGCGCCAGGCCGCGCTCTTCCAGGAGAGCCTCCTGCGCGGGCTCCAGCGGCGCAGCGTCGAACGGCTCACCCTCGGCGCCGGCCTCGCCCCGGAAGAGGCGGCGGCGCTGCTCGACGGGCTCTCCGGCGCCGGCGAGCTCGCCAACTCCCCCCACGTCACCCTCGGCCGGGTGCGGCTCGGCTACGGCGAAGAGGACGACGGCATCGCCGCCGACGACGGCCCCGAGGAGCCCGACGCCGAGCCGGAGCAGAAGGGCCTCCAGGAGAGCGACATCGAAGCCGTCCGCGCGGCGTTCGCGCTCTTCGCGACCGATCGGGCGGAAAGCATCCGGCGCCTCCGGCAGCTCCTGCCCGAGCTGGTCGTGAAACTGGCCCGGATGCGCCGCACCTTCTATCTCCTCCCGGCGGCCGAAGAGCCCGACGAGCGCCTCTCCGTCCACTCGGTCAACGTCGCCCTGCTCGCGATCGTCTTCGGTCAGGCCCTCGGCTTCGACGAGGCGCTGCTCGCCGAGCTCGGCTTCGCGGCGCTCTTCCACGACATCGGCAAGCTCGAGCTGCCCGCCGAGCTCCGGCGGCCGGGGCGCCCCCTGAGCCCGTCCGAACGGGCGCTCTTCGAACGCCACCCCGAGCTCGGCGCGGCCACGCTCGCCACCACCGAGGAGGCGGGTACGCTCAGCGTCGTCGTCGCCTACGAACACCACCTGCGCTGGGACGGCGAGCCCTCCTACCCGCCGCGCCAGGCGCCGGCGCGCGCCCCCGGCCTCGCGAGCCAGCTCACCGCGGTGGTGGATCTCTGGGACGTGGCGCTGGCGCTCGCGCCGGCGCCCGGTGCCGCTGCCCGGGCGTACGCGCGGGAGGCGCTGGTGGCGGCGGCGGGAACCCGCCTCGATCCGTGGCTCGCCGGCCGCTTCCTCAGCCTCGTCTCCGGCCCCGGAGCGCCACCCTGAGCGGGTGACCGGGCCGCTCCCGCGGCCCCGCCGGCGGCGCGCCCGTCATTCGTCCGGGCGCTGCTTCTCCCGGTTCCGCAGGAGCTCGCCGAGCGTTCCGAAACCGCCCCGCTCGCGCGCCAGATGGGCCCGCCACTCGGCCTCCTCGCCGGTCCCGGCGTGGCGGGTTCCGAGCAGGGTGAGCGAGAGGCGACGGCGCGTCTCGTCCACGTCGGCGACCCGCACCACGAGGTCCTCGCCGAGCTGGAGCGCTTCGCGCGCGTGGTTGAGCCGGCGGCCCTCGCCGAGCTCGCTGACGTGGACGAGCCCCTCGAGACCGGGCGCCACCTCCACGAACGCGCCGAACGATTCGAGGCGCATCACCCGGCCCGGGTGCTCGCTGCCGACGGGGAAGCGCAGCGCCGCATCCTTCCAGGGATCGCGCTGCAGCGCCTTGATCGAGAGCGCGATCCGCTCCTCCCGCCGCCCCTCGCGCGGCGGCTCGATGCGCAGCACCTGCACCTCGACCTCGTCGCCCACCGCGAGGACGTCCTCCACGGACGCGACCCGGGTATGGCCGAGCTCGCTCGTGTGGATCATCCCCTCGATCCCCCCGAGGTCGACGAACGCCCCGTAGCTGGCGAGCGAGGTGACCCGGCCGCGCACCACCGCCCCCGGCGCCAGGGTGGCGCGCACCGCCGCGGCGCGCTCGCGCGCCTCCCGTTCGAGCAGCTCGCGGCGCGAGACGACCACGTTGGCGGAACGCCCCCGGCCCCCCTCCTCGACGCGGGTGACGAGGAAGGCGAGACGCTGGCCGACGAGCGCCTCCGGCTCGGCGACCGGCCGGGCCGCGATCTGCGAGACCGGACAGAACGCCCGCTGCCCCGCGAGCTCGACCTCGAAGCCGCCCTTCACCACCCCCCGGATAATCCCCTCTACCGGCAGGCCCATCTCCTTCGCCTGCCGCAGCTCCGGACCGACCTCGCCCGGGCGTCCGCCCCCCCGGCGGCGCAGGAGGAAGGCCCGCGAGCCCGGATCGCGGCCGACCACCACGGCCACGAGGGGATCGCCCACGCTCACCGTGACCTCGCCGTCGAGATCCCGCACCTCGACGGTGTCGAGGATCCCCTCGAGGCCGCCGCCGAGGTCGAGGAAGACCGTCTCCGCGCCCACCGCAAGCACCTTCCCCTCCACCCGCTCGCCGGGCGCGGGCTCGCGCGGGCCTCCGGGAGCGGGGCCGGAGTCGGAAGCGGCCAGGAGGCGCTCGAACTCCGCGCGCTCCGGATCGCCCGGCTGGTCGGGATCATCGAGGAAGGCGGGACGGGAGGGGCGGCGGGGACGGGAGCTCATGCGCCGGAGTCTAGCCCGCCCGCGCCCTCCCGGCCCGCTTGCCGACGCCCGCGGGGGAGGGCTACCATCGGCGGCGCGCGGCCGGGTCGCCGGCTGCAGACCGCCCCCTGGGAGGGACCCATGAAGCGCATCCTCGTGACCGGCGCGCTCGGTCAGATCGGTTCCGAGCTCGTCCCGGCGCTGGCCGCCCGTTTCGGCTCCGACGCCATCGTCGCCTCCGACATCCGCCTGCCCCCCGCGGGCCAGTCCGGCCCGCTCGGCCACTTCGAGTTCCTCGACTCGACCAACCTGCGGCAGATCCAGGATCTCGTGCGCCGCTACGACGTGGGGACGATCTACCACCTCGCGGCCCTGCTCTCGGCGTCGGCCGAGGAGAAGCCCCACGTCGCCTGGGAGCTGAACATGGGCGGGCTCTACAAGATCCTCGAGGTCGCCCGGGCCCACCGTTGCAAGGTCTTCTTCCCGAGCTCGATCGGCGCCTTCGGTCCCGGCACCCCGAAGGAGCGCACGCCGCAGGAGACCCTCCAGCGGCCGACGACGATCTACGGCGTCACCAAGGTCGCCGGCGAGCTGCTCTGCGACTACTACCACCAGCGCTTCGACCTCGACACCCGCGGCCTGCGCTTCCCGGGGCTGATCTCCTACGTCGCCCCGCCCGGCGGCGGCACCACCGACTACGCGGTGGCGATCTTCTACGACGCCCTCCGCCACGGCCGCTACACCTGCTTCCTCGGGCCCGACACCCGGCTCGACATGATGTACATGCCCGACGCGGTCAGCGCGCTCATCGAGCTGATGGCCGCCGACCCGCAGCGGCTCGTGCATCGCAACGCCTTCAACGTCACCGCGATGAACTTCACCCCCGCGGAGCTGGCGGCCGAGATCCGGAAGCACCTGCCCGATTTCCGCATCGACTACGAGATCGACCCCATCCGGCAGGCGATCGCCGACTCGTGGCCGGACTCGCTCGACGACTCCGCGGCGCGGGAGGAGTGGGGCTGGAAGCCGGTCTACGACCTGCCCACGATGGTGGCCGACATGCTCGACAAGCTCCGCGCCAAGCTCCGTCTCTGATCCAGGAGATCCGACCGTGCCCACCGACCGCCTGCACGAAACGCTCGCCCAGGAGATCCACGCCGTCGACGCCCGGGGCGCGAGCAAACGGCGCGAGCCCGTGATCACCGGCGTGCTCCCCGCCCAGGACGGCTTCGGCCCCCGCTACCTGCTCGCCGGGGAGGGATCGCAGCCGTTCCTGAAGATGAACTCCAACAACTACCTCGGCATGGCGCTGCGGGCCGAGCTCGCCGCCGCCGCCGAGGGCGCCGGCCGGCTCTACGGCGCCGGACCCGGCGCGGTCCGCTTCATCAGCGGCACCTGCGCCCCCCACGTCGAGCTCGAGGAGCGGCTCGCCGCCTTCCACGGCCGGGAAGCGGCGATGCTCTTCAGCGCCGCCTACTCCGCGATGATCGGCGTCATCGTGCCCCTGGTGAGCGCCGACACCGTGCTCGTCAGCGACGAGCTGAACCACAACTGCATCATCAACGCGATGCGCCTCGCCCGGCCGCGGGAGAAGTACGTCTACCGCCACCTCGACCTCGCCGAGCTCGACGAGCGCCTCACCATGGCCGCCGCGAGCGGCGCCCGCCGGGCGCTGGTGGTCACCGACGGCATCTTCAGCATGCGCGGCGACCACGCCCCCCTCGCCGAGATCGCCGCCCTCTGCCGCCGCCACGACGCCGCCTTCGCCGAGAACGTCGTCCTGCTCGTGGACGACTCGCACGGGGTGGGCGCCTGCGGCGCCACCGGCCGCGGCACCGAGGAGATCACCGGCTCGGAGCCGGCCGACATCCTCGTCGCCACCCTCGGCAAGGCGCTCGGGGTCAACGGCGGCTACGTGGTCGGCAGCCGGGTGCTAGTCGATTTCCTGCGCGAGACCGCGCCGACCTACATCTACTCGAACCCGATCGGTGCGAGCGAGGCGGCGGCCGCGCTCGCCGCCCTCGACCTGCTCGACAGCCCGCGGGGGCGCGAGCTGCTCGCGCACCTGCGGGCGATGACCCGGCGCTTCGAGAAGGGACTCATCGACCTCGGCCTCGAGACGATCCCGAGCGAACACCCGGTGGTCCCGCTGATGGTGCGCGACACGCCCCGGACGCTCGCCATCGTCGACCACCTGCGGGCGCACGGGGTCCTCGCCACCGGGCTGAACTTCCCCGTGGTGCCGCGCGGCGACGAGGAGATCCGCTTCCAGGTGAGCGCCGACCACACCCCCGCCGACATCGACTACGTCCTCGAGCAGCTCGGCCGGTTCGCGCCGGCGGCCGGCTGAGCGGGGCGTTCAGGCCGCCGGCGCCTCGCCGGCCGGCGGCTCGTCGCCGCCGCGCAGCACGATCTCGAAGAGCGAGCGGGCGATCGCGACGACCACCGGCCCGACGAGGAAGCCGAGCACGCCGAACAGCTGCAGGCCGCCGAGCACCGCGAAGAAGATCGTCAGCTCGTGCATCCGCGCCCGCTCCCCCACCAGCCGCGGGCGCAGCAGGTTGTCGATCGATCCGATCACCAGCCCGCCCCAGAGCGCGAGCCCCAGCCCCTTGCCCCAGCTGCCGGTGAGCAGGAGCCAGAGCGCCACCGGCCCCCAGACCAGGGAGGCGCCGACGAGCGGGAGCATGGAGAGGATCGCCATCACCGCCCCCCAGAGGATCGCGCCGGGGAGCCCGAGGACCGCAAAGGCGAGGCCGCCGAGCACCCCCTGGACGACCGCGATCACGAGGTTCCCGTTCACGCTCGCCTGGATGATCTCGCCGGTGCGGGCGACGATCCGTTCGGCATCCGCCCGGGGCAGCGGCAGCTGATCGGGCAGGCCGGTGCGGATCTCCTCCGCGTCCCGGAAGAGGTAGAAGAGGGTGAAGACGACGAGCGCGAGCTTCATCGTGGCGCCGAAGACCCCGCCGAGGACGTTGAAGGTGCCCTTGAGCGCCGTCTGGCTCAGGCGGCCGACGAGGTCGGCCACCTTCTCCGGGGCCACCTCGATCTCGAGCCCGGTCTTCTGCGCGAACCAGTCGAGCGCCTCCTGCACCCGGCCGCCGGCCAGCGGATCGGCGAGCAGCGGGCCGACCCGCTCCTGCGCGGTCTGCGCGAAATGGGCGAGCTCGGCGCCGACCGCCGCCCCCACGAACCCGACCGGGATCAGGACGACGAGGATCACGAGCAGCACCGAGCAGAGCGCCGCGAGCGACGGCCGGCGGAGCCAGCGGGCGAGGCGCCGGTGCACGGGGAAGAAGAGGAGCACGAGCACCCCGGCCCAGACGAGCACCGAGAGGAACGGCTGGAGGATCTGGTAGGTGAGGTAGAGCGCGATCGCGCACGCCGCGAGCAGCAGCAGCCAGCGCGCCTGGCGCCCCCGTTCCGTGATCATGGCCGGGCCGCGTCGGTTTCGAGACCGAGGACCGCCCGCACGTCCGGCTCCGCAGGCGGCATCCCCGCTGGGACGGGCCGGGCGAGGAAGTGTTCGAACCACTCCACGAGGCGGATCGAGAAATCGAGCTGCGAGGCGGCCCGGCGGTTGCCGTGCCCCTCGCCCGGATACCAGACGAGGCGCACCGGCGCCTGGGCGAGCCGGCGCAGGTACCGGTAGAGCATCAGCGACTGGCTCGGGTGGACCCGCGGATCGCGGTCGCCGTGGGCGATGAGCAGCGGGGTCCGGGAGCGGGCGACATGGAAGAGCGGGCTGCGCTCCCGCGCGAGATCGAACCGCTCGTGCGCCGCGTCGAGGAAGTGCACCTGCTCGTCCTCGACCGGGATGTCGGTCGTGCCCGCCTTCGAGGCGATCTCGCTGATCCCGACGAACATCACCCCGGCCGCGAAGCGGTCGCTGTAGCGGGTCGCCGCCCAGGCGGTGGCGTAGCCGCCGTAGGAGCCGCCGGTGATCCCCACCCGCTCCGGATCGGCGAGGCCGGTGGCGATCAGGTGATCGACGGCGTCGACGACGTCGTCGAACTCGGCCCCCGCCGGATCCCCCTGGCCGGCCTTCGAGAAGGCGAGGCCCCGCCCGGTCGAGCCGCGATAGTTCGGGTAGAAGACCGCCATCCCGCGGGCGGCGAGCACCTGCCCGGGGTTCGCGTACCGGCTCAGCCAGCCGTTGGCGAAATGCGCCTCCGGCCCGCCGTGGACGACGACCACGAGCGGCACCCGCTCCCCCGGCCGCCGGGCAAGCGGTTCGAGGAGCATCCCCTCGAGCGCGAGCCCGTCGCGGGCCGCAAAGCCGACGACGGTCTGCGGCGCGAGGCGCCGGGTGGCGAGCCACGGGTTCGAATCGGTGAGCCGCCGGGGAGCGGCCGCCCCGGGCTCCCAGAAGAAGACCTCGGCCGGGTGGGCGGAGCTCTCCCCCACGAGCGCGATCGCGCCGGTCGCGGCGCGATCGATCCCGCCCCAGACCTCCCCGCCCGCCGGCAGGAGCGGCTCCTGGCCGCCCGCGAGGTCGAACGCCACGACCTCGCTCCCCACCCCCCGGGCGACGATCGCCAGCAGGCGCTCCGGCCCGGCCCAGGTGAACTCCTGGACGTGGGCCGGAAAGTCGGCGGGGACGAGGTCGCGCGGAACGCCGCCCCGAGAGCCGGTGAACGCGAACCGGGCGGTGGACGGATCCTTCGGGTCGGCGGCGCCGATGAAGGCGAGGTGCGCCCCGTCGGGAGCGAGGCGGGCCGGACCGAGCTTGCCGCGGTTCTCGACCCGTCCCACCACCGTGCCCGGCGCCGGATCGATCAGGTGGAGCTGCCGGGCCATGTAGCCGTCGTCGACCGACGGCGTCGGCGCCACCGCGGCGAGGAGCCGCTCGCCGGCCCAGGAGAGCCCGGAGGCCGAGCCCGGCAGGTCGAGCTGGCGCGGCGCCGGGGCCTTCCCTTCGGCCGGCGGCGCGAGCTCGGCCACGAAGAGGCGGGTCTGGAGCCAGCTCTCCTCGAAGACGACCGCGTCGAACCCCTTCTCCCGCCGCTCCCGCTCGGCCGCCGGCGCCTTCTCCCGGGCGGTGAAGGCGACCTGCCGGCCGTCGCCGGCGAGCGCGTACTCCTCGATCCCCGTCTCGTGGCAGAGACGGCGCCGCGCCTCGCCGCCGTCGCGCGGGATCGACCAGAGGCAGGTGGCCTCGTCCCCCTGCCGCCGGGCGAGGAAGAGGATCTCCCGGCCGTCGGGGGTCCAGGCGAGGGAACGCACGTTCTCCCGGCCGGTCACGAACCCCCGGTCGGCCCCCAGCCGGTCGACGACGTGCAGCTCGCCCCAGGCCGGGCCGTCCTCCTCCTCCCAGGGGCGGCGGGGCACGCCGAGAACGTAGGCGACGAGCTCGCCGTCGGCGGAGACCGCGACCTCCCGCACCGACCGCAGGCGAGCGATGTCGGCGAGCGAGAGCGGCTCCGGCGTGGCGGCCGGCAGCGCGGCGGCGAAAAGAGTGAGACCGAGCGCAGCGCAGACGAGGCGTACGGCAGCGGGCATCGCGAGGCTCTCCGAGAGCCGGGCGCCGTTCAGCCGGGCCCGGTGCGGCGAATGCTAACGCGGGTCGGGCACCTTTCCGCCCGGCCCGGGGCTCATCCCCGCAGCGCGAAGCCGAGCAGTGCGAGGCCGAAGGCGACGCGGTAGAGGACGAACGGCGCGAGCGAGCGGCGGCGCAGCCAGGCGAGGAGCCAGGCGATCACCAGGTAGCCGGCCGCCGCCGAGACCCCGACCACCGCGAGCGGCGCCAGCCAGCCGCCGAACGCCACGGGGGCGATCCCGAGCAGGTGCTCGCCGAGATCCTTCCCCGCCGCCAGGATCCCCACCGGCACCGCGAGGAGGAAGGCGAAGCGGGCCGCCGCCGGCCGGGTGAAGCCGAGCAGCAGGAGCGCGGTGAGCGTGATCCCCGACCGCGAGGTGCCGGGCACGAGCGCGAGCGCCTGGGCGGCGCCCACCAGCAGCGCCGTCTTCCAGGTCAGATCGGCTTCGGTCCGCTCCTGGCGGGCGCGCCGGTCGGCCCAGAGCAGGAGCAGGCCGTAGGCGATCAGGTTGACGGCGACGAGCAGCGGCCGGCGGCCGGCCCCCTCGACCCACCGGTGGATCGCGAGCCCCACCACCACCGCCGGCAGCGTGCCGAGCGCGAGGTACCAGCCGAGCCGGGCGGCGGGAGGCGCCTCGGAGCGCCAGATCCGGGGCGCGGTCAGAGCGGAGCGCACGATCTCCAGGAGATCGCGCCGGAAGTAGACGGCCACCGCGAGCAGCGTGCCGGTGTTGGCGAGGATGTCGAACGAGAGCCCCTGGTCGGGCCAGCCGAGCAGGTGGGGGATCAGGATCAGGTGCCCCGAGGAGCTGATCGGCAGAAACTCCGTCACCGCCTGGACGAGCGCCAGGACGATCGCCTGGAGCGGGCTCATCCGGTCGATCCAAACGAACGGAGTACCAGAGCGGGGCGAACCGAGAAGCGCGAGCGAGACATGGGCCGCCGCATATACTACGCGGGCGTTCGCCGTTACGTACCCGCCGCGTCGCGGACAGGATCGACGGAGAGCATCGCCCATGGAGACCTGGATCGTCACCGGCGGAGCCGGGTTCATCGGCTCCAACTTCGTCCACCGCGCGCTCGCGCGCGGCGATCGCCGCATCGTCGTGCTCGACAAGCTCACCTACGCCGGGCACCGGGAGAGCCTCGCCGGCGCCGAGGGGAACCCCCGCTTCCGGTTCGTCGCGGGGGACATCGCCGACCGCGCCCTGGTGCGCACCCTCTTCGCCGCCGAGCGCCCCGCCGCGGTCGTGAACTTCGCCGCCGAGAGCCACGTGGACCGCTCGATCGAGGCCCCGGGGACGTTCGTCGAGACGAACGTCGTCGGCGTCTTCGAGCTGCTGGAGGCGGCCCGCGGCCATCTCGCCGGGCTGCCCGACGGCGAGCGGGAGCGGTTCCGCTTCCTCCACGTCTCGACCGACGAGGTCTACGGCAGCCTCGGCCCCACCGGCCTCTTCACCGAGACGACGCCGTACGACCCGAGCTCCCCCTACAGCGCCTCGAAGGCGGCGGCCGACCACCTCGTGCACGCCTGGGCCCGCACCTACGGCCTGCCGGCGCTGCTGACGAACTGCTCGAACAACTACGGCCCGTACCAGTATCCGGAGAAGCTGATCCCGCTGATGATCCTCAACGCGCTCGAGGGCCGGCCGCTGCCGATCTACGGCGACGGCGGCAACGTGCGCGACTGGATCTACGTCGGCGACCACTGCGAGGGGATCGAGCTCGCGCTCGCCCACGGCCGGCCCGGGGAGCGGTACAACCTCGGCGGCGGCAACGAGCGGACGAACCTGGAGGTGGTGGCGGCGATCTGCGCGGCGCTCGAAGCCGTCCGGCCGGCGCGGGAGAACCCGGCCCTCGCGGCGCGGGGGGTGACGAGCTACGAGGCGCTCCGCACCTTCGTCCCCGACCGCCCCGGCCACGACCGCCGGTATGCGATCGACGCCACGAAGGCGGCCCGCGAGCTCGGCTGGCGGGCCCGGCACGACTTCACCTCGGGCCTCGCCGCGACCGTCGCCTGGTACCTCGACCACCTCGACTGGTGCGCGGCCGTCCAGTCCGGCCGGTACGACCGGGAGCGGCTCGGCCTCGCCACGGCCCCCGCGGAGGGAGCGAAATGAGAGGGATCGTGCTCGCCGGCGGCGCGGGGAGCCGCCTCCACCCTCTGACCCGGGGGGTGAGCAAGCAGCTGCTGCCGGTCTACGACAAGCCGATGGTCTACTACCCGCTCTCGAGCCTCATGCTCGCCGGGATCCGGGAGATCCTCGTCATCACCACCCCCGAGGATCAGCCCGCCTTCCAGCGGCTGCTCGGCGACGGGAGCCGGTTCGGGATCGACCTCGCCTGGGCGGTGCAGCCGACCCCCGGCGGCCTCGCGCAGGCGTTCCTGATCGGCCGCGAGTTCGTGGGCGGCGAGCGGGTGGCGCTCGCCCTCGGCGACAACGTCTTTTACGGCCACGGCTTCTCGACCGACCTGGCCGCCGCCGCCGCGCGCGCGCAGGGAGCGACCGTCTTCGCCTACCGGGTTCGCGACCCGGAACGGTACGGGGTGGTCGAGCTCGGCGCCGACGGGCGGGCGCTCTCGATCGAGGAGAAGCCGGCCGCGCCACGCTCCCACCTCGCGGTGACCGGCCTCTACTTCTACGATCAGCGGGTGCTCGAGATCGCCGCCGCGCTCCGCCCCTCGCCGCGCGGCGAGCTGGAGATCACCGACGTCAACCGGGCCTACCTCGCGGCCGGCGACCTCCACGTGCAGGTGCTCGGCCGCGGGATCGCCTGGCTCGACACCGGCACCCACGAGTCGCTCGCCCAGGCCTCCGCCTTCATCCAGGCGATCGAGGAGCGGCAGGGGCTCAAGGTCGCCTGCCTCGAGGAGATCGCCTGGCGTCAGGGCTGGCTCTCCGCCGACGAGCTCGCCCGGGAGGCCGCGGCCCTCGCCCAGTCGGAGTACGGCCGGTACCTGCAGCGGCTGCTCGCCGAGGAGGCGCGGTGAGGTTCACGCCCACCGCCCTGCCCGGCGTGGTGCTCGTCGAGCCCGACGTCCACCGCGACGAGCGCGGCTTCTTCCTCGAGGTCTTCCACCGCACCCGCTGGGCCGAGCAGGGCGGCCTCGATCTCGACTTCGTCCAGGACAACCACTCCCGCTCCCGCCGCGGCACCCTGCGCGGCCTCCACGCCCAGATCGAGACCCCGCAGGGGAAGCTCGTCCGCTGCCCCCGGGGCGCGCTCTTCGACGTCGCGGTCGACGTGCGGCGCGGTTCGCCCACCTTCGGGCGCTGGGTCGGCTACGAGCTCTCGGAGGAGAACTTCCGCCTGCTCTGGATCCCGCCGGGGTTCCTCCACGGCTTCTGCGCGCTCTCCGAGATCGCCGAGCTGAGCTACAAATGCACCGGGCCGTACGATCCGGCCGCCGAGATCACGGTGGCGTGGAACGACCCGGAGATCGGCATCGCCTGGCCGGTGGCCGAACCGGTCCTCTCGGCGCGCGACGCCGCGGCGCCGCCGCTCGCGGCACTCCACGAGCGGCTCCCCCGCTACTCCGGAAGCCCGGCTCCGTGAACGCGCGGGCGGCGGTGCTCTCTCCGGCCGATCTCGCCGCGCTCGCCGCGGCGGGGATCGCCGCCGGCGAGGCCGAACGCCAGCTCGCGCTCCTCGCCGCGCCGCCGCCGCCGCTCCGGCTGGCACGCCCCTGCGCGGTGGGCGACGGGATCGTCCGCCTCGCTCCCGGCGACGAGCCGGCGCTCCTCGCCGCCGCCCGGGAGGCCGCGGCCCGGGGCGCGCTCGCGAAGTTCGTGCCCGCCTCGGGTGCGGCGACCCGGATGTTCACCGGCCTGCTGGCGCTCGCCGCCGATCCGGACGCCGAGGGCGGCCGCCGGGAGGCCGCGGCGGTCGGCACCTCGCTCGCCCGGCTGGCGCTCCGCGACCGGCTCGCGACCCTCCTCGCGCCGCGCGGCGAGACGGCGGCGGCGCTCGCCGCCGATCCCGTCCGTCTCGCCCGGGCGATCGTCGGCGCCGACGGCCTCGACCTCGCCGCTCTCCCCAAAGGCCTCCTCCCGTTCCATCTCTACCCGGAGGGGGAGCGAACCGCCTTCGTCGAGCACCTCGTCGAGGGGGCGGCGTATCTCGCCGACCGGGAGGGGCTCTGCCGGTTCGACTTCACCGTCCCTCCCGGCACCGACCCGCTCTTCCACGCCGCCCTCGCCGAGGCCGGCGAGCGCCACGCCCGGCGCCTCGGCGTCCGCTTCGAGGTCCGTCTCTCGCATCAGGAACGGGCGACCGACACCCTCGCGCTCGCTCCGGACGGAACGCCGTTCCGGCAGCCGGATGGCCGGCTCCTCCTCCGCCCCGGCGGCCACGGCGCGCTGCTCGGCAACCTCGAGGCGACCGGCCGCGAGCTCGTGCTCGTGAAGAACATCGACAACGTCCTGCCCGCGGACCGGCACGCCGAGGTGGCGCATTGGCAGCAGCTGCTCGCCGGTCTCGCGCTCACGCTCACCGCCCGGCGCGACGCCATGCTCCGGGCGCTCGCAGCGGCGCCGGCGCGGGAGACGATCCGCGCGGCGGCGACGCTGCTCGCCGCGCTCGCCGACCCGGAGGCGGCGGCGCTCGGCGCGGAGCCCTCGCCCGCGCACCTCCGCGACCGCCTCCGCCGGCCGCTGCGCGTCTGCGGCGTCGTCCGCAACGAAGGGGAGCCCGGCGGAGGCCCCTTCTGGGTGCGCGACGAGGCGGGCCGGGAGAGCCTCCAGATCGTCGAGGGGGCGCAGGTCGCCCGGAGCGATCCGGAGCAGGCGGCGATCTGGCGCGCCTCCACCCATTTCAATCCGGTCCAGCTCGCCTGTGCGCTGCGCGACGAGAAGGGGAAGCCGTTCCCGCTCGCCCGCTTCGTCGACGAGACGGCGGTCGTCATCGCCGAGAAGCGCGAAGGGAGCCGCCCGCTGCGCGCCCTCGAACGGCCCGGGCTCTGGAACGGCGCCATGGCCCGCTGGCACACCGTCTTCGTGGAGGTGCCGGTGGCGATCTTCGCCCCGGTCAAGACCCTCCTCGACCTCGCGCGGCCCGAGCATCAGGCCGGCGCCGCCCCACCCGTTGACACGGTTTCCGCCCGCCCCTCGGCGGGCTAGGATCGGAAGACGACCCACTCACCTTTCGGAAGCGAGCCCGACATGCTGAACGTCTTCGTCCCCAAGGAGAGCCGGCCCGGCGAGCGGCGCGTCGCCGCCACCCCCGACAGCGTCAAGCGGCTGCTCAAGGCCGGCCTGGCCGTCCAGGTCGAGCGGGAGGCCGGCTTCGCGGCCGGCATCCCCGACGACGCCTACGCCAAGGCCGGGGCGACCGTCGCCGCCCACGCCACCGATCTCTGGCGCCACGCCGACATCGTCCTCAAGGTGGCGCCGCTCGGCTCGAACCCGTCGCTCGGGATCATGGAGCTCGAGGCGCTCAAGCCGGGAGCGGTGCTGATCGGCTTCCTCGATCCGTTCAACCTGCCGGTCGTGCGCCGTTACGCCGAGCGGCGGATCACTGCGGTCTCGATGGAGCTGGTGCCGCGGATCACCCGCGCCCAGGTCATGGACGCCCTCTCCTCGCAGGCGTCGGTCGCCGGCTACCGGGCGGTGCTGATCGCCGCGACCCGGGTGGGGAAGTACTTCCCGCTGATGACCACGGCCGCGGGCACCGTGACCCCCGCCCGGGTGGTCGTGCTCGGCGCCGGCGTCGCCGGGCTGCAGGCGGTCGCCACCGCCAGGCGGCTCGGCGCGGTCGTGGAGGTCTCCGACATCCGCCCCGCGGTCAAGGAGCAGGTCGAGTCGCTCGGCGGCCGCTTCATCGACCTGCCGCTCGAGGAGTCCGGTGAAGGGAGCGGCGGCTACGCCCGCGAGCTCTCGAAGGCGGGCCTCGAGCGCCAGCGCGAGGTGCTCACCCGCCACCTCGCCCAGGCCGACGTGGTGATCACCACCGCGCAGGTCCCGGGCAAGCGGGCGCCGATCCTGGTGACCACCGCGATGGCCGAGCAGATGAAGCCGGGGGCGGTGATCGTCGACATCGCGGCCGAGCAGGGCGGCAACTGCGAGCTGACCCGTGCCGACGAGACGGTCGAGCATCGCGGGCTCCTGGTGCTCGGGCCGACCAACCTCGCCGCCGGCATGGCCGGCGACGCCAGCGTGCTCTACGCGCGCAACGTGGCCGCGCTGCTGCTCCACTTCGTCCGGGACGGCGAGCTCGCCATCGATCCGGCCGACGAGGTGCTCGCCGGCGCGCTGCTGACCCACCAGGGCGAGGTCATCAACCGGACCGTCGCCGAGCTGCTCGCCGCCAGCCGCGGTTGAGACCCCGCTCCTCGCGCCTCCCCGCGCGCCGCCGGCCGGGATAGACTCCGGCCCTCTCCCGGGAGGGCGTCGCCATGGGCGAACAGGACGTCCGAGAGCTCGACACGGAGTTGCAACGCGACTTCACGCGCAAGCTCCTCGCCGACCTGCGCGCGCTCGAGCTGCTCCTCGACCACGGCTTCCTCGAATCGGGGGTGCGCCGGATCGGCGTCGAACAGGAGCTCTTCCTCGTCGACCGGCGCTGGCGGCCGGCGCCGCTGGCGATGGAGATGATCGACCGGCTCGCCGACGATCACTTCACCACCGAGGTCGCCCGCTTCAACCTCGAGTTCAACTCCGATCCGCTCGTCTTCGAGACCGACTGTCTCTCCCGGCTCGAACGGCAGCTGGAGGCGCTCCTCGCCCGGGCGCGGGAGGCGGCCGCCGAGCTCGGCATCGGGCTGGTGATGGTCGGCATCCTGCCCACCCTCGAGAAGTCGGACCTCACCCTCGCCAACATGACCCCGAAGCCGCGCTACTTCGCGCTCAACGACGCGATGCGGCGGCTGCGGGGAGGCGACTACGAGTTCCACATCAAGGGCCTCGACGAGCTGCTCGTGAGCCACGACTCGGTGATGGTCGAGGCGTGCAACACGAGCTTCCAGACGCATTTCCAGGTCGGTCCGGAGGAGTTCGCGGAGCTCTACAACCTCACCCTCGCGATCGCCGCGCCGGTGCTCGCGGTGGCGTGCAACTCGCCGCTCCTCTTCGGCCGGCGCCTCT
This sequence comes from Acidobacteriota bacterium, assembly GCA_012521815.1. GTDB lineage: Bacteria > Acidobacteriota > Thermoanaerobaculia > Multivoradales > JAGPDF01 > JAAYLR01. Next base: position 44,332 of record JAAYLR010000141.1, read on the forward strand.
GGCGCGAGACCCGGATCGCCCTCTTCCAGCAGTCGGTCGACCATCGCGCGGCCACCCCCTCCCTGCGCGAGCAGGCGCCGCGCGTCTCCTTCGGACGGCGGTGGCTCGACGACTCGGTGCTCGAGATCTTCCGCGAGGACATCGCCCGCTTCCGGGTGCTGCTCGCGGCGGAGATCGACGAGGATCCGTTCGCCCGGATCCGGGCCAACGAGATCCCCGAGCTCAAGGCGCTGCGGCTCCACAACGGGACGATCTACCGCTGGGCGCGCCCCTGCTACGGGATCCACGACGGCCGCGCCCACCTGCGGATCGAGAACCGGATCCTGCCGGCGGGCCCCTCCCTGCGCGACGAGATGGCCAACGCGGCCTTCTGGTACGGCCTGCTCGCCGGCGCCTCGCGCGAGTACGGCGACATCCGCTCCCGTCTCGAGTTCGATCACGCGCAGGAGAACTTCCTCGCCGCCGCGCGCCTCGGCCTGCGGGCCCGGTTCACCTGGCTCGACGGCGCCGACCTGACCGCCGAAAAGCTGGTGCTCGACGAGCTCCTGCCGCTCGCCCGCGAGGGGCTGCGCGTGAAGGAGATCGCGGCCGAGGATGCCGATCGCTACCTCGGCGTGATCGAGGAGCGGGTCCGGGCGGGGCGGACCGGCGCGCAGTGGCTGCTCGATTCGCTCGCCGCGATGCGCGGCCAGGGGCTTGCGGCCGAGCGGCTCGCGGCGCTGACCGCCGCCACCGCCGATCAGCAGCGGCAGGGGAAGCCGGTTCACGAATGGCCGCTCGCCCGCCGCGAGGACGCCGGCGGCTGGGAGCAGCACTTCACCCGCGTCGAGCAGTTCATGTCGCGCGATCTGTTCACCGTCGGCCCCGACGACATCGTCGATCTCGCCGCGGCGATCATGGACTGGAAGAACATCCATTACGTCCCGGTCGAGGACGCCCATCACCGCCTGCTCGGGCTCGTCACCCATCGCCGCCTCCTCCGCCTCCTCGGCCAGGGGCAGGGGAGCGCCGGCTCGCGGCCGCTGCCGGTGCACGAGGTGATGAAGCGGGAGGTGGTGACCGCGACCCCGGAGATGTCGGCCCTCGACGCGATGAGCCTGATGCGCCAGCGGCGGGTCGGCTGCCTGCCGGTCCTGCAGGGAGAGCGGCTGATCGGGCTCGTCACCGAGAACGATTTCCTCGGCGTCGCCGGCCAGCTCCTGGAGCACGAGCTGCGGCGATGAGCCGTCCCCGGTCGCGCCCCTCTCTCTCCTTCGCCCTCCTGGCGCTCGCGCTCCTCCTCGCCCCGCCGGCCGGCGCCGCGCTCCGCGGGGCGCTCGCCGCCGATGAGGCCGACGCGGTGGCGGCCGGTGCCGAGCTGCTCGCCGCGGGCGGCAACGCGGCGGACGCCGCCGTGGCCGCCGCCCTCGCCCTCGCGGTCGTCCACCCGGAGGCCGGCAACCTCGGCGGCGGCGGCTTCGCCGTCGCCCGCTGCGATGGCCGGCTCGTCGCGCTCGACTTCCGCGAGACGGCCCCCGCAGGGGCGCATCCGGGCCTCTTCCTCGACGCCGCGGGCGAGCCCCGGCCGGGAGCCTCGACCGAGGGCCCGCTCGCCGCCGGCGTCCCCGGTGCCCCGTGGGGGTATCACGAGCTCCACCGGCGCTGCGGCCGCCGCCCCTGGGCGGAGGTCGTCGCGCCGGCCGAGCGGCTGGCCCGCGACGGTTTCGCCCTCTCGCCGCGGAGCGCCCGCTCGCTCGCCCTCTCCGCCGGGCGGCTCGCCCGCTTCCCCGAGAGCGCCGCGACCTGGCTCCCCGGCGGCACGCCGATCGCCGCCGGCAGCCGGGTGCGGTTGCCGGCGCTCGCCCAGACACTCGCGGCGTACGGCCGCCGCGGTCCGGCGGCCCTCGCCCGCGGCGCCGCCGCCCGCGCCCTCGTCGCCGCCTCGACGCGCCACGGCGGGATCCTCCGGATGGCCGACCTTGCCGCCTACCGGCCGGTCTGGCGCGAGCCCCTTCGGTTCGCGGCGTTCGGCTGGCAGCTCGCGGGGATGGGGCTCCCCTCCTCCGGCGGGACGATCACCGCCTGGACCCTCGCGCTCGCCGAGCGGGGCGGCTGGGCGAAGCTGCCCCGCGATGGCGCCGAGCGCGCCCATCTCCTCGCCGAGAGCTGGCGCCGGAGCTTCGCCGATCGCACCCTGCTCGGCGATCCGGCGACCAGCCGCGCCACCCCGGCCGTGCTCCTCGCCCCCGCGCGGCTGGCGCGGGCGCTGGCCGGAATCGATCCGGAGCGCGCCACGCCGTCGGCGGCGGTGCGGCCGGCCCCCGGTGCGCCGCCCCGCGAGCGGCCGGAGACCACCCACCTCGCGGTGGTCGACGCCGAGGGGAACGCGGTCGCGCTCACCACGACGATCAACGACCTGTTCGGCTGCGCCCTCTGGGTGCCCGAGGTCGGGATCTTCCTCAACAACGAGATGGACGATTTCGCGACCGCCCCCGGCCGGCCGAACCTCTTCGGGCTCGTGCAGGGCGAGGCGAACGAGGTGCGCCCGGGGCGCCGGATGCTCTCCTCGATGAGCCCCACCCTCGCCTGGCGGGGGACGGAGATCGTCGCCATCGGCGGCCGGGGCGGGTCGCGGATCCCGACCGCCACGGCGCAGGTGCTGCTCTTCCTGCTCGCCGACGGCGAGGCGATCCGCGCCGCGGCCGCCCACCCCCGGCTCCATCACCAGTGGCTCCCCGACCGGCTCGAGGCCGAACCGGGCGCGCTCGCGGCCGGGGCACGGGAGGAGCTCCGCGAGCGAGGACACGAGGTCGTCCCGCCGCCCGCCACCGCCAAGGTGAACCTCGTCCGGCGGCGGGCGGACGGGGCGCTCGAGGCGGCCGGCGACCCACGCGGCCCGGGTGCGGCCACCCCCGTGACCCCGGCGCTCCCGGCCGCCGGGAACTGAGCGGGCGGAGGCTCCCCGACTCGGGCTGGCCCGCCCGCCGCCGATGGGAGAGACTTCCCCCGAGGAGGAGACCACCATGCGCCGTCGCGCCGCCGCCATCGTTTTCGCCGCCGCCGCCCTCGCCGCTCTCGCCGCCTGCCGCGAGAGCCAGCCGCCGCCAGTGGCGCCCGCGCCGGTCCGGGTCGAGCATCCCGCCTCGGGGCTCGCCATCGCCGCCCTCCCGGCCTCTCTCCGCCTCGTCTCGGCCGACGGCCCGGTGCTCGAGCTGGCGCCGGCCGATCCGGCCCGCGGCGGGCGCTTCACGCTCACCGCCGGCGACCCCGAGCCGGGCGGGATCAACCTGATCGAGGTCGTCCGCGCGGCGGGCGTCGAGCTCGCGGCCCGTCCCGAGGGCGCCTTCCTCGGCCAGCGGGAGCTGATCACGTCGACCGGCCACGCCTACTCCGCCCGCGGCACCTGGGTCGAGGATGGCGAGAAGCGGGAGGAGCTGCGGATCTACGCGCTGCACCCCGAACGTTCGGTGGATCGGCTGGTGACCCTCACCTACGTCTATCCGGCGGGCGACCGCGAAGAGAGCGGCGAGCGGTTCAACGAGGGGCTGTTCGTGCTCGGCGAGCTCGAGAAGCTTCCGGCCGCCGACTGAGCCGGTCCGCTCAGGCGGCGCGGCCGTACTGGAGCTGATAGAGGCGGTAGTAGATCCCGCGCCGGGCGACGAGCTCGGCGTGGGTACCTTCCTCGCGCAGCTCCCCCTTGTGGAGGACGAGGATCCGGTCCGCCCGCTGGATCGTCGAGAGGCGATGGGCGATCACCAGGCTGGTGCGGCCCGCGAGCAGCCGGTCGAGTGCCGCCTGGAGGAGCCGCTCGGTCTCCGAGTCGACCGAGGCGGTGGCCTCGTCGAGGATCAGCACCCGCGGATCGAAGGCGAGGGCGCGGGCGAAGGCGAGGAGCTGCTTCTGCCCGACCGAGAAGCCGGCGCCCCGTTCCCGCACCGGCGCCGCGAACCCGCCGGGGAGCCGCTCGATGAAGCCGAGCGCCTGCGCTTCGGCGGCCGCGTGGCGGAGCCGCTCGTCGCCGATCGCCGTCTCGCCGAGCCGCAGGTTGCCGGCCACCGACCCGGAGAAGAGGAAGACGTCCTGGAGGATCACTCCCACCGCCCGCCGCAGGCTGGCGAGGTCCCAGGCCCGCACGTCCACCCCGTCGAGCCGTACCGCCCCCGCCTGGACGTCGTAGAAGCGCAGCAGGAGGTTCGCGAGCGTCGACTTCCCCGCCCCGGTATGGCCGACGATCGCCACCATCTCCCCCGGCGCCACCCTGAAGGAGACGTTGCGCAGCACCGGCTCGCCGGGCAAATAGCTGAAATCGACGCCGTCGAGCTCGATCGCCCCCGCCACTCGCGCTGGGCGGTGCAGGTTCGGTGGCGCCGTCACCGCGGGCGGGGTGTCGAGCAGGACGAAGATCCGCTCCGAGCTCGCCATCGCCGCCTGCAGCACGTTGTACTTCTCCGACAGGTCGGCGAGCGGCTGATAGAAGCGCTGGGCATACTGGAGGAACGCCACCAGGGCGCCCACCGAGAGGGTGCCCCGCACCGCCTGCCCGCCCCCCACCCAGAGCACGAGCCCGAGACCGGCCGCGGTCAGCAGCTCGACCCCGGGGTAGTAGACGGCGTAGTAGAAGATGCCGCGCACGTGGGCGTCGCGGTGGTCGCGGTTGTGCCGCGCGAACCGCGTCCGGGCCGCGGCCTCGCCCCCGAAGAGCTGCACCACCGCCATCCCGGCGATCTGCTCCTGCAGGAAGGCGTTGATCCGCGCCAGCAGCACCCGGACCTCGCGGAAGCTCGCCCGGGCCCGGAGCTTGAACCAGAGGGTGAGCAGGAAGAGCAGCGGCAGCACCGCGAAAGCCGAGAGCGCGAGCCGCCAGTCGAGCCAGAAGAGGACCCCGACGATCCCCCCGAGCTGGAGCACGTCTCCGAAGAGGGTGACGATGCCCGAGCTGAACAGCTCGTCGAGGGCGTCGACGTCGCTCGTCGCCCGGGTCACCAGCCGGCCGACCGGAGTCCGGTCGAAGAAGGCCACCTCCAGCCGCTGCAGGTGGGCGAAGATCTCCGCCCGCAGGTCGGCCATCACCCGCTGGCCGACCATCTGCATCAGGTAGCCCTGGCCGTAGACGACGCCGAACCCCGCGACGAGCGAGACGAGGTAGACGAGCGCGGCGACGGCGAGCCCGGTGGCGGGGTCGGGCGCGAGATCGTAGCGGGCGAGGAGCGCCGCCACCTGCCGGCTCACCGCCGCCCGCGGCGCCGCGGGATCGCCGGGGGCGACGAAGAGGTCGAGCACCACCGCCGTGGCCAGCGGGCCGACCAGCTGGAGCAGGGCGGAGGCGGCGATCAGCACGACCGCGAGCACCGTGGCGCCGCGGTACGGGTGCAGGTAGCCGAGCAGCCGCCGCATCAGCCGGGCGTCGTAGGTACGCTCGAGGGCCTCCTCCTCGTGGGGCGCGTTCCCGCTCACGGGCCGGACGATACCGCACCGGGACGGGGCGGAACGGGCCGACCCGGGGTGCGAAAGATGCCGCTTCCCGCATCCGGGGCTTGGATGTAGACTCCGGGGAGCCATCTGCCGGAAGGGCCGCAAGGGAAGGAGTGCCATGCCGCCGACTCTCAACGCGCTGCTGAAGACCATGGTGGAGCAGGGGGGTTCCGATCTCCACATCACCACCAACTCCCCGCCCCAGATCCGGGTCGACGGCGTTCTCCACGCCCTCGACATCCCCCCGATGTCGCCCAGCGACACGAAACAGATCTGCTACGCCATCCTCACCGACAACCAGAAACACCGCCTCGAGGAGAACCTCGAGATCGACTTCTCCTTCGGCATCAAGGGGCTCTCCCGCTTCCGCGCCAACGTCTACCATCAGAGGGGGGCCATCGCCGGCGCCTTCCGGACGATCCCCTACGAGATCCGCTCCTTCCGGGATCTCGGCCTGCCGCCGGTGGTGGAGAAGATCTGCGAGAAGCCGCGCGGGCTCGTGCTGGTGACCGGCCCCACCGGCTCCGGCAAGACGACGACGCTCGCGGCGATGCTCGACAAGATCAACCGGGAGCGCCACGAGCACATCGTCACCATCGAGGACCCGGTCGAGTACCTCCACTCGCACAAGAAGTGCATCGTCAACCAGCGCGAGCTCCACGCCGACACCCACAGCTTCGCCAACGCGCTGCGTTCGGCGCTGCGGCAGGATCCCGACGTGGTGCTGATCGGCGAGATGCGCGACTACGAGACGGTCGAGTCGGCGCTCCGCATCGCCGAGACCGGCCACCTCACCTTCGCCACCCTCCACACCAACAGCGCCGCGCAGACGATCAACCGTATCGTGGACATCTTCCCCGCCCACCAGCAGGGGCAGATCCGCGTGCAACTCTCGTTCGTGCTCGAAGGCATCCTCTGCCAGTCGCTCCTGCCGCGCGTCTCCGGCAAGGGCCGGGCCCTCGCCATGGAGATCCTGGTTCCCAACTCGGCGATCCGCAACCTGATCCGCGAGGACAAGGTGCACCAGATCTACGGCATGATGCAGACCGGACAGGCCAAGCACGGGATGCAGACCTTCAACCAGTCCCTGGCCACGCTCTACTTCCGGCGCCAGATCAGCCTGCAGACCGCGCTCGCCCGCTCTTCGTATCCGGACGAGCTGCAGGAGATCATCGCCCGTGGTCCCTCCGCGGTCGGCCTCGGGCCGCAGGGGGCGGAGAAGCCGGGGAACTCGACCGCTGCCGTCAGGAGCTGAGCCATGCCGAACTTCGTCTGGAAGGGGAAGACCCGGACCGGCGCCCTGCAGGAGGGCGTGCTGCTCGCCGACTCCCGTGACGCGGCGCTCGCCGTGCTGCGGCGCCAGAACATCCAGGTCACCAACCTGCGGGAGAAGGGCAAGGAGGTCCGCCTCCTGCCGCGGCTGCCCCAGGGGATCGACGCCAAACGGGTCGCGGTCTTCACCCGGCAGTTCTCGGTGATGCTCGATGCCGGCCTGCCCCTCGTGCAGTGTCTCGAGATCCTCGGCGAGCAGGAGGAGAACCGGCGGTTCCGGGAGATCATCAACCAGGTGCGCAGCGACGTCGAGCAGGGCTCCTCGCTCGCCGACGCGATGCGCAAGCACCCGGTGGCCTTCAACAACCTCTACACCAACATGATCGCCGCCGGCGAGGCGGGCGGCATCCTCGACATCATCCTCCAGCGGCTGTCGACCTACATCGAGAAGGCGGTCAAGCTCAACGCCCAGGTGAAATCGGCGCTGGTCTACCCGACGACCGTCATCGTCATCGCCGTCCTGGTCGTGATCGTCATCCTCTGGAAGGTGATCCCGGTCTTCGCCCAGCTCTTCGCCGGGCTCGGCGGCGAGCTGCCGTTCCTCACCCGCATGGTGGTCGGCGCGAGCAACTTCCTCGGCCGCTACTTCATCTTCGTCGCCATCGGCGTGGTGGCGCTCGTCTACGCCGTGCGCGCCTGGCACAAGACGCCGAGCGGGGCGCGGATCATCGACGCCGGCCTGCTGCGGATCCCGGCGATCGGCATGCTGCTGCGCAAGATCGCGGTCGCCCGCTTCTGCCGCACCCTCTCGACGCTGACCTCCTCCGGCGTGCCGATCCTCGACGGTCTCGAGATCACCGCCAAGACGGCGGGCAACGCGATCATCGAGGACGCGGTGATGGCGGTGCGCAAGAACGTCGAGGAGGGCAAGACGATCTCCGGACCGCTCGCCGAGACCAAGGTCTTCCCGGCGATGGTCGTGCACATGATCAACGTCGGCGAACAGACCGGCGCGCTCGACCAGATGCTCTCGAAGATCGCGGACTTCTACGAGGAAGAGGTGGACATGGCGGTGGCCAACCTCATGAAGCTGATCGAACCGCTCATGATCCTCTTCCTCGGCACAGTCATCGGCACCATCGTGGCCGCGATGTACCTGCCCATGTACGCGATTCTCCAGAAGCTCGGCTAGCAGCGCCCTGTTCCCCACCCCGGCCACCGCCGCGGTGCCAGCGGCCCGCCTCCTCGGCCAGCTCCGCTGGCTCATCGTGATCCGGCTGGTGATGATCACCAGCGTGGCGGTGCCGTACTTCCTGCTCCGCCTCACCGCCGCCCGGGAAGGGCAGATCCCCTTCTTCGGCTCCGGCGCGCCCGACCTGCTGCTCCTGCTCACCGGCGCCACCTACCTCGCGAGCCTCGTCTATTTCGCGCTGCTGCGTCCTCTCGCTTGTCGCGCCGTCCTCCAGGCCGCGATCCAGTTCGGGGGCGACCTGGTGCTCATCACCGGGCTCGTCTACTGGTTCGGCGGCATCGCCAGCCCGTTCTCGCTGCTCTATCTGCTCGTCATCGCCTACGCCGCGGTGATGCTCCGGAGGCAGGCGGCGTTCTGGACCGCCACCGCCGCCTACATCGCCTACGCCGCCCTCCTGCTCGCGCTCTATCGCGGCTGGATCCCCGGGCGCCCGGACACGCTCACCGGCGACGAGGGCTTCACGCGCCTCCTCTACAACCTCGCCGTCCACCTCTTCGGCTTCTACGCCGTCGCCCTTCTCACCTCGCATCTGGCTTTGACGCTGAGCCGCTCCGAGCGCGCGCTGGCCGAACAGAGCGACAACCTCGCCGATCTGCGGGTGGCGCACCACGATGTCGTGCAGTCGATCCCGAGCGGCCTGCTCACCACCGATCTCGACGGCGCCGTCACCCGCCTGAACCGCGCGGCCGAGGAGATCCTCGGCCGCAGCGAAAGCGCCCTGCTCGGTGCGCACGTGGCCACGACCGGCCTCTTTTCGCGCTCGCGCTGGACGCACGAGACCGAGCTCGAGCGGCGGGGCGCCTACCACCGTGCCGAGACCGAGCTCGCGCGGGGCGAGGCCCGGATCCCGATCGGCTACTCGCTCGGCGAGATCACCGACGCCCACGGCCGCCGCTCCGGCTTCGTCGTGGTCTTCCAGGACCTCTCCGAGTGGCGCCGGCTGCAGGAGGAGGTGCGGGTCAAGGACCGGATGGCGGCGGTCGGCGAGCTCGCCGCCGGGCTCGCGCACGAGGTCGGCAACCCGCTCGCCGCGATCTCCGGCTCGGTGCAGATGCTCTCGGCCGCGCCCGGCGTCGACCCCGGCCAGCGCCAGCTGCTCACCATCGTGCACCGGGAGAGCCAGCGGCTCGACCGCACCATCAAGGGGTTCCTGCGCTTCGCGCGCCCCCGCGACCAGGCGGTGGTCGAGTTCGACATCGCCCGCCTCGTCGCCGAGCATTTCGAGCTGCTTCGCAACTCCGAGGAGGCCGGCCCGAGGCACCGGCTGCGGCTCGCGCTCGATCAGCAGTCGACGACCGCGATCGCCGATCCCGACCAGGTGAGCCAGATCTTCTGGAACCTCGCCCGCAACGCCCTGCGCGCGATGCCCGACGGCGGCGACCTCGTGGTGAGCGGGCAGCGGCAGGACGAGCGCTACCGGTTGAGCTTCCGCGACAGCGGCCACGGCATGGATCCCGAACAGCGCGCCCGTCTCTTCCAGCCCTTCCAGTCGTTCTTCGACGGCGGTACCGGTCTCGGGATGGCGATCGTCTACCGTCTCGTCCAGGAGCACGACGGCCGCGTGAGTGTGGAGAGCAAGGAGGGCGCCGGGACGACGATCACCGTCGAGCTGCCGCTGCGGCCGGCGGCAGCGGCGTCCGAGAGGGGAACGGCATGAGCGCCCGGCTGCTCGTGGTCGACGACGAGCCGAGCATGCTCGACATGCTCTCGCTGCTCTGGCGTGCCGAGGGTTACGAGGTCGAGACCGCCCGCTCGGTCGGCGAGGCGCGCGAACGGCTCGCCGAGCGGCCCGTCGACCTGGTGCTCTGCGACATCCTGATGCCGGACGGCAACGGCCTCGAGCTGCTGCGGGAGATCAAGGCGTCCGACCCGCGGGTGGCGGTGATCATGATGACCGCCTACACCTCGACGAAGAGCGCCCTCGAGGCGATGAAGCTCGGCGCCTACGACTACATCTCCAAGCCGTTCGCCGATCTCGAGGAGCTCAAGCTGCTCGTCGCCAAGGCGCTCGAGAAGACCCAGCTGGTCGACGAAAACGTCTATCTGCGCGGCGAGCTCGAGCGGCGTTACGCCTTCGACCGGATCGTCGGCCGCAGCCCCCGGATGCGCGCCGTCTTCGAGCTCGTGGAGCGGGTCGCGCGCACCCATTCCACCGTCCTGATCCAGGGCGAGAGCGGCACCGGCAAGGAGCTCGTCGCCCGGGCGATCCACTTCGCGAGCCCGCGCGCCCGGCAGCGCTTCCTCTCGGTCAACTGCGGCGCCCTGCCCGAAACCCTGCTCGAGAGCGAGCTGTTCGGCCACGAGCGGGGGGCCTTCACCGGCGCGGTGCGCGAGAAGCGGGGGCTCTTCCAGGAGGCCAACCGCGGCACCCTCTTCCTCGACGAGATCGGCGACATGTCGCTGCCGATGCAGGTGAAACTGCTCCGGGCGCTGCAGGATCGCACCGTGCGCAAGGTCGGCGGCACCGTCGAGGAGCCGGTGGACGTGCGGATCATCGCCGCCACGAACCAGAACCTCGCCGAGCGGCTCGCGCAGGGGACCTTCCGCGAGGACCTCTTCTACCGGATCAACGTGATTCCGATCGAGCTCCCGCCGCTGCGTGAACGGCGGGAGGACATCCCGCTGCTGGTGCACCACTTCCTGCTCGAGAGCAGCCGCCGGCTGGGGATCGAGCCGCGGCGGATCTCGGTCGAGGCGATGCGGCGGCTCGAGACCCACTCCTGGCCGGGCAACGTGCGCGAGCTCGAGAACCTCGTGGAGCGTACGCTCGCCCTCTCCACCGCCGAGGTCATCACCACCGACGATCTCCCGCTCGAGCTGCTCATCCCGGGCCAGACCGGGGCCGCGACTCCGACCCTGCCCTCCGAGGGGCTCGATCTCGAAGCCCACCTCGACGGCCTCCGGCGGGAGCTGATGCGGCAGGCGCTCGATCGCACCGGTGGCCATCAGGGGCAGGCGGCCGAGCTGCTCGGGATGAGCCTCCGTTCGTTTCGCTACTATGCCGGCAAGTGCGGGCTCGCGGGACGGCGGGACGACGAGGAGGCGGCCGCCACGCCCCCCACCGCCGAACCATGAGAAACCGGTCTCTCCGGACCGCCGCGTCCGGACGCCGGAGCCCGCGAGGCCGCCGATGAGCCATCACCCTCCGGTCCGCAGTTCCTGCCGGGTACTGCTCCTCGCCGTCACCCTGCTGCTCGCCTCCCCCGCCGGTGGCGCCATGGCGGCGACCGATCCGGCGGCGCGCGCCCAGCCGGTCCTGCAGATCTACGGCGATCGCGACGGGCTGCCCCACAACACCGTGAGCGAGATCGCCCTCGATCGCGAGGGGCGCCTCTGGATCGGCACCCACGACGGCGTCGCCACCTTCGACGGCCGCGCCTGGCGTACCATCGAGCTTCCCCAGCCGCACAAGACCCACCGGATCCGGTCGCTCCTCCCCGCGCACGACGGCGGGCTCTGGATCGGCACCGAGGCGGGTGGCCTCGTCCGCTGGCGTGAAGAGGGCGCCCAGAGCATCGAGCAGGTGCGCGTGGGCGCAATCGACCTGCCGCTGAACCGCGTCAACGCGCTCCTCGAGCTCGAGACCCCGCAGGGAGAGCGCGAGCTCTGGGCGGGAACCCATGCCGGCGGCATCTTCCGCCGGCGCGGCGGCGAATGGCACCGCTACGGTACCGAGGAAGGGCTCCCGACGCTCCAGGTCTGGTCGCTCCTCGCCACCCGCGACGCGGCCGGCGCCGCCACGATCTGGGCCGGGACCCTCCGGGGGCTCGTGCGGCTCGAACCGGATGGAAACCGCTTCGAGCCGGTGCCCGGCGCGCCGGAAGCGCCGGTCGTCCGGCTCACCGCCACCCGGGACGACGCCGGCAGGCCGATCGTCTGGGCGGCGACGTTTGGCCAGGGCCTCCATCGCCTCCAGGGCACGGCCTGGACCCGCTGGACCCGGACGGAAGGGCTGCCCAACGATTTCGTCATCGCCCTCTCCCCCTCCCGGGCCCCGGACGGCCGGTCCGGGGTCTGGGTCGGCACCGACGGCGGCGGCGTCGCGCGCGTCAGTGAAGGCGTCGATCAGGTCTTCGACGAACAGAGCGGCCTGTCGGCCACCGCCGCCGTCTACGCGCTGCTCGAGACCACCACCGCCGACGGCGTCTCAGCGCTCTGGATCGGGATGCGCAACGGCGGCCTCGCCCGGCTCCGGCGGTACGGCTGGAAGAGCTTCGTCCTCCATGACGAGGGGGCCCGGCTGCCGGTGAGCGCTCTCCTGGAGACCACCGATCCCCAGGGGAACCCCCGCTACTGGCTCGGCACCGACGGCGGCGGCCTCTTCCGTCTCGACAGCGACGGCTGGCAGCGGCTCACGGGGCCGGGCGCGCCCCTGCCCGACGACACCATCCGTTGCCTGCTCGCGCGCGGCGAATCGGGCCGGGAGGAGGTCTGGGTCGGGACCCGGAACCGTGGCCTGATGCGGTTCGCGGCCGGACGGTGGCAGACCTTCGACCGCGCCGGCGGAGCGCTGCCCGATGACATCGTCGAGGCCCTCCTCGAGACCTCCGAAGCCGCCGGAGAGTCGATCCTCTGGGTCGGTACCCGCACCGGCCTCGTGCGCTTCGATGGCCGCCGGTGGGAACGGGTCGCGACTCCTGGATGGCCGCTCGAAAGCCGTTTCCAGACGTTCGCGTCGACCCGCGACCCGAACGGCGGGCTCGTGCTCTGGGTCGGCACGGACGACGGTCTCGGGCGTCTCGAGAACGGCTCCTGGCGACTGCTCGGCACGGAGGCCGGGCTGCCGAACCCGATCGTGCGCTCGCTGCACGCCGGCACCGGCCCCGGAGGGGAGCCGGCGCTCTGGGTCGGCACCACCGGGGGCGGGGTCGCGCTGATCGATCTCGCCGCGGAGAGCCGCCCGCCCATCCTCCTCGATCGGGGCACCCTGCCCGGGCTGCCCAACGACGTCATCCACGGGATCACGGAAGACGCGACCGGCAGCGTCTATCTCCTCACGAACCGCGGGGTCGCCCGCCTGACCCCGGAGCCGAACCCCGGACCGGATGGGGCGAGCTACCGGGTCACGAGCTTCAACCACGAGGACGGCCTGCCGCTCAACCAGGGGAACCGGGGGGCGGTGATGCGCGACCGCCACGGGCGGATCTGGGTGGGGACGGTCGGCGGCGCGGCGTTCTACGAGCCGGGCAGCGAGCGTCCCGACCAGGTCGCCAAACGGCTTCTCCTGCGTGGGCGGCTGCTCCCGGAAGGGCGGCTCCTGGAGTCCGGCGAACGGCTCTCGTACCGGTCGTCGAGCATCCGCTTCGACTACACCCTGCTCTCCTTCTTTCGCGAGGAGACGAGCGCGTACCGTTCCCGTCTCGTCGGCCTCGAGGCGCAACCGACCTCCTGGGGCAACGAGAGCGCCCGCGAGTTCGTACACCTGCCGGCCGGCAACTACCGGTTCCAGGCCTGGGGGCGCGACTATGCCGGCAACGTCACGGGGCCCGTGGAGATCGCCTTCGCGATCCGCCCCGCCCCCTGGCAGACGCTCTGGGCACGGCTGGCGCTCCTCGTGCTGATCGTCGGACTCGTCGCCCTGATCGTACGCCATCGTTCCCGCCGGCATGCGCGGCGCGAGCGCGAGCTGACCGAGCAGGTGGAGGCGCGTACCCGGCAGCTGCACGAGGCGAACCTGGCCCTGATGAAGCTCTCCTACGCCGATCCGGTCACCTCGGTCGCCAACCGGCGGCGATTCGACGAGGCCCTCGAGCACGAGTGGCGGCGGGCGGAGCGGATGCGGATACCGCTCGCTCTGATCATGATCGACGTCGACCGTTTCAAGGAGTTCAACGACACCTACGGCCACCAGCGGGGCGACGAGGTCCTGCGCACGGTGGCCACCGCGCTGAACGATGGTCTGAAGCGGAGCGGCGACCTCCTTGGCCGTTACGGCGGCGAGGAGTTCGGAGTCATCCTCCCCGACACCAGCCTCGACGGCGCCGTGCTGGTTGCCGAACAGCTGCGGCGGCGGATCAAACGGCTGGCGATCGCGCACGACGCTTCCCACGTCGCGCCGCACGTGACGATCAGTTGCGGCGTCGCCTCCCTCGAGCCGGACAAGGGCGGCGACATCCACCTGCTGCTGCGACAGGCCGACGCGGCGCTCTACCGCGCCAAGGAGCGCGGGCGCGACCGCGTCGCCACCTGACGCGGATCGTTCCGGCCCCCGGGAGCGCATCCCCGACCCGTCGCGAAGCTCCGCATTAGACTCCACGACAGACCCCGCTCGCCGCTCCGGCGAAACCGGCACCCGAGGAGCCCGACCATGCCTCGCCTCGTCATCCCCTTCCTGTTCCTGATCCTGACGGCGGGTTTCACGACCGCCGCCACCGCGAGCGAACCGCCGAGCGCCGGCGAGCAGGCCCGGCTCGTGGCCGCCGAGCAGGCCGGGCGGCTTGCCCCCGGCCTCGCGATGGCGCTCGCCCGTGGCGAGACGATGCCGGTGATCGTCCGCTTCGCGTCCCCCGCCGGGGAGGCGGAGCCCGCCCGCCGCGGCGCCGCGCTGCTCGCCCGGGTACCCGCCTCCGAACGCAGCGGCGAGCGGCTCTTCACGACCGTGCCGGGGATGGCGCTCTCCCTCTCCGCCCGGGGCCTCGCCGCGCTGCTCGCCGAGCCCGAGGTCCTCCGCGTCGATCCCGACGCCGGCGGCGGCGCCCTGCTCGCCGAAACGGTGCCGCTCGCCGGGGGCGCGGCGCTCCAGATGGCCGGTTGGACCGGCGCCGGCAGCGTGGTGGCCCTCCTCGATTCCGGGATCGACGCCGCCCATCCCGATCTCGCCGGCGCCCTCGACGGGGAAGCCTGCTTCTGCACCACCGCGGACGGCGCCGGCTGCTGCCCGGGTGGCGGCACGACCCGCACCGGCCCCGGCAGCGCCGCCGACGACTTCGGGCACGGCACCCATCTCGCGGGGATCATCACCGGCGACGGTCACGTCGCTCCGGTCGGCATGGCCCCCGAGGCCAGGCTGGTGGCCGTCAAGGTGCTCGACGCCACGGGGGCGTTCGCCTTCAGCTCCGACATCGTCGCCGCGCTCGACTGGATCACCGCCCACCGCCCCGACGTGGACGTCGTGAGCCTGAGCCTCGGCACCGGCGCCCTCTTCCCCGGCGTCTGCGACGACGCCACCGCCTACACCCAGCTGCTCGCCGCCGCCGTCGCCAACCTGCGCGCCCGCGGCGTGCTGGTGCTGGCCGCGAGCGGCAACCGCGGCTCCGGCACCGCGCTTCCGGCCCCCGCCTGCCTGCGGGAGGTCATCGCGGTCGGCGCCACCTGGGATGCCGACGTCGGCTACCAGGGCACGATGTGTCTGCCCCCCCCCGACGGTCCCGGACCGGACCCGGTCACCGCCCCGGGCCAGATCACCTGCTTCTCGAACACCAACGCCGAGGTCGCCCTCGTAGCCCCAGGCGCGCCGATCACCTCCACCCGGCTCGGCGGCGGCACGACGACGCTCTACGGCACCTCGCTCGCCGCCGCGGTGGCGAGCGGCTGCGCCGCGCTCCTGCGCGAGGCGGCCCCGCTCGCCTCCCCCGAGCTGCTCGCCAGCGCCCTCGCCACCTCCGCGACCCGCCCCACCGACCGGAAGAACGGCCGCTCCTTCCCGCTCCTCGACTGCGTCCGCGCGCTCGCCGTCGCCCAGAGCGCCAACACCGCCCCCTGCACGCGCGGCGCCACCACCGCCTGCCTGCTCGGCGGCCGCTTCGAGGTGACGGTCGGCTGGCTCTCCGACGGCCACGCCACCGGCGAGGCGAAGGTCATGGCGTTCGGGGGCCAGCGGACGGAGTCCGACCAGTCGGTCTTCTTCTACTTCTTCGACGACCAGCCCGAGAACTTCGAGATGGGGGTGAAGGTGCTCGACGGCTGCCCGATCAACGGCCAGTACTGGGTCTTCATCTCCGGCCTGACGAACCGCGGCTACACGGTGCGGGTGCGCGACAGCGTGACCGGGCGGATCCGTACCTATGCGAACCCGCTCGGCAACTACCCGCAGACGGTCGGCGACACCGACGCCCTCCCCTGCTCCTGATCTTTCCGAGGGAGGCCGCCCGATGACCGCCCCGCAGCCCGTCCGGCGCCACCACGCCGTCGTCCGGCTCTTCGCCGTCGCCCTTCTGGTCGCCGCCCCCGGGCTTGCGGGTGAGCTCACGCTGCGGCCTCTCGACGGCGCGGTGCGCCCCGTCGAGAAGATCGTCAACGGCCAGCTCGACTTCGGTCACCCGGCCGTCGGCGCCCTGCTCGGCCCGCAGGGGCTGCGCTGCAGCGCGGTCCTCGTCGGCTGCCGCACCGCGCTCACCGCCGCCTCCTGTTTCTGCTCGGATCCGTTCACCGGCGAGCCGCTCGCCGGACCGGAGTGCCTCGCCCGGCCCGAGCTGCTGGACACTGCGGGCCACACGCTCTTCCTCCAGCACCACCCGCCGCTGCCGGTGCAGGAGGCGGTCGTCCACCCCGGCTACGAGCCGGGCGGGGGCCACGACCTCGCGCTCCTGCGGCTCGGCGCCGCGGCGGCGGGGATCGCCCCGCTGCCGCTCCGGGAGGGCGACCCGCCTGCCCCCGGGAGCCCGGGAGAGCTGGTCGGCTTCGGGCGCGCCGGCGGCGAGACGGAGGATTGGGGGATGAAGCGCACCGGCAGGGTCGCGCTCGCCGCCTGTGACGGGGTTCCGGACGAAGGGAACCTCTGCTGGCGGTTCACGGCGCCGCTCCCCGCGCCGGGCGAGGCCGCGAACGCCTGCGACCGGGATGCCGGCGGGGCGCTCATCGTGGCCGGAAGCATGGGCCCCCGGCTCGCCGGCATCCTCTCCGGCGGCCTCGGCACCGACTGCCTGCCGCCCGACGAGGGGTGGGCCTCGGATGTCACCGCGGCGCGCGACTGGATCGTCGCGACCGCGCTGGACGACCCGCTCGCCCCGGCGGCCTGTGGCGACCTGCGCAGCGCGGGCGCGCCGGGGACGTTCGTGCAGGGCAGCCACGGCGATCTCGACGGCGCCTCCCCCGACTTTCGCACGACCTTCGCGATCCCCGCCGGAAGCGTGCTGCTGCGGGTCAATCTGAACGGCGACGAGAACGGCCGCCTCGCCGAGGCGCCGGACGCCGACCTCTACCTGCGCGCCGGCGCGCCGCCCGAGCGCGACGCGTACGACTGCGCGAGCACCGGCAGCGGGCTCTTCGAGAGCTGCGAGATCGCCGCTCCCGAAGACGGCACCTGGCACGCGCTGGTGAGCCGGGAGGCCGGCGCCGGACCGTTCCAGCTCACGGCGACGAGCTTCGCCGGCCAGGCGACGGAGTGCAGCCCCGGCCCGCACACCCTCTGTGTCGACGACCAGCCCGGCGACCGGCGGTTCAAGATCGAGATCGACTACTTCTCGCCGCCGCGCGCCGTCCTCGGCCGCGGCCGGGCGATCCCCCTCGCCGAGCTCGGCGTGAGCCGGGGCGGTCTCTTCTGGTTCTTCACCGCGGACAACCCGGAGGTGCTCGTCAAGGTGCTCGACGCCTGCACCCCGGCGCTCGGCAACCGGTTCTGGGTCTTCCTCACCGCCGGGACCGACCTCGGCTACAGCCTCACCGTGACCGATACCGCGAGCGGGCTCCAGCGCACCTACGCGAACGAGGACGGGGCACCGGCGCTGCCGGTGCAGGACGTCGACGCCTTCCCCTGCCCCTGAACGGCCCGCCGGCAGAGCCGCTCCCGGCTCCGGCCAGGGCTAGGTGCCGGCGGTGATCCGTTTCCCCTCCGACTTGGCGATGATCGTCGCCACCATCGCATCGCCGGTGACGTTGAGGACCGTCCGGAGCATGTCGAGCGGCCGGTCGACCGCGAGGATCAGCGCCAGCCCCTCGACCGGCAGCCCGACGGCGTTCAGGACGATGATCAGCATCACGATGCCGGCTCCCGGCACCCCCGCGGTGCCGATGGAGGCCAGGGTCGCCGTCACGATGATCGTCAGCTGCTGGGCGAGCGTCAGCTCGATGCCGAACACCTGGGCGATGAAGACGGCGGCGACTGCCTGATAGAGGCTGGTGCCGTCCATGTTGATCGTCACCCCGACGGGGAGCACGAAGCTGGTGATCTCGTTGCTCACCCCCAGCTCCTTCTCCACCTGCTCCATCGTGACGGGCAGCGTGGCGGCGCTCGAGCTGGTCGAGAACGCGACGAGCTGCACCGGGAAGAGCGCCCGGTAGAACTGCCGGAAGCTCACCCCGGAGAAGACGCGGATGAACAGCGGATAGAGGAGCAGCGCGACCGCCAGGAGCCCGCCGATCACCACCAGCGCATAGAGGCCGAGCGTCGTGAAGAGGTGCAGCGAGTCGGCGAGGCTGTCGCCCGAGAAGTCGACGATCAGCCCGGCCATGAGGGCGAGCACCCCGACGGGGGCGAACCGCATGATGAACTCGATCATCTTCAGGACGATCTCGTTGACGCCGGAGATGAAGCCGCTCACCACCTCCACGTGCGGATGCCGGACCGCCACCATCGCCACCCCGAAGAGCATGGCGAAGAAGATGACCTGCAGCATGTTCCTGTTCTCTGAGGCGGCGGCGACCGCGTTTTCGGGGATCGCCTCCACGAGGAACTGCAGCGGGCTGCCCTCCAGGAGCCCCGCGGCGGTCACCTGCTGCCCCTCCACGTCCCCTCCGTACCGCGCGAGGAACTCCACCCGCTTCTCCGCGGGGAAGGAGTTGCCCGGCTGGACGAGGTTGACGAGGAGCAGCCCGATCGTCACCGCCAGCACGGTGGTGAGGATGTAGATCGCGATCGTCTTGACCCCGATCCGCGACAGCCGCGAGATGTCCTTCAGGCCCGCGATGCCCGTGACCAGGGAAGCGAAGATGAGAGGAACGGCGATCAGCTTGAGCAGGTTCAGGAAGATGACGCCGAACGGCTTGACCCAGTCGCGCACCAGCCAGTCGGCACCGGCTGCCACCGCAGCGATGCCGATCAGCACGCCCGCAAACATGCCGAGCAGGATCTTCCAGTAGAGGGGCAGGCGTCTCCACATGGCGCGGTTCAGCGGGGAATGACCGGCAGGACGATGTGCGAGGGGTACTCCGGCGAGCGCATGACCGTCTGCCGCGCCGTCTCCATCCGCACCGAGGTCATCGGGTCTTCACCGGTGTTCAGGTTCCGGTCGAAGCGCGGGAAGTTGCTGCTCGAGATCTCCACCCGCAGGCGGTGGCCGGGGAGGAAGACGTTGCTCGTGGCCCAGAGGTCGATCTCGTACTCGTACACCCGCCCCGGCTCGAGCAGCTCGGCGGGCGCCGCCTTCCCCTTCCGGTAGCGGGCGCGCACGATGCCGTCCTGGAGGTTCTGGGCGTACCCGTCGGGGTGCACGTCGACGAGCTTGGCCGTCCAGTCGGTGTCCCGGGCGCTCGTGGCGGCGTAGAGGACGACCCGGATCGGCCCCGTCACCTCCAGCGCCTCTTCGAGGACGGGCGTCGTGTAGACGAGGACGTCCTGGCGCCTCTCCGCCGCGATCTGGTTCGCCGGCCCCGACGGCACCCGGCTGCAGCAGGTGTTGCCGCCGAGCGTGGGCACGGGGTCGTTCGGATCGTAGGTGAACTCGTCCCGCCCCGGCTGGCGCGGGGGCTGCAGGCTCAGGGTGCCGTTGCCGGCAACCGAGTTCGCCGGCCCCTCGCCGCCGAAGTAGTAGTTCGTGTAGCGGGTGCGGGCGAGCGGCCACTCGTTCTCGTGACGCCAGACGTTCTCCCCCATGACGAAGATCTTGACCGGCGGCTCGCTGTCCACGCCGTTGTCGATCCCCTTGAGCCAGTGATCGTGCCAGCGCAGGTAGAGCTTGCGCATCTCCAGCTCGGCCGCCGCACCGAAGTCGATACCCCGCTCCGGCCCTTCGCGCGGGGCGTCCGGCTTGTCCGTCCGCGCCCCGGTCTCGTGCGGCCAGGGGCCGATGATCAGATGCTTCCCCTTCCGGGCGCGCTCCGAGGGGCTCGCCGTGGTGATCCGGACGTGGTCGTCGAGCGCGCCGCGGAGGAAGAGGTCGTACCAGCCCTCGACGACCAGGAGCGGCACCGTGATCTGCTCGATCTCGTTCTCGAAGCTGATCCCCTTCCAGAACGGGTCGTCGGCGCGGGGGTGCTCGAGCCACTCGCGGAAGCGCGGGTTGACCCGCCCCACCTGGGTGTCGATCGTCGCGAGCGGAAGGTAGCGGAAGACGTTCGGCCAGTCGTACGCCCCGCTGTACTGCATGACGTGGCCGTCCATGACGAGCGCCCCCCAGGGGAAGGCGAACCCCAGGAAGAGCGCCCCGTCGATGTAGACCCAGTTGTTGTAGACGTCGCTGGTGGTCACCGAGGCGGCCATCGCGGTCAGGAACCGGCTACCCCGGATCGCCGGGGCGAGCTGCGTGTAGCCGCCGTACGAGCCGCTCAGGGTGCCGACCTTGCCGTTGCACCACGGCTGGCGGCCGATCCACTCCACGGTGTCGTAGCCGTCGTTCGCCTCGTCCTTGAAGAGC
>JAAYLR010000142.1 GCA_012521815.1 Acidobacteriota bacterium
CCGTGGAACAGCTCACGAGCCAACTCACCGATCCGGGCGGCAGACCCTATTTCCTCTGGTCCGACGAGCTCACGGTGCACGAGCTCCGGGACCGGCTCGCCAGCCCGGACGAGCAGGAGCGCCTCCACTGGCTCACCGTGCTGCTGCGAGAGGCGCGCGATCGCGACGTCTGGACCTTCGTCACTCCCGAGCGGGTTGCCGCGGCCCTTCCCCTCGTCGCTTCGAAGCTGGGGCGCCGGCGCTCCTTCTGGGAGTACCTGATCGCCGGATGGCGCCGCGATGGCCTCCTTCCCCGATAGCCTGACGCCGCTGCAGCGGGACCTGCTCGCCTCCTTCTTCCGCAGCGAGCGCGGCTTCTTCCTCACCGGCGGCAGCGCTCTGGCCGGTTTCCACCTCGGGCACCGCAGCTCTCTCGACCTCGACCTCTTCACCCTGGACGACGAGGCCTTCGGGCGGGGTCACGGTGCGCTCACCGGAGCCGCATCCGCGATCGGAGCCAGCGTCGAGAGCCTCCAGACCACGCCCGGATTCCGGCGCTACCTGGTGCGGCGCGGAGAGGAGTCGGTGCTCGTGGATCTCGTCCGCGAGCGAACGACGCAGCTGCAGGAGAAGGAGGAGCGAGAGGGGATCATCGTGGATCCGGCGAGCGAGATCCTGGCCAACAAGCTCACGACCCTCGCCGGACGCTGCGAGATCCGTGACCTCGTCGACGTCTACTTCCTCGAGCGAAGCGGCCTCTCTCTCGAGGACGCGCTCGCCGCGGCGGAGAGGAAGGACGGCGGCGTGACGCCCGCCGTCCTCGCGTGGGTTCTCAGCCAGATCACGATCGGAGATCGCGCGGCCATTCCCGGAGGGGTCTCCCCGGCCGAGTTGCGCCAGTTCAAGGAAACGCTCGAAACCAAGTTCCGCCGCTTGGCCTATCCCGAGGGAGACTCCGCGGCCGGCGACTGAGCCCGCGGCTATCCGGATCTCCCGGTCTCGGCAACCACCGCCGCGCGCTGCCGCGCGAGACAGACCAGCGCCGAAACGAGGACCAGGACCCCCACCCAGAACGCCCCCCGCCCCGCCCAGACGTGGATCCGCGGCGCGAGCACCGGGCTCGCGTAGGGAAGCGGGTCGGGCCGCGGACGCGCGGCCTCCACCTCGGCCCGCTTCCACGCCGGCCAGCGGTGGGGTTCGCCGGTGCGCGAGGCGAGCAGGTCGAGCACCGGCCCGTAGTGCGCCTCGAGCAGGAGGTTCTCGATCCAGGCGGCGGCGAGGTCGCCGCCCGCGAGAGCGGCGTTGCGGGCCGTCACGCGCCAGGTCCCCTCCGTGAGGAAGTAGTCCTCCCGCGAGAGCGGGGCGAGGCGCCCCGGCGGCCGCACGCGCCAGCGCTCCGCGCGCTCCGCCGCCACCGCCGCGAGCTCGCCGGGCGCATGCCACGAGCGGAAGCTCCCGAGCCCGGGCGACTCGACCTGGTGCCCGAGGTGCGCGGCGTCGTAGAAGCCGGCGAGGGCGAGGAGCGCCGCCGCCGCCGCGAGCGCCACGGGGCGGCGCGACCCCGGCGCCATGCCGCGCGCCACCGCGCCCGGCGCCGCCGCCCAGGCGACGAGCAGCCCCGGCACCGCCGCCCCGGCGTTGAGCCCCACGTCGCGGATGTCCCCCACCCGGGTCGGCACCAGCCACTGCACCCACTCGTCGAGGATCCCGCAGAGCGCGGTGGCGAGGAAGGCCAGCAGGTACGCCGAGAGGTCCCGCCGCGGCGCGAACGCCCGCGCGAAGAGGAAGGCCAGCAGGCCGTAGGCGAGGACGTGGATCCGCTCCACCGCGTCCACCTCCGCGAGCCCGGTGCGGAAGAGGCCGAGCAGGGCGGCCGCGAGGGCCACCGCGAGCGCGAGCGCCGCGTAGCGCGCCGCGCGCCGCTCCCGGATCCGGAGTGCCGCGAGGAGGAGGGCCCCTCCCGCCGCGAGCGCGAACCCCGCGAGCAGCACCGGCGCGAACGCCCGCGGCAGCCGCGCGATCAGCAGGTCGCGCAGGATGCCGAGGAACGGCGCGACGGCCAGGAGCGCGACGCCCATCGCGAGCGCCGCCGCGAGGGCCCGCCGCGCGCGGCGGCGCTCCAGGATCGCCGGGGCGGACGTCACCGCGACACCCCTGGCATAGGGCAGGTCGCCGCGCGCCTCAGCCGCCCCGGCGGACGGAGCGCAGCATCGCGTCGAACGGCTCGCGCTGGGCCTCCACCGTCGCCGCGGGGCCGGTGAGCTTGAAGAACCAGTAGGCGTCGGGTCCCTCGACCACCGCCCCGAGGAGGGCCTGGCCCGGCCGCGGCTGGGAGGGCATCCCCATCATGCTGCCGGCCATGAAGGTGCCCTTGGTCTCGACGACGAGGATCTTGGCGTCGCCCGTGGCGAGCTCGCGAGTCTGCATGACCGCGCTGCCCGGCCGGCCGTCCTCGGTCACGAACTGGCTCGCCCAGCGCTCCACGTTCGACTGCGGGTCGCCTCCCTGGCCGGGGCCGAAGTAAAAGACCGCGCACTCGGCGTCGCCGCCGGGCCCGGGGACCCGGTACTGCCCCCGGCGCATCGGGTTCGCGGGCGTCTCCGCCACCCAGGACGCGGGCGCGGTCCAGAGGAGCGCCATCGCCCCTTCGCCACCCGGAGCCACGACCGGCATCAACGCGCCGGTGGCGGGCGCCGCCGCGGCCCCATCGGCGGGA
>JAAYLR010000143.1 GCA_012521815.1 Acidobacteriota bacterium
AGGCTCCGGAGCCTCGCCTTCGCCGTCCCGCATCAGGGCGCGCTCGCGGGCCATCAGCTCCTCGACGGCGCGCTGCTTCTCTTCCGGCGTGCCCTCCATCTCCTGGACCTCCGCCCACCGCTCCCGGATCGCTGCGGCCTCTGTCTCCATCCGTTCCGTGCGGGCGGCTTCGGAGGAAGAGTAGGCCGTGGCCGGCGGCGTCTCCGAGTCGTTGGCGGGGGGTGGCGGCGGGGCGGCGCAGCCGGCGAGGGCGAGAACGGCGAGGAGCGCGGCGGCGGTCGTGAGCGTTCGGATCATCTGGGGCCTCCCGCCGCTCATGCTATCCGAACCGGTGCCCTCGCCCGCCTAGAATGCGGCCGTGGCGAAGCGGCGGCGGACGGTCGGCACCGGCACCAGCACCCGGCGACGGCGGCGGCGGCGGGATTTCCGGGTCCTGCGCTGGCTGCTCCTCCTCGTCGTGCTCGTCGTCGGCGCCGGCGTCTGGTTCGTCTGGCCGTACTGGCGCCTCGCCGGCAGCCTCGCGACCGAGACCGAAACCCTCCCGTCCCGGCTCTACGCGCGGGCGTTGCGGCTCGAGGCCGGGATGCAGATCGACCCGGACGCGCTGGTGCGGCGTCTCGAAGGGTGCGGCTACCGGCCGGCGCCACGCGACGGGCTCCTGCCGGGGACCTACCGGGCGCTGCCGCGGCAGGTGGCGATCTCCCAGCGCCGCTTCCCCTCGCCCCGGGGCTGGACGGGAGGCGGGCTGCTCGTCATCGACCTCGCCGGCGATCGGATCGAACGGCTGCATGACGGCACGGAGACGCTCCGGACGGCTCTCCTCGAACCGTACCTGCTCGCCTCCTGGTACGGCCCCGAGCTGCGCGACCGGGTGCCGGTGCCGCTCGACGAGATCCCGCGGGATCTGGTGCAGGCGGTGCTCGCCGCCGAGGACGACGGCTTCTTCGAGCACCCGGGCCTCTCGCTCTCGGGGATCGCCCGCGCCCTCTGGACGAACCTGCGGGGCGGCACGGTGCGCCAGGGCGGCTCGACGCTCACCCAGCAGCTCGTCAAGAACCGGTTCCTCTCCGCCGAGCGGACGCTCGAGCGGAAGCTGCGCGAGGCGCTGCTGGCGCTCTTCGTCGAGCTCCGCTACGAGAAGCGGGAGATCCTGCGGATCTATCTCGACAGTATCTTCTGGGGCAAACCGGGGCCGGTGAACCTGATGGGGGTGGGGGCCGCGGCGCGCGCCTACTTCGACAAGCCGGCCGCGGAGCTCGACCTCGCCGAGGCGGCGCTCCTCGCCGGGATCATCCGCGCGCCCGCCGAGCTCTCCCCCTACCGCCGCCCGGAGGCGGCGCTCGCGCGCCGCAACCAGATCCTCGACCGGCTCGTCGCGCTGCGCTGGGTCGCGAGCGAGCGGGCCGAGGCGGCGAAGGCGGCGCCGCTCGGCGTGCGCGCCACCGGCTACGGGCAGAACCGGGCGCCGTTCTTCGCCGCCGCGGTGGCGGCCGAGGCGCGGCGGCGCTACGGGATCGAGAGTCTCGCCGACGCGGGTCTGATCCTTCTCTCGACCCTCGACGAGGTGGAGCAGGCGGCGGCGGCGGCGGCGGTCGAAACCGGGGTCGCCGACCTCGCGGGGCGGGTGGGAGAGCGCGGCGCGCCGCTCCAGGCCGCGCTCGTGGCGCTCGATCCGCTCACCGGCGGCGCCCGGGCCTGGGTCGGGGGGCGCGACTTCCGGGCGAGCCAGTTCGACCGCGTGAGCCAGATGCGGCGGCAGGCGGGGAGCACCTTCAAGCCGGTCGTCTACGCCGCCGCGTTCGCGGGGGAGGTGGCGACCCCGGCGACGCTGATCGCCGACGAGCCGCTCCTGCTCGAGCTCGCGGGGCGGCAGTGGAGCCCGAAGAACGACGACGGGGAGTTCCTCGGCTGGATCTCGGCGCGCACCGCAGTGGAGCGGAGCCGGAACCTCCCGACGGTGCGTCTCGCCCTCGAGGTCGGGCTGCCGCCGATCGTCGACCTCGCCCGGCGGCTCGGCGTCGCCTCCCCCCTCTCCCCGGTCCCGGCGCTCGCGCTCGGGGCGTTCGAGCTCTCGCCGCTCGAGCTCGCCACGGTCTACTCGGTCTTCGCCTCCGGGGGCGTGCGTCCCCCGGTGCACACCCTCGACGGGGTGCTCGACGGCCGGGGGCAGCCGCTCGCGGGTACGGCGCTGCCGCCGCCCGAGCGGGTGCTCTCCCCCGAGGCCGCCTACCTCGTGACCTCGCTGCTCGAGGGGGTGGTGGCCCACGGCACCGGCCAGCGGGCGCGGCAGCTCGGGCTCACCGACCCGGTCGCCGGCAAGACCGGGACCACCAACCAGAAGCGCGACGCTTGGTTCGCCGGTTTCGCACCCGGCAAGGTGGCGCTCGCCTGGGTCGGCTACGACGACAACCGGCCGACCCCGTTCAGCGGCGCCGCCGGAGCGCTGCCGGTCTGGACCGGCTTCATGCTCCGGACCCGTCCGCCCGGCGGCTACGGGCAGATCGCGCCGCCCGCCGGGGTCGTGCGGCGGACGATCGATCCGGCGAGCGGCGGCCTCGCGCTGCCGCTCTGCCCGCAGGTGATCGACGAGTTCTTCCTCGCCTCGCGGGCTCCCACCCTCGGCTGCCCGCTGCACGGCGGCCCCCGCTGGGCGGGCGATCGCCTCGGAGCCCCGCCGCCGGAGGCGGAGGAGGGACAGGGGGAGCCGGAGAGCGGCCGGTTCCGGCGCTGGCTGCGGCGCCTCTTCGGCGGCGCCGCCGCCCCGCCACAGGGCTGAAATCGGGGAGGTATGATCAAGGGCTCGGCGCCCAGCCATCGCGCCGGAGGCGATCACCGTGCCCCGCCCCTCTGCCGTCGTAGTCCACAACGCCCGCACCCACAACCTCAAGGGGGTGAGCTGCCGGATTCCGCACGGGAAGGTGACGGTGGTCACCGGCCCCTCGGGCGCGGGCAAGTCGTCGCTCGCCTTCGACACCGTCTACGCCGAGGGGCACCGCCGCTTCGTGGAGTCGATGTCCACCTACGCGCGCAACTTCCTCGAACAGCGCGAGCGGCCGCAGGTCGACGAGATCCGCAACGTCCTCCCGGCGGTGGCGCTCGTGGCCCGCAACCCGGTGCGCAACGCCCGCTCCACGGTGGCGACGCTCACCGAGATCCACGACGTGCTGCGGCTCCTCTACGCCCACCTCGGCGAGGTCGGCTGTCCGCACGGGCACGGCCCGGCCCGGCGCGCCTCGCCTCCCGAGGCCGCCGCGGAGCTCGCGGCGGGCGCGGTCGGCGAGCCGTTCCTGCTCGTGGTGCGCCAGCCGCGCCCGCCCCGGGGAGCCGAAGCGCTGCTCGCCGAGCTCGTGCGGCTCGGCTTCGGGCGCTGGCTCGATCCCGCGGGCGAGGTGCGGCGCCTCGCCGCCGGCGACCCCTGGCCGGCGGGGATCGACCCGCTCCCCCTGGTGCTCGGCCGCTTCCGGGCGACCGCCGAGAGCGCCCCGCGGGTGGCGGCGGCGCTCGAGGAGGGGCTGCGAATCGCGGCGCGGGTGGAGGCGACGGGGCCGGACGGCACGCGCTTCGTCGCTGCCGAGCTCGCCTGTCCGGTCTGCGGCGAGGCGGTCTCCCCGCCGTCGCCCGCGCTCTTCTCGTTCAACTCCCCCCTCGGCGCCTGCCCGGAGTGCCAGGGCTTCGGCCGCCTGCTCGGGATCGACCGGGAGCGCGTCGTTCCCGATCCGACGCGGCCCCTCTCCGGCCACCCGTTCGCGCCGTGGAACAGCCCGGCGTACGAGGAGCTCTACGACGACCTGCTCACCGCCGCGGCGGCGCGGGGGATCGACGTCGACCGGCCGTGGGGGGAGCTCAGCCCGGAGGAGCGGGCGTGGGCGTGGAGCGGGAAGGGGGAGTTCTGCAACCTCGACGACTTCTTCTCCTGGCTCACGCAGCGCAGCTACAAGGTCCACGTCCGGGTGCTCCTCGCCCGGTACCGCTCCTACGATCCCTGCCCGCGCTGCGGCGGCACCCGGCTGCGGCCGGAGGCGCTGGCGGTGCGTCTGGGCGGCGCGCGGCTGCCCGATCTGCTGCAGCTCGACGTCGCGGCCCTCTCCCGCTGGCTCGCGGCGCAGCGCTGGAGCGAGGGGGAGCGGGCGCGAGCCGGGCATCTGCTCGCCGAGCTCGGCGAGCGGCTGGGCGTCCTCGCCCGCGTCGGGCTCGAGTACCTGGAGCTCGACCGGCAGGCGCGCACCCTCTCCGGCGGCGAGGCGCAGCGGATCCGCCTCGCGGCGGCGCTCGGCTCGGGCCTGACCCGGACCCTCTACGTCCTCGACGAGCCGACGATCGGCCTCCATCCGAGCGACAGCGGCCGGCTGCTCGCCCTGCTCGGCGACCTCGCGGCGCGCGGCAACACCGTGCTCGCGGTCGAGCACGACCCGGCGATCATCGCCGGCGCCGACCATGTCATCGACCTCGGTCCCCGCGCCGGCGAGCAGGGGGGCGAGGTCGTCGTGGAGGGGCCGCTCGCGACGGTGCTCGCCCATCCGGAGTCGCTCACCGCTCAGTTCCTAACCCGCCGCTCCTCGCCGGTCGCGCGCAGCCATCTGGCGCGCTACCGGCGCGAGCGGGGCCGCGTGAGCCGCGACGAGGAGCTGCGCCAGCTGCCGATGGTCTCGATCCGCGGGGCGCGGGCGAACAACCTGCGCGGCATCGACGTCGACTTCCCGCTCGGGGCGCTCGTGGCGGTCACCGGGGTTTCGGGCTCGGGCAAGTCGACGCTGGTGGAGAACGTCCTCTGGGCGAACCATCAGCGCCGCCAGGGGGCGGTGGAGGTGGAGCCGGGGGCGGTCGACGAGCTGCGCGGCCTCGAACGGGTGAGCGACGTGACGCTCGTCGACCAGAGCCCGCTCGGCCGCTCCAGCCGCTCGAGCCCCGTCACCCTCACCAAGGCGTACGACGACATCCGCCGTCTCTTCGCCAACACCGAAGAGGCCCGTCGCCGCCGCGTGACCCCCTCGCACTTCTCCTTCAACGTCGAGGGCGGTCGCTGTCCGGAGTGCCTCGGCACCGGCGTGCAGGAGGTCGACATGCAGTTCATGGCGCCGGTGACGGTGACCTGCGACCTCTGCCAGGGCCGCCGCTTCCGCCGCGACGTGCTGGCGATCTCTCATGCCGGGCGCGACATCGCCGAGACGCTGGAGCTGACGGTGGAGGCCGCGCTCGAGCTCTTCGCCGCCGAGCGCTCCCTCTGCCGGAAGCTGCAGCCGCTCGTCGAGGTTGGCCTCGGCTACCTGCGGCTCGGCCAGCCGACCTCCACGCTCTCTGGCGGCGAGGCGCAGCGCCTCAAGCTCGCCTCCTTCCTCAGCCGGCCGGCGCGCAGCGGGCCGCAGCTCTTCCTCTTCGACGAGCCGACGACCGGGCTCCACCTCTCCGACGTCGACCTGCTCGTCCGCACCCTGCGGCGGCTCGTCGCCCGCGGCGACAGCGTGCTCGTCGTGGAGCATCATCTCGACCTGATCTCGCGGGTGGACTGGGTGATCGATCTCGGTCCCGGCGGCGGGCCGCGCGGCGGCGAGCTCCTCTTCTGCGGACCGCTGCCGGGGCTGCTCGAGCAGGGCACCGGACCGACCGCGATCGCGCTGCGCGCCGAGCTCGCGGCCCGGGCGGCGGGACGGCGATCGGATAGAATCCCCTCCGATTCGCGAACGCCGCGGCAGCAGGCGGCGCGGAGGAGCTCGTGACCGGACAGACCTGGCGTCATTACGTGGATTACGAAGGCCGTACCGTCGAGCTGGCCGGCGGCGAGACGACGGTCGGGCGCAGCCGCACCTGCGCTCTCTCGCTCAAAGACGTGACGGTGAGCCGTCATCACGCGACGCTCCATTTCGAGGATGGCCGCGCGGCGGTCACCGACCACGGCTCGAGCAACGGCACCTTCGTCAACGGGAAACGGATCGAGGGCCGGGTCGAGATCGAGAACGGCGACCGGGTGATGGTCGGCGAGACCGTCCTCGTGATCCGTCTCGTGCCGCCCGCCCCGGTGCCGGGGGCGACGGTGCGCATCGAGGCCGATGCGCTCTTCTGCCCGGCCTGCAACCTCCCGGCGCCGCGCGGCGCCGAGGCCTGTCCGGCCTGCGGCGGCCCGGTGGAGCGCCTGCTGCCGGCCGGCCCTCCGGCCGCCGCGCCGCCGCCGCCGCCGTTCGAAGCGCCACCGCCGCTGCCGCTGTCCGACACGGTACCGCCGGTGCCGTCAGCACCGTTGGCGGCTCCGGCCGCGCCGCCACCGCCGCCGCCAGCCTTTGCTCCCGGACCTGCCGCACCCCCGCCACCCCCGGCTTTCGCGCCGGGGCCTGCCGTGCCGCCGGCCCCGCCGCCGCGGCCCGAGCCGCCCCCGCCTCCCTCCGGCGAGGTGCTCTCGTCGATCCGTGAGATCGAGCTGGCCCCGCCGCCACCGCCGCCGCGCGCCCGGGTGGAGACCAGGCCGGTATCGCCGGCCGGCTTCTGGATCCGGGTGGCCGCGTCGCTGCTCGACGGCCTGCTGGCGATGCTCGTCTCCATGCTCTTTTCCGCGCTCTACTGGCTCACCCGCTCGCCCGTGTTCCCGATCCTCGGCATGGTCCTGAGCATCGCGGCCGGCCTCGCGATCGTCTTCGTGGGCTGGGCGTTCTTCGGCACCTCGCCCGGCAAGAAGCTGCTCGGGCTTGCCATCGTGGCCGAGGGGGTGCCCCCCGGCGGCGGGATCGGCGCGCTCAAGGCGTTCGTGCGCTGGATCGGCTGCATGCTCAGCGGCTTCCTCTTCGGAATCGGTTTCCTGCTCGTCGCCTTCCGGGGCGACAAGCGGGGGCTCCACGACCTGCTGGCCGGAACCGCGGTCGTGCGCCGGAGCTGAGGCCCGGCCGTCTCCGAGATGGCATCCTCCACGGAACGGCTCCCGGCGGGACGGCGCTGGCGCTCCCTGGCGGGGGTGATCGGCGGCGTCGTCCTCGGCCTCGTGCTGCTGGTGGCGGTCTTCGGCAAGGTGCTCGACCCGGAGGCGTTCGCCGCGCAGATCCGGGCCGAGGGGCTGGAGATCCTGCTCTCCGCCCGCCTCGTCGCGCTCTTCGCCCTCGCGCTCGAAGCGGGCCTCGGCGTGGCGCTCCTCTTCGGCCTCCGGAACCGCCCGGTGCTGCTCGCCGCCACCGCTCTCGTCCTGCTCTTCCTCTTCCTCACCGGGCGCGCCGCCTGGCGGGACCTGCAGGGGCTGCCGCCGCTCGACAGCAGTGGCTGCGGCTGTTTCGGACCCCTGCTCGAACGCTCCCCCCGGGAGGCGTTCCTGCAGGACTTCTTCCTCCTCGTGCCCGGCCTCGTCCTCGCCTGGCTGGGCGCCGCGCGCCCGCGGCGGTGGCGTGCGATCGCGGCGGCGGCGGCCGGCACGGCGGTCGTGACGGTGGGGCTGGCGCTGGCGAGCCCGCACCTGCCGCTCGACGATTTCGCCACCGAGCTCAAGCCGGGAGTGACGCTCGCCGAGCTCTGCGCGGGACAGGGGGCGGAACGCGTCTGTCTCGACGAGCTGGCGCCGGCTCTCGCCTCCGGCCGCCACTTCGTGGTGATCGGAGATCCGGACGGCCCGGAGACGCCCGCGCTCGTGGACGCTCTCAACGAGTACGGCGAGCGGGGCGGCGAGCCCCTGGCGACCTTCCTCGCGGATTTCCCGGCCGGCGCCGAGAGCCGCCTCCTCTTCGAGTGGGCGCCGGCGTTCGCGCTGGCCTCGGCGCCGAACGCGCTCCTCGAGCTCCTCCATCGCCGCCTCCCCCGCTCGTTCGTGGTGGAGGAGGGGCGGGTCACCGCCACCTATTCCGGCCTGCCACCCTGGCTCTCCGAGCCTGGCGCGGCAGTTGCAGGAGGCGTCGTTCCATGACCGCTCGATCGTTCGCTTCCGTTTCGCTGCTGCTCTGCGCCCTCCTGCTCCTGCCCGCCGCCGTCGGGGCGCAGGGCATGCCCTATGTGCTCACCGGCGAGTGGATCGTGCTCGTGGACGGCCAGCCCTCCCCCAAGGCGGAGATCTTCTTCGCGCAGCGCGCCCGCTCGCTCGTCCTCCTCGTGCCGGAGCTGCCGTCACCGGTCCGGCTCGGCACCGCGACGCGCGAGGTGGAGCTGCTCGACCTGATGGGGATCGGCCGCCCTTCCGACATCGCGATCGAGCTGTTCGGCCAGCCGCCGCTCGGCCGCGAGGCGCCGTTCCAGATCGCCGGCGAGGATGTCGTCTTCCGCGCCTCCGGGCACGAGGTGCGCCTCAAGCCCCGGCCCTGGCTGCTCGGCGACAAGAGCGGTCGCGAGGTCGCCGCCCACGATCCGACCTACGCCCGCAAGGCGGCGGCGTACACCCCCATCGCCGAGGTGATGGCGAAGCTGCGGCAGGCCAAAGGGGACGTCGAGGTGCTCGTCTTCTTCGGCTCCTGGTGCCCGCACTGCAAGGACCACGTGCCGCTGCTGCTGCGGATCGAGGAGGGGGTCGGCAGGGAGCACATCCGGTTCCACTACCGGGCCGTGCCGAACTCCTTCGGCGACGAGCCGGAGGCGAAGCGGTTCAACGTGCGCGCGGTGCCCACCGCGATCGTGCTGCGGGATGGCCAGGAGCTCGGCCGGATCCCCAACAACGCCTGGCGAAGCCCCGAGTCGGCGCTCTACGACATCCTGAAGAACGCCGGCGCGATCTGAGCCGTCCTTCCGCTCCCCACCCCCGGTGAGCTGCTCCCCGGCCCGTTCGCGGGCGGTCGCGCGGGAGCTATCCCAGCGCTTCGAGCGGGTCGATGCCGCCGTTGGCCCAGCCGACGTCGACCCGTTGCAGCTCGCCGGGAGGGGTGAGGTGGGAGACGCCGAGGGCCCGCACGGCTGCCGCCTGATCCCAGGCCTCGCCGCCCGCGAGCGTCGCCCCCTGGAGGCGGCCCTGCCAGGGCGTGAGCGCGGTCACCGCCGCCGCGAGGCGGGGCACCGGATGGATCCGCACCGTGCGCAGACCCGGTGATGGCTGGAAGCCCGGATCGCTCTCCACGATCACCGTGCCCGCGGCGAGCGCGAGCTCGTGGTGCGGCAGACCGCGGAGCGCGGCCTCCTCGCGCAGCTGCCGGACCGCCGCCGCGAGCGGCAGCGGCGCCGGGCCGGGTGGCCAGAGGCGCGCGATCTCCCGGAGCGCCGCGGCGAGAGCTGCCGCGAGGCGCGGGGCGTCGCCGCTCGTGTAGACCGCGTGCAGCGAGAGGCAGCCCTGCTGGTCGAAGAGGGCGACGTCGCGGGCGAGGCCGGGGGCGATGAGCGCCGGATCCGCATCCGCCCCGACCAGCGCCACGCTCGCCTTCGGCCCCTGGCCGACGAGCCTGCCCGGGGCACGGCGGGCGAGGTCGGCGAGCGCCGGTTCGTCGCCGTAGGCGAGCACGCGGTCGACCGCGGCGAGGAGCGGGGCCTCGATCTCCTCCGCGCCGCCCCGCCAGGTGGCGGCAGCGACGCCTGAGGCGAGCGCCGGGAGCCGGCGCGCCAGCGCGCCGAGGAAGGCGGGTATCAGCAGCGGCTCGCGGGAGGCGCTCTTGAGCAGCACCGGCCGGCGCAGCGCGAGCGCCGGCCAGAGCGCCTGCAGGCCGAGCCCGGGGAGGTTGCCGGCGAGCACCACGAGCCCGGGCCCCGGCCGCGGCAGGGGGCGGGCACGGGCGAGGAGGGCCGCCGCCGGCTCACCGTCCACCCCCGCGAGGATCGTCTCGAGCCCGGCCGCGAGCCCGGCGGGGGAGAGGCCGGTGAGCGCGGCGAGGAGTGGATCGAGGGCGCGGCGCTCGGAGCTGGCCGGATCGCGAAAGCGCGCGACCGTCGCCGTCCAGGCCGCGCGCAGTTCCGGGTCCGGGATCCCGCGCAGCGCCGCTGCGCCATCACGCGCCAGGATCCCGGCGACGGCGGCGAGCGCTTCGCCGTTCCAGCGCGCCCGCCGCCAGCTCCGGCCCGCGGTGGTGGCAACGGCGAAGCCGGGGGGCTCCAGGCCGGGCGGCAGGTGGAAGTCGGCGAGGCCGGTGACCGCCCCGGCGGCCGGCGTCGGTTCCGGGCTCGGCACGGCGGTCGGCTGGCTCCGCTTCGCTCCGGAAGGCCCTCAGTTGAGGCTCTGCTGATGGACCTGCAGCTCGAACTCGAGCTGGCCGGCGCGGAACGGTTCGCCGGGCCGGAGGCGCGCGAGATGGACGCGCTCGCCGCCGACGAAGAGGCCGTTGGTCGAGTTCTGATCGAGCAGGTACCAGATGCCGTCCTGGGGAGCCACCCGGAAATGCTGGCTCGAGAGCGTCGGGTCGGCGAAGGCGAGGGTGTTCTGCTGCCGGTCGCGCCCGACCGAGATCGCGCGCTCGGGCGGAAGGCGGAGCGTGCGCGGATCGCGCCCCGGCTCGCGGACGACGAGGACCGTCTCCTCGGCGAGCACGAACGTCTTCTCGATCGCCTCCGAGAAGGGGATCCGGGAGAAGGAGGCGGTGTCGTCGAGCGAGATCTCGAGCAGCTGCCCCGGTGGCACCACCGCTCGCGCGCGCAGCTGCGCGGCCAGCTCCGTGTCGTGGCAGAACGAACAGACGCCGTTGGCCGCGAGCGGCCGATCGCAGCGCGGACAGGGAGTCGGCCCGGGAACGGGGTCGGGGCGGAAGTCGGTCAGCGTCTCCTCGCGGATCGGCTCGGGCCGCCGGCGGGCCAGGAGGTAGCCCACCCCGGCGGCGAGCGCCGCGAGGAGCAGCGCGAGACCGAGCCAGGCGAGCGGCGGCAGGCCGGCTGCCGGCGCGGGGGGCGGTACCGGCGCGGGCTCCGGCGCCGGCGCCGGTGGCGGCGGTGGTGGCGCGGCGGCCCGGCGGGCACCGGCGATCGCCGTGGTGAGCCCTTCGGCTTCGACCCCGACCTGCTCCGGGCCGATCGCCTCCAGCCGGCCGGCGTAGGCGCCGCTGGTGAGCAGCGCGAGCCGCCGCAGGGTGCGCTCGTCGGCCCGGCCGACCGCGACGGCGAGCACCCGGACCCCGTGCTCGGTGGCGAGCCGGGCCGCGTCCTCGAAGGTGGTGGCCGAGTTCTCGTCGAGAGCGTCGGTGAGGAGCAGGAGCACGCCGCCGTTGGCGAGAGTGCGGGCGCCGAGCACGAGCGCGTCGTGGAGCACGGTGTAGCGGCCCGCCAGCTCCACGGCTTCGAGCGCGTCGACCACCCTCGCGGGATCTCCCGGGGGGACGACGATCCGCGCCTCGTCGTCGAAGGTCAGGAGCCCGATCGGGGTCCCCGGGAGCTGACGGCCGAGACCCGCCACGAGATCACGAGCGCGGGTGAGCTCGGCGGCGCGCAGCGACCGGCTCGAATCGAGCGCGACGAGCAGGGGTACCGGCTCGTCGGCGGCGCGTGCGGGAGGTGAGAAGGCGAGTACGGACAGGGCGAGCAGGACGAGGGAAAGACGCGACAGGAGCATGGGAAGCCCTCCGTCGTGAAAGTCTAGCAGTATCATCCGAAATGCCGTGAATCCGGAGTGCCGGGCGTGTACCATCTCCGGAAAGACGCGGGAGGTCGTGGTGCGCGACGCGATGCCGACGATGCGCTCGGTGATGACTCCTTTCCCTCAGGTGGTGGAGCCCACGGTGACGGCCGGCGCCGCGCGGGCGCTGATGACCGCGCAGCGGATCCATCACCTTCCGGTGGTCGCTGCGGGGGGCTTTCTCGGGGTGGCCACCGCGACCGTGCTCGCCGGGGTCCCCGCGTCGCAGCCGGTCGGCGAGCTCGCGCTCACCCCGGCCGTGGAGGTCCCCATGAGCATGCCGCTCGACCGCGTGCTCGACGAGCTCGCCGCCCGCCGGCTCGACGTCGCGGTGGCGTTCAAGGACGAACGGGTGGCGGGGATCTTCACCCTCGTGGACGCCTGTCGGCGTTTCGCCGTCTTTCTGCGCCAGGTCTACCCCGGCGGGCCGCACGGCGACTCGGCGGCCTGAGGCGCGGCTCAGGCGCCGCCGGCGAGCTCTTCGACGGTGAGCGAGCAGCCGCGCAGCTGCGCGCCGGCGGCGCGTCCCGCGAGACGGAAGCCCTCTCCTTCGGCGAGCGCGAGATCCTCGGTGAGGAGGTGGACCGCCGAGCCGAGGTTGGCGAGGTCGAAGAGCGCGAGCAGACCGGGCTCGCCGGGCGGCAGCTCCTCGAGGCTCTCCGGGTCGAGTACCCGGAAACGCATCCAGTGCGGCAGCACGAAAAGACCCGGGGGGCCGCCGAGCAGCGTGCGGGTGTAGCCCTGGCTCGTCAGCTCGGTCATCCCGTACTCCTCGACGATTCCCTCGGCGGGCAGGGCGAGGGCCTCGGCGACGCCCGCGGCGAGCTCGGCGAGCGTGTGCTCCCGCTGGCGGCCCTTGAAGCCGCCGGTGAGGAAGAGCGTGCTGCCGGGCGCGAGCCGGAAGCGCAGCCCGTACCGGGCGAGCGCGGCGAGCAGGTCGACGAGCGCGAAGGCGGTGGCGAGGAGCATCACCGGCGCCTGGTCGCGCTGGCGCGCCGCGAGCCAGGAGCGCGCCGCCGCGGCCTCGACGCCGTGCGGGCCGAAGGCGTACGCCGAACGGGGATCGCCGAAGCGGGTGAGGAGATGGTCGACCATGAAGCCGAGGCTCGAGTCGGTCACCTGGCTGCGCGGCGGCACCAGCGCGAGCATCGGGGGACGGCCGCCGTGCGGCAGGCAGAAGGCGGGGAAGGAGGCGTCGATCGCCGCCCGGTACAGACCGGGGAAGGGGTGGTGATGCACGCTCCGTTCGCCCCCGCTCGTGCCGCTGGAGCGGAAGAGCTCGACCGGCTGGCCGGCGGCGAGCTCGAGGCGGCGGAAGGCCGCCACCGGCACCATCGGCACCGCGCGCCAGGAACGGATCGCGGCGGGAGCGATCCCGCGCCGGTCGGCGAGGTCGCGCAGCGCGGGGATCCGCTCGTACTGGAAGGCGAACGCCGCCCGCGCGAGGTCGTCGAACGGTTCGGCAGGCCCGTTGGTGATGGCGGCGAGGATCGCGTCGAGCACCGCCGGATTCTGCCACGTTGCGAGATGGGGCCGGGAGCGCGGGTGCTACAGTCGCTCGGGGGCGCAGGATCTCCGGGTTCCCGGGGTTCTTCAGAGCAGAGGTGAACGAGGTCGCCACGGCCCGCGCGGGCCTCGACCCGGACTGGGAGCTGCTCCGCCGGTCGGCGGATGGCGACACGACCGCCTTCGAGCCGCTCGTGGAGCGGCACGAGCGGCGGCTGCTCACGCTCTGCGAACGCCTCCTCGGCGACCGGGAGGAGGCCCGCGACGCCGCCCAGGAGGTCTTCCTCAAGGCGTTCCGGGCCGCGGACCGGGCCCGTCCCGAAGGGCTCTTCTTCACCTGGCTCTACCGGATCGGCGTGAACCACTGCCTCAACCGGCTGCGCCGCCGCCGGCTCGTGCGTTTCCTGCCGTTCGCCTGGCAGGGCGACGAGGAGGAGGGGGGCGGCGTGCCGTTCGAGCCGGCATCGAACGCTCCGGGTCCGGCCGAGGAGCTCGCCGCCCGCGAGCGGTGGGCGGCCACCCGGCGCGCGATCGCGAAGCTGCCGGAGAGCCAGCGCGTGGTGCTGGTGCTGGCGCGCTTCGAGGGCCTCCCCCAGCGCGAGATCGCCCGCCTGCTCGGGATCACCGAAGGGGCGGTCGAGAGCCGCCTGGTGCGGGCGATGCGGCGGCTGGTGGCCGCGGCGGCGCAGGAAGAGGGCGGCTCGGGGGTTTCTGGAAAGGAGAGAGGGTCATGACGCGCATCCGGGATCGGGAGATCGTGCGCTGCCTGGCCGGTGGTCTCGACGCGGCCGCCGCCGCCGAGCTGCGCCGGAAGATCGAAGCGGATCCGGCCGCCGCCCGCCGCCTCGCGGCCTGGGAGCGTGCCTGGACGGGGCTCGCCCTGCCGCCTCCGGGCCCGGTGCCCGCCTCGTTCTCCCTGGGAGTCCGGCGGCGGCTCGCGGAAGCCCGTGCGGAGACGGCCACCGGGCTGCGACCCCTCTGGGTCCGGGCGGTGGCGACGGCGGCCCTGCTCGCCGGCCTCGGCCTCGGCTCGCTCCTCGGCTTCGCGCTCAGCGGCCGGCACGAGGTGGAGGTCGTCGGCCTCTGGGGCGAGCCCGCGCTCACCGAGCTCTCCTGGACCGCCGGCAACGGAGAGGGGGCGCCATGAGGCGGCGCTGGCTCTTCGTGGCGCTCCTGCTCTCGCTCGGCCTCAACGCCGGCCTGCTCGGCGCCTGGCTCTATCGCCAGCAGCACCGGCCGCCAGCGCGGCCCTTCCCGTGGGGAGAGGGGAAGCGGCCGTTCGTGACGATGGCCGATCGCCTCGAGCTCGCCTCCCCGGTGCGCGAGCGGTTCCTCGAACAGCAGCGGATCTTCTTCGCGCTCACCGAGGCGGACCGGTGCGAGCTCGCCGAGGCCCGGCGCGAGCTGCGGGAAGAGCTCGCGCGCCCGGAACCCGATCCGGCGCGGATCGACGAGCTGCTCTCCGAGAGCGCCGAGCTCAACGCCGCGCTCGACCGGGCGTTCGTCGAGAACGTGCTCGTCACCTGCGAGCTGCTCGGACCCGAAGAGCGGCAGCGGTACCTGAGCCTCCTGCCGCGGATGCGCCCACCCGCGGCCGGACCGCCGCGCCCGCCGGGGGGCGCCCCGTCCCGGTAAAAAAACCCCGCCGGGCGGCGGGGTTCGAAGGAGGGTCGAAGCGGGGGAAGAGTCTCTGGTCTCTGCCTGCTTCGATCCTGTCTACGGGCCGCCGCGCCGCCGCGTCTAGTCCGGCTGCTCCTCTCCCCGGCCGGCGACGGTGGCGAAGAACTCCGCCGCCGCCCGGCCGGGGTCGCCGACCAGCCCCTGGATCCCCTCGGGCGGGAGCCAGTCGGGCGGCAGGCGGTCGCGGTAGGGGCGGTGGAGGAAGCGGCGGTCGAAGAGCGCGATCACCCCGCGATCCTCCGGCGAGCGGATGAGCCGGCCGGCGGCCTGCACCACCCGGGTCATCCCCGGCACCACGAACGCGAACTCGAAGCCCCGCTCGAAGCGCTCCTCGTAATACTCCTGGAGCAGCCGGGTCTCGACCGTCGGAACCGGCAGGCAGGGGCCGACCACCGCCACCGCGCGGAGCATCTCGCCGGGATAGTCCACCCCCTCGGCGAAGACCCCGCCCGCCACCGCGAGGAGCGCCACGTCACCGAACACCGCGCCGCGGAGGGTGTCGAGGAGCGCCTCGCGCTCCCGGTTCCCATCCTCCCGCTGCTGCCGGAGGACCCGCTTGCGGCGCGGATGGAGATGCGCTGCCACCTCGTGCAGGAAGGCGAAGCTCGGGAAGAGGATCAGGCTGTTGCCGTCGATCTCGTCGACGAACGCCGCCAGCCGCTCGCCGAGGGGGCGGGCGCTCGCGGCGCGCTCCCGGTAGGCGGTGGAGAGCGAGGCGTCGAGCACGAGCCGCCGGTGCGCGGGCGGGAACGGGCTCGGCAGCGAGAGGGTCGTGGTCCGGGCCGGTTCGAAGCCGAGCAGGTCGCGGTAGAACTCCGGCGGGGAGAGCGTCGCCGACAGCCCGACCACGGCGTGGGCGCGGCCGAGCACGGCGCCGAGGTGGCGGCTCGGATCCTTGCAGAGGACGCGCAGCACCCCGCCATCCTCGCGGCGCTCGACGAGGTGGCTGAAGGCGGGGCCCTCTTCGAGCAGCCCCGCGAGGAAGCGCAGGAGCGTGAAGTAGAGGGTGACGAAGGCGTCGTCGGCGCGGAAGCTCTTCGTCTCGCGCTGGTGCTCGAGGTAGTCGACGAACGCCGCGTCGAACTCCGGCCGCAACGCCCAGAGGGCATCTTCGGGAAGCTGGCTCTCGGCGGCTTCGCCGCCGGCGATCGCGAGGGCCGAGTCGACCGCGTCGTCGATCAGCTCGGCGAGCTCCCGGCAGAGGGCGGCGTTGCGCGCGAGCAGCTCCGCCGGCCCGGCCCCGGCGAGCTCGGCGGCCGCCCGCCGGGCGGCGGCGGCGGCGAGCTCGGGGCTCAGGTAGCCGCGGCCGCGCTCGACGAGGTTATGGATCTCGTCGATCACGAGCACCGTGTCGCCGAGATGGGCGCCGGGGGCGAACGGCTCGAGCGCGACCCACGGATCGAACGCGTAGTTGTAGTCGCAGACGACGACCTCGGAGGCCGCGGCGAGCTCGAGGCTGACCTCGAACGGACAGACCTCGGCGGCCCGCGCGGCGGTGAAGATCTCGTCGGGGAGGAGCTCGCCATGGTCGCCGAGCAGGCGTGAGACCAGCCCCGAGGTCGCCAGCTTGCCGTAGTAGTCGCGGGCGTAGGGGCAGTACTCTTCGTGGCAGATCACCTCGCCGTTGGCGCACATCTTCGCCTTCGCGCGCAGCTGCAGGGCGTGGAAGCTCCGTCCGGTGTTCAGCAGGCCGCAGACCGTCATCGCCATCGTCTGCTGCAGCGTCTTGGCGGTGAGGACGTAGACGCGACGATCGTGCGCGAGCGCATGGCGCAGCACCGGCATCAGCGTCGCCGCGGTCTTGCCGATCCCGGTGGGGGCTTCGAGCAGGAGCTGTTCGCCCTGCTCCATGGTCCGGGTCACCGCCGCGACGATCTCCTCCTGCCCGGGGCGGAGGGTGCGATAGGGGAAGCGCAGCTCGCCGGCGGCGGCATGGCGATCGGCCCGCGCCCGCTCGGCGCGTTCGAAACCGCCGAGGATCGAGTTGAGGCGCTGCCGGATAGCGAGCTCGAGAGCGGCGAGGTCGAGCGGGAGCTCCTCGCGCTCCACCCCCTCGCCGCCGATCTCGATGAGCACCAGCTCGGCGCGTACCTCGACGTCTTCGTTCGCGGCGAGCATCCAGGCGTAGAGGCGGGCCTGCCGGGCGTAGAGCTCGCGGGTCGCGTTCGCCAGCTGCGCCCCGCGGCGCACCGACTTGATCTCCTCGACCACGAGCGCGCCGCCGGCGTCACGGCGCAGCCCGTCGGCGCGGCCGGTGAGCGTCACCTCCCAGCCGCGATGGGTGAAGGTGTGCCGCAGCGCCACCTCCCGGCGGTAGGTCGGGTCGGTGGCGAGCGCCTCGTCCTGGTAGCGGCTGTGGATCGCCTGCCCGAGCCAGAGCCGCTCGAAGCCGCCCCGGTGGGCGAACCCGAGGCTGCGCAGGAGCGTGGGGTCGAGGAGGTCGGCGACGGCGAGCTCGACGGCCCGCCTCTCGGCGTCGAAGCGCGGCGGCATCGGCTGCGAGTATACGGCCGGCGTACCTTGCCACCGCTCCGGCGCTTCGCTACGCTGACCCGGTTTCCGACCCGGCGGGCGCGGCCCCGCTCAGGAGGTCCCGATGCTCGAACTGCTCTCCCTCCTCGGCCTGGTGGTGATCCTCGGCCTTGCCTGGCTCCTCTCGATCGACCGGCGGGCGATCCGGTGGCGCCCCGTCCTCGTCGGCACCGCGCTCCAGTTCGGCTTCGCGCTCATCATCCTGCGGACGACGCCGGGGCAGAAGTTCTTCGCCGTGCTCGGCGACATCGTGCGCGCCTTCCTCGACTTCACCGATGCCGGCGCGATCTTCGTCTTCGGCGAGCGGTTCAAGGATTTCTACTTCGCCTTCAAGGTGCTCCCCACGATCATCTTCTTCTCCTCGTTCATCACCGTTCTCTACTATCTCGGCGTCCTGCAGTGGGTGGTCAAGCTCTTCGCCCGGGTGATGGTGCGGTTCATGGGCACCTCCGGGTCGGAATCGCTCTCGGCCTCGGCGAACATCTTCGTCGGCCAGACGGAGGCGCCGCTGCTCATCAAGCCGTACGTCGACAGCCTCACGAAGAGCGAGCTGATGGCGGTGATGACCGGTGGCTTCGCGACGATCGCCGGCGGGGTGATGGCGGCGTACGTCGGGATGGGGATCTCGCCGGAGCACCTGCTTGCGGCGAGCGTGATGTCGGCGCCGGCGGCGCTGGTGATGGCCAAGCTGATGTTCCCGGAAAAGGAGCATTCGGTCACCGCGGGCAAGGTCGAGGTGGAGGTGGAGCGGCCGTGGGCGAACGTGATCGACGCCGCGGCCTCGGGGGCCGCCGACGGGCTGAAGCTCGCGCTCAACGTCGGCGCGATGCTGATCGCCTTCATCGGCCTCATCGCGCTCGTCAACGCGGCGCTGCAGAAGGGCGGGGCGCTCTTCGGGTTCGAAGGGCTCACGCTCGAGTGGCTGATCGGCTGGGTCGGGGCGCCGCTCGCCTGGGTCATGGGGGTCGACTGGTCGGAGGCGCACCGCGTCGGCCAGCTGCTCGGCATCAAGACCGTGGTCAACGAGTTCGTCGGCTACGTCGAGCTGCAGAAGATGATCGAAGCCGGGGAGCTCTCCACCCGCGCGCAGATCATCGCCACCTACGCCCTCTGCGGCTTCTCGAACCTCTCCTCGATCGCGATCCAGATCGGCGGCATCGGCGGCATCGCTCCGGAGCGGAAGCAAGACCTCGCGCGGCTCGGGCTGCGGGCGATGATCGCCGGCTCGCTCGCCTGCTTCCAGACCGCGACGATCGCGGGGATCCTCCTCTGATGGAGCTGCGCCCCGACCCGGCGATCGACGATGCCCTCGCCCGCGCGCTCGCCGCCGGGGAGGCGGTGGCCGAGGCGGTGGCCGAGAGCGGCTCGCCCGCCGGCCGGCGGCTCCTCGTCTGGAGCGCCGGACAGTCGTTCGGCGATCTCGGCTGGCCGCGTCTCAACCAGCGGGTGGCGCTCTTCGCCGAGCAGCTGCTGAGCGGGAGCGCGACGAGCGGCCGGAAGACGTTCGCCATGCCCGGCGGCGAGGTCGAGGTCGGGATCCGGATCCACCGCCCCGCGCCGGCCTCCTGACCGCCGGCCGCCGGCCGCGGGCGGATAGACTCCGGGGCATGAACGCACGCTCCGCTCTCCTGTTCGTCCTCGTCGCCCTCCTCCTCGCCCCGGTCGTCCCCGCTTTCGCCGTCGAAGGGAAATGGACCCCCGAGCAGGTGCTCGAGCTCGACGCCGCCTGGCTGCGCGGGCTCGGCCTCGAGATCCCACCGGCGCGGCTCTGGGGGGCCGACGGCGCCGGGCTCCTCGCCGCCGCGGTGCGGATCAGCGGCTGCACGGCCGGCTTCGTCTCACCCGACGGACTGATGATCACCAACCACCACTGTGCGATGAGCGTGATCCAGGAGCACTCCACCCCGGAGCGTGACCTGCTCACAGGCGGCTTTCTCGCCACCAGCCGGGAGGAGGAGCTGCCGGCCCGCGGGATCCGCGCCACCCTGCCGCACCAGACCCGCGACGTGAGCGCGGAGATGGAGGCGGCGGTGCCGGCCGGAGCCGACGATCTCGCCCGCTTCCGGGCGCTGGAGCGCCGGCAGAAGGAGCTGGTGGCCGCCTGCGAGGCGCAGCCGAACCGGCGCTGCGAGGTGGCGGCGTTCGACGGCGGGGTGCGCTACGTGCTCTACGAG
>JAAYLR010000144.1 GCA_012521815.1 Acidobacteriota bacterium
ATGCCGCCGGGACATCGAGGGATCGGCGACGGTGAGACCGCAATCGTCGGCCCGGCCGACGAGCAGCGGCTCGGTGCCGATCTCGACTTCGTGCCCCTCCAGCTCCGCGACCACCGAGGACGCGATCCGGACCTTGA
Organism: Acidobacteriota bacterium; assembly: GCA_012521815.1. Taxonomy (GTDB): domain Bacteria; phylum Acidobacteriota; class Thermoanaerobaculia; order Multivoradales; family JAGPDF01; genus JAAYLR01. The sequence continues at coordinate 138 of JAAYLR010000144.1, forward strand.
GGGTCACGGCGGAGTCAGTGGGTCCGGATGAGGTCGGCATACGGACCTTCCACGTCCTTCATCTCTTCGTGCGTGCCGCGCTGGACGATCTTCCCCCGCTGAAGCACCACGATCTCGTCGCAGTCCCGGATGGTCGACAGGCGGTGGGCGATGATGATGCAGGTGCAGCCGCGCCGCCGGAGCGCGTCGTCGACGATCGCCTCGGTCGTCGGGTCGAGCGCCGAGGTCGCCTCGTCGAGGATCAGGATGGTGGGGTGGCCGACCATCGAGCGGGCGATCTCGAGCCGCTGGCGCTGGCCGCCGCTGAAGTTGCCGCCGCCTTCGCCGACCCAGCCGTTGTAACCGCCGTCGCGCTGCTCGATGACCTCGGCGATGGCGCCGTCACGGGCGGCCTCGGTAACGCGTCCGGCCGGAATCGTGCCGTCCCACATCGTGATGTTTTCGCGGATCGTGCCGGCGAACAGGAAGATCTCCTGGTCGACCATGCCGATCGAGTTCGAAAGCAGGCGGCGTGGGAGCTGGTCGCGTGGCACGCCATCGAACCGCACCTCGCCGCTCCACGGCCGGTAGAGGCCGGAGATGAGTTTGGCGGCGGTGGACTTGCCCGAACCCGAGCCGCCGACCAGCGCGATCCGCTGACCCGGCTGGATGCTGAGGTTGAAGTTCTCGATCAGCGGTTTTTCGAGCGGGCTGTAGCCGAAGGTCACGTCCGTCAGCTCGATCCGGCCGCTGAGCTTCAGACGCTGATCGCCGGTATCGGCCCTCTCGTCCTGGGTGTAGAGCGGGTCCTGCGGGTAGCGGAGCACGTCGTCGAGACGATTGAGGTCCGCCTCGAGCTCCTGCAGCGTCGAGCCGAAGTTGACCAGCGATCCGAGCGGTTTGGTGAAGCCGCCGGTGAGCGCCTGGTAGGCGACGAGCAGGCCGACCGTGAGCTCCCCGTCCATCACCCGCAAACCACCCATCAGCAGGACGGTCCCGGTCACCAGGGTGCCGACGAAGATCGGCACCACGCTGGTCATGTCGGAGAGGGTGCGCAGATGCTGTTCGGCACGCAGCGCCTTGGCCTGGTATCCAGCCCACCGTGCGAAGTACTCCGCCTCGCCGCCGGTCGCCTTGAGGGTCTCGATCATCTTGAGACCGTTCATGGCGGTTCCCTGGAGCTTGCCCTTGTCGGCCATCAGCCGGCGGCTGGCGTCGATCCGGACCCGCGCGACGACCCGGATCGCGACCACGTTGAGGAGCGCCACCCCGATCACGGTCGCCGTCAGGCCGACGCTGTAACGGGCCATCAGGGCGGCGTAGAAGACGATCATGAAACAGTCGATCGCGGTGGTCGCGAGCTTGCCGGAGACGACGCTCGCCACCTTGTCGTTGATCGCCACCCGCGAGCCGATCTCGCCCGCGAACCGTTGGGCGAAGTAGCCCACCGGAAGGCGCAGGATGTGGTTGAAGAAATTCGAGGAGGTCTGGAGCGCCAGCTTGGTCTCCAGGCGCAGCAGGAAATGCTGCTGGAGCCAGGTCAGGAACCCTTGCAGCACCAGGGTGACGGCCATGCCGACGAGCAGGGGTTTGACGATCGTGGCACGGCCCGCGACCAGGAACTCGTCGACGAAGATGCGCGAGAAGGTCGGGATCACCAGACCGGGAACGACCAGGAAGAGCCCGCAGAGCAGCACGAAGGAGAGCGCGGCCTCGGAGCCGATCAGCCGCCGTCGCAGCGCCCCGGCGAGGCTGGGTTTCTCACCGCCCGGCTTGAAGTCCGGGCCTTTCGCGAAGGTGAGAACGACGCCGGAAAACGAGGCGTCGAGCTCCTCCATCGAAATCACCCGCGGCCCCTGGGCGGGGTCGTTGAGGTAGACCTTCTCGCCCCGGAAACCCTCCAGGACCACGAAATGGTTGGCGTTCCAGAAGAGGATGCAGGGGTATTCGAGGCCGAAGAGGTCTTCGAGCTCGTACTTGAAGCCCTTGGCCTCGAGACCGTACTTGCGGGCGGCCTTGAGGACGTTGCTGGCCTTCGAGCCGTCACGCGAGACGCCGCACTCGGCACGGCACTCTTCGAGCGGCACGATCCGGCCGTGATAGCCGAGGATCATGCAGAGCGAAGCCGCGCCGCATTCGACCGCCTCCATCTGGAGGACCGTCGGCGTCTTGCGGCGCCGCTTCGGCGGGGTCCCGGGCTTCGATTCGTTGGGTGCGCCGCCCGCTGTGGAGTCCCCTCCCGGCCGGCTCATGACTTCAGGTCAGCCCCAGCGTCTGCTTGACCGTCGGGATGACGAACGAGATCGGCTTCCTCTTCTCGACCACGACCAGGACCATGCAGTCGGTGCCGGATCCCACCTCCAGCGGCGGTCCGGCGGAAGAGGTCCACTTGAAACCGCTCGGCGTCTCGGGTGCCGGAATCGGCTCGATCACCACCTCGAACGGGTTGAGGTCGATGAACTCCCGGGCGAGCGCTTCGTTGGCAACGACCCGCCGGATCTCCTCGAGAGTCGCGGGCAGGGTCGAGACCGAGACCACCTTGCCGATCATGAAGCCGTAATCCTCGGGTTTCACGAACGAAGGCGCGATCTGTACGTCCTGCCCGGGCTGGATCATCTTGCCGGAAGCGATCGGGATGAAGCCGACGATCCGCAGGGGCTCCTTTTCAGCCTCGAGGTTGACCAGCGGATCACCGGCCCGGACCTGCTGGCCGAGGCCGGCCCGCAACGCGACCACGCGACCGCCGAACGGACTCCTGACCACCGAGTCGTTGGCCAGCTTTGCCTCGAGCTCCTTGACCTCGAGGCGCTTGCCTTCGACCGAAAAACCGCGATCGTCACGGCCGATCTGACTCTGCAGCAGACTCGACTGGATGTTCGTGATCTGCATGTCGAGAGAGGAGAGCGCGGCCGAGGTCAGGAGCCCCTTCTTGACGAGCTCCTCTTTCTGGCGCCGTTCGGCCTGCAGCCGGGCGAGCTGGGCCTGGAGGTTCGCCTGGAGGGAGCCGATGGTGCCGCTCTGGGTACGACTCGAGGCCTCCATGTCGGCGAGCAGCAGCCGGGCCGTGGCGAGCCGGTTCTCGAGATCGGGAAGGGACAGCCGGGCGATGACGGTGCCCGGTTCGATGATCTGCCCGGTCTCGACCTCCATCCCGAGGATGGAACCCGCGGTGAGCGCCTGGACCTCACGCACGCTCTCGCCGCGTACCATGTAGCCGCGACCGTCGACCTTGACCGAGAGGTCGAAGAGAATGCTCCAGAAGATCCCGGCGACGATGAGGACGCCGATGGCGACCAGGGCCACCCAGCCGAGAGGCGAGGTGACGCGCATGATCATGTCGAGCTGTTCGGGCGAGGAGAGCCGCTCGAGCGAGGCTTTACGAAGCAGCTGTTCCGGACCCTGCACTTTCCGCTCCTAGAGACGTGATTCGCCGAGTGGACGGAAACGTGCGCCGGCGAGTGATCCGTGCCCGGCTTCGGGCAGTTCGATCAGGCTGCCGGCCTCGAAGCAGAGCCGGGCAACGAGAGAGAGATAGGTGCGTTCGGCGTCGACCAGCTGCAGCCGCGCGCTGGTGCGTTCCTGCTCGGTGGTGAGGGTGTCGATCACCGAGAGATCGCCAGCCCGGTAACGTTCGATCGAAGCCGCGTGAGTATCTTCGATGTGCGTCAGGTTCTCTCGCCGGGAAGCCAGCTCGGCGCGTGCCTGAGCGACGTTGCGTGCCAGCTCGAGGATCTGCTGGCGGATGTTGCGCTTCAGGTCGAGCTCCGAGACGCGGCTCTGGGCGGAAGCGGCCTCGGCCTGGAGCAGGCGGCCCCGGGCCTGGTGGTTGCCGATCGGCAACCGGTAACGCAGGCTGATGCCGTAGCTCGGGCCGGCGAACTTGTCCGCGAGCGCTCGCCCGAAGCCTTCGAAGTCGTAGAAGCGGTCTCGGAACGACTCGTGGAAAGCGTTGTAGGAGAGATTGAGCGAGAGCGCGATCTCGGGGCGCAGGTCGGCCCGGGCAGCCTCGACCAGGGTCGCATTGGCTGCGCTCAACGCTGCCGCCGCGCGGGCGTCGTCGCGATTGGCCCAGGCGCGGGCGATCAGAGGTTCGATATCAGCGTTGCCCAGCGGATCGGCAGCAAGCCAGGTCGCGAGCTCTTCGGTGGCATCCGGGGCTTCGGAGAGAGAAGCGATGTCGAGCCCGAGGGTCCGGGCCAGCTCGAGTCGGGCGAGCGCCAGCGTCTGACGCGCCGCCGTCACCTGTGCGGCGATCTGGGCGGTCTGCGCCTGGTTGCGCTTGAGGTCGACTGCCGGGATGATCTCCGCCTCGACGAGTTCTTTCCCGGCTTCGAGGAGCTCACCCTGCGTCGCCAACGATTCCTCGAGCAGAGAGAGCCGTCGGGCCGCCGCCGCCGCATCCCAGTACGCTTCCGCGGTATCGAGAGCACGCTGTGCCGCGAGCTGCTCGAAGAGCGCCCGGGCGGCGACGACGTTCTGCTCTGCTGCTCGTACCGGCGCTTCGGCCGAGACCCTGCCGCCGCCACGACCGAGGGGCACGTCGAGACCGATGCCGAACGTGGCGAGGAAAGTGTTCGGGATGAACGAGTCGCCGTATGCCGGCAGGCGCCGCTTGCCGAGGTAGTTGTCTTCGGTACTGTTGAAGTCGATCGTCGAGACGAACCGCGCTCCGGAACGGAAGCGATGCTGCCAGTCGAAGCCGAGGTCGAGACGGATGGTCTCGAGATCCCTGGGCAGCACGCCGATGCGCTGACGCTGAAGCCGCAGCGATTCGGCAGCCTGGCGCAGCGCGATGGCGATCACGCGCAGCTCGTCCGACAAGAGGCCCAGATGGGCGCGCACGAAGGCTTCGAGCCGCTCGTCGATCGCGGAGAGGTCGTCGAAAAGGCCGGTCAGGTCGAAAGCATTGAAGGCCTCGGCAGAGGGGCCGCGGCCCAGGATGCCGAGGAAGGTGTCGTTGGCATCGAAGCAGAGAACGCTCTGGATCGAGCCGGTGCTCTCGTCACGGATGAGGAAGAACGAAGTCGCCTGCGTGCAGTCGGGGAAGAGGAAGCTCCCGGGCTCCCGGTCACCGGGATAGATGGGCAACCGTTCGATCAGGTTCCTGGCCACATCTTCGAAGATCGGGGGAGGGATCTCGAGCCGCAGCCGCCGGTCCTGCTCGGCCCTGAGGCGTCCACCGACCAGCTCGTCGACCAGATACTGAGCACTCACGTTGACCCCGTAGCGACGCGAGAAGAGCCCTTGTGCCTGCAGCAGGGTCGCTTCCTCTCCGGCCACCCGGGCGGCGGCGTTCGCCAGCTGCGGGTCGTGGGAGAAGGCGGTGGCTACGGCCTGGTCGAGAGTGAATGGTACCCCCGCGGGCAGGCTCGAATCCCGGGCGCCGGCCGCGGCGCCGAAAGCACCGGAACCGAGTAGCAGCGCAAAGGCGGCGAGCCTGGTGATTCTCACGGCCGGCCTCCGGCCGCCAGCTCGGGCAGGGTGACGAGATCATCGAAAGCGAGCACGTTGCCGCCGGTCGCCGCCGGTGCGATGAGGGTGCCGGTTTCGTAGCGCAGGCGGGCGAGGAGAGTGGCCACCTGATGCCGCGCCGAGAGCACCGCGAGGTCGGCGCTGGTCCGCTGCTGCTCGGTGAGGATGACGTCGATGAGGGTCGAGGCGCCGATCCTGAGTTTCTCGAGCTCCGCATCGATCGTTTCCTGATAGAAACCGGCGGCAGCCTCGGCCTCGGCGAGCCGGGCGATCGATTCGGCCAGCGAGTGCAGCGTACCGACGATGGCGATGCGGATGGTGCGGTCGAGATCCGCGGCCGAGATCTGGCGCTGCCGGACGAGCGACAGATTCTGATCGTAGCGTCCCCTGGCGGTTCGGTTGCCGAGCTCCTTCTCGAAGGCGAAGGCGATCTGCCCCGAGGGTCCGGTCCAGCGGTCCACTGCGTTCGAGAAACTCTTCTCGCCGAGTGCCCCGGCGTGAAGGGAGAGCGCGACGTCGAAACGGTCTCGCAACTCACGCCGGGCGGCCTCGGCGAGGACCTTCCCGGACTCGACCAGGCGCCAGGTCGAAGCTCGATCGGCCCGGCGACGGAGAGACTCTTCGGCCAGTCGCGCCGAGTCGAGACTCAGTACGCTTTCGACCTCCGGTGCTGCCGGGAACGGGCCCTCGGCGAAAGGTGCCGCGGCCTCGCTCTCGACGTCGACACCCATGCTCCGGGCGAGCGCCATGCGTGCCGATACGAGGTCGCGGCGGGCCGCTTCGAGCTGCGAGCGGGCGTTGGCCACCCCGGCGAGAGAACGGGAACGCTCGACGCGCGGCAGCACGTCGCCGGCGATCAACTGGTCGGTGAGCTCGACCAGTTGCTCCCGGAGCGCGACCGACCGCTCGAGAATCGCCACCTGTTCCTGCGCGGCGAGCAGCTGCCAGTAGGCGACCGTGGTGTTGAGCACCGAAACCGCCGCGCCATGCTGCAGCGCGAGCTCGCTCGCCTCGAGATCCACCGTCGCCGCCTTCTCCGGTGCGCCGACGGTCTCCACGCCGCCACCCCGCAGCAGCGGCACGTTGATGTCGAACCCGATCTGAGCGCGATAGAGATCCTCGATGTTCTTGCCGCCGTAGTCGACGAAGCGCTGCAGCGGGGTGCCCCACTCCGTATAGGTCGGGTTGCCGTCGGCGTCGAGGCGGTCGGTGTAGTAGCCGTTCTTCTTTCCGAGGTACTGGGTGTGATCGTAACTGCCGGTGAGGAAAGGAGAGAAGCCGACGCCCGAACGGAAGAGCTTGCTGAAGCGCAGGGAGAGTTTGCCGCTGTCGAACTCCTCGAACTCGGGAACCTTGCCCAGGCGCGCAAGGGCCTCCGCGGTATCGTTGCAGATCGCCGCGTACTGCTTTCGGGTTTCGCGAGCCACCGCGAGCTCCCGATTCAGCAGTGCCGTGCGGGAGCGCAGGATGGCGTCTCGCTCCTGCGGCGTCTGGGCGTTCTGCAACAGTTCCTGGTAGTAACGAAGCTGGGCCAGGAAGAAGCCATCGGTGTTTTCGTCGAACTCCCCGGGGACGATCGGTTGCCCGGCCAGCGCCCCCTCGAGGCGTGCGATCTTGTCGTCCTGGCGTGGAACCTGCGTGCAGTAGAACTCGTTCTGAACCGACAGCGTGTCCCGCTTGTCCTGTTCGGCCTGAATCACCGAGTCGCGCAGCTCCTGTTCCTGGTGCTGATAGGAGAGGTCGGCAGCCAGGTTCCAGTCGAAAGCGCCCGCGATCTCTGCGAGCAGACCTTCCCGGAACCGAACGTCCTCCTGCTGCAAGAGGAGGTTCGGATCGTGGGCGAGGGTGAGGCGTACCGCCTCGAACAGGCCGATACGGCCCTCGTCGAACGAAAGGCGCGGAGGCTCCGGAGGCGGCTTCTGGGCAGCCGACACGACGGATGCGGCAGCATGCAGCGCCAGTATCAGGCAGACGAGGGTGGTCGGGGTACGGCGGCTCATGAGCTACCCTCCCGAGGGTCTCTGCCCTCACGTGTTGGAATCCTGTCTCCCGTTATCGTAAAGCCGGTGGTAGGGAGCGTCAAGGGTCTGATTCCGCTGCGGTCTGGCTCGCTCTGAGTGATTTTCGGCTGCCGCGCGTCTCCCCGACGAATTCGGCGATCGGCACCAGCCAACGATGAATGAAGCGGATCATGTTCGGGTAGATCACCGGGGTGACGAAAGTCGCTCGGCGACAGCCGGTCTCGACCAGGCGTCGCAGCGATTCCTGGTAGAGCGGAATGATGCGCCCACGCCGGCTGATCTCCTTGCGCATGAAAGAGCAGGTGAAGCGGACGACGCCTGGCTGGACCTCATGGTTGAGCACCCAGCCGACGACTTCGCCGTGCAGCCGGGCGCCGATGCTCGACACGGGGTCGAAACCCGCCCCCTCGAAACGCCAGAAGGCGAGTGCGGGGGTGATCCAGGGATGGTCTTCGTCGTCAGTCCGGATGCGGATCCGCTCTTCTGCTCCGAGGAGGTGCCAGGGGAAGAGCTCGAGGCCGCGGGACAGAGCTTTCATGCGCCGCTCCGAGAAAAGCTCCGAGGCGAGAGCAGACGCGGGAGGGAAACGTACGGAGACCGTGCGCGCGGTCGGCGCCTGCCACCCTTGCTGCCAGAGGATCCGTTCGAAAGCGGCGATCCCGGGCTTCCCGACCGTGTAGACGGTGGCGAGGCTGTCGAAACCGCGGCGGGCGGTCTCGGCTTCAAGCGCGGCCACCAGTGCCCGGCCGATACCGTTGCGCCGCAGCTCCGGAATCACGAAGAGGGACAGCAGCTCCGGGGCGGCTCCGGGAGCGAGCGGCAGCTCGCCGAGGACCAGGCCGACCGGCTGCGCTCCGGCCCGGGCGACGCAGCCGATCGGTTGGATGCGGCGTGGATCTCCCTGTTCGGGGTGGCGTGAGGTCGGCACGAGGTCGAGCAGCGGCCGGTAGACGGGGAAGGTCATCGCCGCCAGGGCGTTCTCGCCAGGGGCGGTGAGGGGCTGGATGTCGATTCGGGTCATCGGAGTGTCTCCGCGTTCCGGCCGCCTGCCTCGACAGGGGATTCGAACACCAGCAGGTCGGGAGTTCGGGCCGCCCCGGCGAGGCGCGCCAGAGTCCAGGTGATTCCCGCGACACCGCGGAAAAGGCCGCGTCGCGCGGAAGCCGGACCCGGCGGCAGGTTCAGCTCATCGGCTGCAGCCGCGCGGGTGAGCAACTGCACCGCGATCCTGCGCGCCGCGTCCCGCCAGTCAGCGCGGTGCCGGCGGCGACCGAGAGCATCGAGCACTGCGATCCGCCCCGCAC
>JAAYLR010000145.1 GCA_012521815.1 Acidobacteriota bacterium
CCCCGCTTTCGGCTCCGACGGCGACTACTTCTCCAAGCCGAACCGGGAGTCGGTCTACGCCGCCGTCGAGGCGCTCGTGCGCTCCTAGCCGGCCCGGCGCTTCCGGGCTGGCCGGCGCCGGAGGCCGCCGTTCCGCGGTAGGCTTCCGGCATGTTCCGGCAGGTACTCGTCCCGCTCGATTTCACACCGAAGAACGAGGCGGCGGTCGCGGTGGCCCGTTCGGTGACCGCGGTGGACGGCACCCTCACGCTCCTCCACGTCATCGAACGGATCGGCGAGGAGACCGACGGCGAGCTCGACGCCTTCTACGCCCGCCTCGAAGAACGCTCCGGAGAGCGGATGACGGCGATGCTCGCCGGCCTCGCCGACGCGCCGTTCGCGACCCGCTCCCGGATCGTCTACGGCCGGCGCGCGCAGGCGATCGTCGAGGTAGCCCGCGATCTCGGCTGCGACCTGATCGTGATGAGCTCGCACCAGATCGCGCCCGATCGCCCCGCGAGCGACTGGATCTCGATCAGCCACAAGGTGGCGATCCTCGCTCCCTGCCCGATCCTCCTCGTCAAGTAGGCAGCGCGTCCGTCCGGTCCTTCGCGGGTCGCGGCAGGAGCGCCGGGCGGTCGGGCGCCTCCCGCGACTTCTCTACCTCGTAGCGGAAGAGCCGGACCTCCGGCGCCCAGAACTCCGGGGCGAGCCCCGCCTTCCGCTTCAGCTGGCGCAGGAACTCCTCCGGCCGCGGCAGCTGCGACCAGACCTGGGGCAGGAAGGTGCCGCGATGCCCCCGCCAGGTGAGCAGCACGCCGTCGACCCCGGGGCGCAGCTCCCGGCACGCCTCCGCCTCGGCGAGCGGCGGGAGCGCCGTGAGCGGCGAGAGGAGCGAGACCTCGACCGCGAGACGAGCGAGCTCTTCGGATTCGACCGGCGGGAAGCGGTGGTCCTCGAACGCGGCCGCAAGGGCGTTGGCGCGCACGTCGGCGACCAGCGTCCGGCGCGGTTCGAGGCTGCCGATGCAGCCGCGCAGCACTCCGGCCAGGGTGAGGGTGACGAAGGTCGCCGCCGGGCGGTCCCAATCGTCCGGGATCTCGATCCACGCGACCGGCAGGCCGAACCGTTCGGCGAGCGCCCCGCGCGCGAGCCCGGCCAGGATCTCGCCCGCCGGCCGCAACTCAGGCATCGGCTTCCCCGGAGAAGACGAAGGCGCCGTACCCGACCACCTGGTCGCGGGTGCCGGCGGTGTCGCCCGAGTTGCGCAGGTCGAGGAGCTCGGCGGTGAGCCCCCGCCGTGCCGCCTCGAACAGGAGGCCGTTGATCGCCCGGGCCCCGCACGCCTGGAACGGCGTGAGCCGCTCCCCGCCGGCGCGGATCTGATCCGCCGTCACCTGATCGACCCGTCGCGCCTCCTCGTACGGGAGGAAGTGCGAGAGATCCGAGCTCACCACCACCCGCGTCCCCGGATCGTTCCACGCCACCCGCATCGCCGCGGCGACTTCGGCGGGAGCGGCCTCACCCACCAGTAGCGGCACGATCTCGATCTCTCCGAGCAACCGCTGGAGGAACGGCAGCTCCACCTCGAGGCTGTGTTCGGGGGCGTGGGCGGCGGCATCGATCCGCACCCCGGGCAGGGAGCAGAGCTCCGCAACCAGATCGGCGGCGACCGGCACCGCACCGAGCGGTGTGGCGAAAGCCGACGCCTCGGGCAGCGCGATGCCGCGCACCGGCACGTAATGGTTCGGACCGAGGAGCACGATCCGTCGCACCGGCGGGTCGACCTCCCGCCAGGCGGCGAACGCCGAACCGGCGATCGGACCCGAGTAGACGTAACCCGCGTGGGGGGCGATCAGGGCGGGAGACGCGGCCAGCCCCGGGGCAGCGGCGGCATCGAGATACCGGTCGACTGCCGTCGTGAGCGCCCGCGGCGAGTCAGGGTAGAAGCGTCCGGCCACCGCGGGGGGCCGGATGGGGGCGCGAGAAGGGGAGTGCATCGCTACCTCCCGGCGGTCTCCATCCCGGCCCGCGCCCGCCGCCGCGGCCGGAGCGCTCCGATCTGCCGGGGCCGACCACCTGTCTGAAGTTTACGCCCAACGCCGCGCGAAAGCGGTGAATACCGACGAGGAAGAACCGTTTGGAGCCGTTCCCGATCAGCGTCCGGAGGCCGCCACGGCGAGACGCTCCGCCCGCCCGGCCAGCAGGAGCAGACCCCGCTCCCGCGCCTCCGCGCCGAGCCGCTGCAGCCGGTTTCGCCCGGCCGCCCCGTCGAGCGCCGCGCCCTCGATCCCGGCTTCGAGCGTGAGGATGGCCATGCCGTACTCGCGCCCCTCGGCGCCGAGGCGCTCCCAGCGCCGGCGCGCCGTGTCGCGGTCGCCCACCGCCGCGGCCAGGAGCGCCGCCGTCCGGTCGATCGCCAGCCGGGGCCGCAGCTCGTCGCTCCCGGCGAGAAGGCGCCGGGCCTCCGCGAGCGTTCGCGCGGCCTCGTCCGTCTCGCCGCGCGCGACGAGCGCCTCGGCCAGCGTGGCGGCGGCGAACGCCGCATCGCCGGCGTATTCGCTCTCCGCCAGCCGCGCCAACGCCGAGCGGGCTCGCGTCACCGCTGCCGCCACCTCGTCACGCGCGAGCGCCAGCCGGGCGAGCGTGATCTCCACCCCCGCCACCGAGGCCACCTCCTGCTCGGCGCTCAGCAGCCCGTGCGCCCGCTCGCACTCGGTCGCGGCCGCCTCCCAGGCGGCGGCGGCGATCTCGATGGAGCAGCGGGTCCATCGCCCCCGCCCCTCCGCCTGCCGGTCTCCACCCGCCTCGGCGAGCGCTATCGCCGCCACCGCTTCGGAGCGGGCCGCGGCCGGATCACCCGTTTCGAGATGCGCCTCGGCGAGGTTGAGCAGCGAGACGAGCTCCCGCGACCGGTTCCCGAGCTCGCGGGCCAGACCGAGCGCCTCCTCGTGGTGGGCGATCGCCGCGGCGAGATCGCCCCGGAAGAACCGCATCGTGCCGATGTTGGCGAGCGTCGCCACCGCCGCCTGGCGATCCCCCGCCTCGCGGAAGACCGCCAGCGCCTCCCGGTAGCCTGCCTCCGCCTCCTCGATCCGTCCCGCATCGGCGAGCAGCAGCGAAAGCGAGAAGCGGGCCCGGGCTGCCTGCCGCCGGTTCCCCGCCAGATCGTAGGTGGCGAGCGCTTCACGGAAGAGCATGGCGGCGCCGGGAAGATCCCCCTCCTGACGGCGCAGCCCTGCGAGCTCGATCAGGACATTCGCAGCACTCACCCGGTCACCGGCCTGGAGGTAGAGCCGGCGGCTCTCTTCGAGCGCTGCCGGTGCCAGCTCTCGCTCCCCGACGCGGCGACGGGCCGCGCCTTCCTTCAAACGGGCATCGGCAAGCATGACCGTGGCGGCGAGCTCCCGAGCCCGCCGTCCCGCGGCGAGTGCCGCCTCGAGCCGCTCGGCGTGCTGGCCGAGCCCGAGATAAGCGTCCGCAGCGGCGAGATCGAGGCGCGGATCCGCCCCCGCGGGAGGTGGGAGCGCGCGCAGCGTGGCGATCGTCGCGAGTGCCGCCGTCGGATCGCCCGCTTCCTGCTGGACTTTCGCGAGGCGCAGCCCGACGTCGAGGTCGTCCGGCCGGAGCGCCGCCAGCGCACGGTACGTGTCGACCGCCGCCGGCCACTGCCCCGAAAGCTCCCGGAGCGTCCCTTCGATCGCCAGCATCTCCTCCCGGGCCAAGCCGCTCGCGGCGGCGACCGCCTGCTCGGCGGCAGCCACCGCCGCGTTCTGGTAGCCGAGCTCGGCGAGCGCTCTCGCGAGCGCCGCCCGGGCCGGGGCGAAGCCGGGCTCGATCTCGACGACCCGGGCGAGCTGCTCACGGGCCGTTACCGCCTCCCGCAGCCGCAGCGCCGCGAGCCCCTCGGCGTAGAAACGGGCCGCGGCGGCCGAGTGCGGCAGCGCCGCCTGCCGGGCCTCCTCTTCCGCCGGGGTGAGAGCGCCCGCTCCGAGCAGCTCCCGCAGGCGCGAGCCGGTCCGGCCCACGAGGTCGAAGAGCTCGCCCTCCGTCCCCTCGACCCCGAAGAACGCCGCCTCCCCCCCGCGCGTCGACTGGAGCCGCAGGTCGAGACGGAGGCGATCGCCGCTCCCGGGCCCGAGGGCGCTGAACCCGCCGAGGACGACGACGTCGGCGCCGAGCAGGTCGCGAATCCTCGCGAGGTTATCGGGACCGAGGGCGTCGAGCCGGTCGAGCCGGAGATCCCTGCGGGCCCGCGCCACGCTCTCCCCCGCCACCACGCGCCACCGTCCACCCGCTGCCGCTTCCGTGGTGAGCATCTCGGTGAGGGCGTTGGCGAGCCAGGCCGCCTCCGGACGGTCCGAGAGGTTGCGGAAACCGAGTACCGCCACGGTGTCGCGGGCCTCCGTCCGCTCGGCGGCGGCCGGTTCCGCTCGCGGCCGAAAATGGTGGCCCGCCCACCAGACCCCGGCGAGCAGTCCGGCGAAGGCGAGGGCCAGCAGGGCCCGCAGCCACCCCGTCTGGGCGCCCGAACGGCCCGGGATGCCCTCCCCTTCCAGGGCCCTTACCACGTCGCTCGCCGAGGGGAAGCGCGCTCCCGGCTCGCGGGTGAGACAGCGCAGGATCACCCGCTCCCAGCGCGGGTCGAGCCCATCGCGCAGCAGGCTGGGTCGCGGTGGCGCCTCATGCAGCCGCCGCACTGCGGCCGAAAGCGGCGTGGTGCCGGTGAACGGCAGCGCTCCGGTCACCATCTCGTAGAGCACGATGCCGAACGAATAGAGATCGGAGGCAGGGCCCACCTCGCCGCCAGTGATCTGCTCCGGAGCCATGTAGGCAGGGGTCCCCACCACGCCGCCAACAGCCGTGAGGGTGAGGCCATCAGGGGAAAACTCCTCCGGCTCCAGGGCGCGGGCGAGACCGAAGTCGGTGACCACCACCCGCGTCCCGCCCGGCCCCTCTTCGAGCAGCACGTTGGCGCACTTCAGATCCCGGTGGACCACCCCGGCCGCATGCGCGGCATCGAGCGCCGCCGCGAGCTGGCGTGCGAGCGGAAGCACCTCGCCCGGATCGAGCGCGCCCCGGGCGGCGATCCGGTCGGCGAGCGTCTCGCCGCGCACCAGCTCCATCGAGAGGAAGAGATGCTCGGCCCCGGTCCGTTCGTCGCGATGCACGCCAAGATCGAAAATCCGGCAGACGTTGGGGTGGGTGACCCGCCGCGCGAGGAGCACCTCGCGGCGAAACCGCGCCGCGACCTCGCTGCGCATCGTGCTCTCCGGATGGAGGAGCTTGAGCGCCACCGCCGTGCCGAGCTCCTGGTCCTCGGCCTCGTAGACCTCCCCCATCGCGCCGGCCCCGAGCCGGCTTACGATCCGGTACCGGCCGGCGACCAGTTGGCCAGCTCTCAACTCACCGTCCTGGGTCCGTTCCGTCGGCACCTCGGGATCTCGTTTCCTCGACGGTGAAGCATATCCGTCATCGGGCCGGAACCTCGCGCTCGCCCGAGATGAGCCGTCCGGACCCCCGTTTGGCGAGCTGCCGGCCCCGCCGTCGGCTCGGTATATCCTCATTCGACCGCCCGGGCGGCGGGCCTCGTGCCGAGGCCGTCGCGGCAGATCCGGGCGACGCACCCGCCATGCGTGACTTCTCTCACCATCGCCGCTCCCGGGCTCCCCGCCTCCTGCTCCTCCTCCTCGGGCTCGCCGGATTCGCGCTGCTCGCCGTGGGCGGCCTGCGGACCGGGCCCGCGCCCCGGATCGAGATCGTCCCGGACGGACCCGCGATCGGGCGGCGGACCCCGCTCACGGTGGTGGTGGAAGAGCCGGTGCGCGGCCTCGGCGGGATCACCGTCGAGCTCGTCCAGGGGGAGCGGCGCTACCCGCTCGCCAGCGAGCGGTTCACGCCCCGCGCCGTCTGGGCACCCTGGGCGGAACGCACCCCGCGGATCGAGCTGTCGCTCGCCGCCGGCCGGGAGCTGCAGGGCGATCTCGCCGCCGGGGAGGCGACGGTACGGGTCACCGCGGAACGGGCTCCGGCCTGGTTCCGGCAGCCGCCGGCGGCGGTGGCGGAGGTGACGCTGCCGGTCCGGCTCACGCCTCCCGCGCTCCAGCTCCTCTCCACGCAGACCTACGTCGCGCAGGGGGGATGCGAGGCGGTCGTCTACCGGACCGGGCCGACCGCCGCGCACTCCGGCGTCGTGGCCGGGGCGTGGTTCTTCCCCGGCTACCCCCTCCCCGGCGGCGAGCCCGGCGAGCGGTTCGCCCTCTTCGCCGCGCCGTACGATCTCGACAACCCCGAGGCGATCCGCCTCGTCGCGAGCGACGAGGTGGGCAACGAGGCGCGCGTCGCCTTCGTGGATCGCTTCACCCCCCGCCGCGTGCCCACCGGCGAGATCCGCCTCGACGACCGGTTCCTCGCCAAGGTGGTGCCCGAGATCCTCGCGGCGACACCGGCCCTGACCGACCGCGGCGAACCGCTCGCCAACTACCTGGCGATCAACCGGGAGCTGCGGGCCGCGAACGCCACCGAGCTCACGGCGCTCGCCGCACGCAGCCGCGAGGAGTTCCTCTGGCGCGAACCGTTCCTCGCGCTGCCCGGAGGGAAGGTGATGTCGCCGTTCGCCGAGCGCCGCCGGTATCTCTACGCCGGCCGCGAGGTCGACGAGCAGGTCCATCTCGGCTACGACCTCGCCTCGGTGCGCCGCGCGCCGGTGCCGGCGGCCAACCGCGGCGTGGTCCTCCTCGCCCGTTATCTCGGCATCTACGGCAACACCGTGGTCGTCGATCACGGCTACGGCCTGATGAGCCTTTACTCGCATCTCTCGGCGATCGCGGTCGACGAGGGGGAGACGATCGAGCGGGGCGCGATTCTCGGCACGACGGGCGAGACCGGCCTCGCCGGCGGCGATCACCTCCACTTCTCGTTCCTCCTCGCCGGTCTGCCGGTCGACCCGGTCGAGTGGTGGGACCCCGCCTGGATCCGCAACCGGATCGGGCGCAAGCTCGGAGCCGCCCTGCCGGCCGGATAGAGGAGAGCCCCGATGTCCCTGTCGCTCCGCCTCCTTTCCCTCGCGTTCTCCCTGTTCCTCTGCGCCTTCGTCCTCGCCTCCCCGGCTGCGACCGCCCAGGGACCCGACCCGGAGTGGCTCCGTGAGATCGGCGACTGGCGGAGCCAGCGGTTCATGCGCCTTCGCTCCCCCGACGGCTGGCTCACCCTGACCGGGCTCTACTGGCTCCACGAAGGGACGAGCCGTTTCGGCGGGAGCCCGGCCAACGAGCTGGTGCTCGCCGGGACGCCACCGCTCGTCGGCACCTTCGAGGTCGCCGACGGGAAGGTCGAGTTCACCGCGGCTCCCGGCGTCGAGGTGCGCAGCGAAGAACGGAGAGTCGACCGGATCGCGCTCGCGAGCGACGCGGACGGAGCGCCCACCGTGCTGACGAGCGGCAGCCTCGGCTTCTTCGTGATCCGCCGTGGCGAGCGGCTCGCGCTGCGGGTCCGCGACCGGGAGGCGGCCACGCTGCGGGAGTTCCGGGGCCTCGACTACTTCCCCGTCCACCCGGCCTGGCGGGTGCGCGCGCGCCTCGAACCGGCGCCGCCGGGAACCACCTTCCCGGTGCCGAACGTGACCGGCACGGTGGACGCGACGCCGACCCCGGGGAACCTCCGCTTCCGGGTGGGCGAGACGGAGTACCGACTCGTGGCACTCCGCGAGGGGGACGACGAGGAGCTCTTCGTGGTCTTCGGCGACGAGACGAACGGCGAGGAGACGTACGGCGGCGGCCGCTTCCTCGCCGCCCCCGCGCCCGGGCCGGACGGTACCCTCTGGCTCGACTTCAACCGCGCCTACAACCCGCCCTGCGCCTTCACGCCGTACGCCACCTGCCCGGTGCCACCCCGCGAGAACCGCCTCCCGCTCCGCGTCGAGGCCGGTGAGAAGCGGTACGCCGGCGGTCACTGACGGC
Source organism: Acidobacteriota bacterium (assembly GCA_012521815.1). Classification (GTDB taxonomy): domain Bacteria; phylum Acidobacteriota; class Thermoanaerobaculia; order Multivoradales; family JAGPDF01; genus JAAYLR01. The sequence goes on from JAAYLR010000145.1 coordinate 7,938, forward strand.
GTGGACGAGCCCTCTCTCTACGAAGCGCTCCTCGCCGCCGCGGGCGAAGGCGTGCTGCCGGCGCCCCCGCCGCCCCGCACATCGGCCGCAGTCGTCCCCTGGCGGCGGACCCCGGCGGGCGAGGTGGAGGTCTACTGGCTCCGGCGGAGCCGGTCGCTGCCGTTCCTCGGCGGCTGGTACGCCTTCCCCGGCGGCGGCCTCGATGCCGCCGACGCCGCGCTCCCGATCCACGGCGAGCCTGCCGGGGTGGCGTCCGGGCAGCGCACCCCGAACGAAACCGGCGTCGATCCGGAGACGCTCGCGCCCGACCTGCCGCCCGGCCTCGCCGCCTGCGCGTTGCGCGAGCTCTGGGAGGAGACCGGCCTGCTCCTCGCCGCGGACGAGGGCGGCCGGCCGGTGCCGAGGGCGGCGCTCCCGGCGCGAGGCGGGAGCATCGCGGCCCTCCTCGCCGGCGCGGGGCTCGCGCTCGACGCGTCGCGGCTGCGCTTCGCCGGCCGCTGGCTGACCCCGCCGCTCGGCGCCCGCCGGTTCGACAACCGGTTCTTCCTCTGCGCCTGGCGGCCGGAGGATGACGAGCCGGCACCCCTGCCGCCGGAGAGCGAGGCGGGCGAGTGGGTCCTTCCCGCCACGGCGATCGCCCGCTGGGAGCGCGCCGAGAGCCTCGTCGCCCCGCCGGTCCTCCACCTGCTGCGGGTGCTCGCGGCGCACGGTCCGGAAGCCACCGCGTCGCAGCTGCTCGATCTCAGCGCCTGGGAGCTCGGGCCGCTGCGGCGGATCGAGCTCCTGCCGGGGGCGATCACGATCCCGCTGCGCACCGCGACGCTGCCGCCGGCCACCCACACCCACGCCTACCTGCTCGGCTTCGGGGAGGCGGTGCTGGTCGATCCCGGCAGCGGCGACGAGGAGGAGATCGGCCGCCTGCTCGGGCTCCTCGCGGCCGCCCGCGAGCGACTCGGCCGGCGGGTGACGGAGATCTGGCTCACCCACCACCACCCCGACCACGTGGCCGGGGCCGACGCGGTGCGCGCCGCGCTCGGAGTGCCGCTCCGCGCCCACCCGCGCACCGCCGCGCGGCTGGCGGCCCGGGGGATCGAGGTGGACGGCGAGCTCGCCGACGGCGAGCGCCGCCGCCTCGCCGGCGAGCCGCCGCTCGAGCTCGAGGTGCTGCTCACTCCCGGGCACGCGGCGGGGCACCTCGCCTTCCGCCTCCTCCCCTCCGGGGCGATCGTCTGCGGCGATCTCGTCTCCGGCCTGGGGACGGTGGTGATCGATCCGCCAGACGGCGAGATGGAGGCCTTCCTCGCCTCGCTCGACCGGCTCGCGCGGCTGGCGCCGCCGGTGCTCCTGCCCGCCCACGGCGCACCGCTCGCCGACGGGACGGCGGCGCTCGCGGCGCTCCGCGCCCATCGCCTCGCCCGCGAGGAGGCGGTGCTGGCCGCCTGGAAACAGGGGTTGCGGGAGCCCGCGGTGATCGTCCCGGTGGTCTATCCGGGGCTCTCGGCGGCGCTGGAGCTCCTCGCGGCCCGGCAGGTCCGCGCCCATCTCGACCGCCTCGACCGCCACGGCCGCCTCACGGCGGCGAGTATCTGAGGCCATCCGGCCCGCCAGGGCGCCCCGGTTCAGGGCGCCGCCGGATCGCTCTCTTCATCTTTCATCTCCATCCCGGCCCGCCGCCGCCCGGGCCCGGGCGCGCCGCCGGGCGAACTCCTCGAGCCGGCGGCCGAGCCGCTCCTCCTCCCCCTTGCCGCTCGGCCGGTAGAAGCGGCTGCCGGCGAGCGCCGGCGGGAGACAGTCGAGACCGGCCACCCCCTCGGCGCTGTCGGGGGCGTACTCGTACCCCTCTCCGTAGCCGATCTCCTTCATCAACCGGGTCGGGGCGTTGCGGATCGCCATCGGCACCGGCTCGGCGGGGTGCTCGCCCACCGCCCGGCGCACGGCGCTCCAGGCGCGGTAGACGGAGACGCTCTTCGGCGCGAGCGCGAGGTAGACGACGAGCTCGGCGAGCGCCAGCTCACCCTCGGGCGAGCCGAGGCGGTGGTACGCCTCCCAGGCGGCGATGCCGAGGGTGAGCGCCCGGGGATCGGCGAGACCGACATCCTCCACCGCGAAGCGAACCAGTCGGCGGGCGACGTAGAGCGGCTCCTCCCCCGCCTCGAGCATCCGGGCCAGCCAGTAGAGACCGGCGTCCGGATCGCTCTCCCGCAGCGACTTGTGGAGCGCCGAGATGAGGTTGAAATGCTCCTCCCCCGCCTTGTCGTAGAGGAGCACCTTCCGCTGGGCGAGCGCCTGCACGCCGGCGGCCGAGACCGCCGTCTCCCCGGCCGAGCGCGCCTCGGCGACCACCGCCTCGACCAGGTTGAGCGCCCGCCGGGCGTCGCCGGAGGCGAGGGTGGCGATCGCCGCCACCGCCTCGGCGTCGAGGGTCACTCCGGAGGCGCCGAGGCCCCGCTCCCGGTCGGCGAGGGCACGGGCGATGACGATGCGGATCGCCGCGGTGGAGAGCGGCGCGAGCACGACCACCCGGCAGCGGGAGAGGAGCGCCGCGTTGAGCTCGAAGCTCGGGTTCTCGGTCGTCGCGCCGACGAGCACGATCTCGCCGCGCTCGACGAACGGCAGGAAGGCGTCCTGCTGGGCGCGGTTGAAGCGATGGATCTCGTCGACGAAGAGGAGGGTGCGCCGCCCCGTCTCCCGCCAGAGCCGGGCCGCGCCGGCCATCACCTCCTTGATCTCCCGGATCCCGGCGGTGACGGCCGAAAACGGCAGGAACCGGCAGCGCGTCTCCCGCGCCACCAGGAGGGCCAGCGTCGTCTTCCCCGTTCCGGGAGGCCCCCAGAAGATGAGCGACGGCACCCGGTCCTCGGCGATCGCCCGTCGCAGGAAGCCCTGCTCGCCCGCGACCGGCTCCTGCCCCACCAGCTCGTCGAGGCTCTGCGGCCGCATCCGCTCGGCGAGTGGCGCTCCGGCCGCCGGGGCTGCCGGCGTGGCGGCTCCCGATGGGTCGCTGTACGGGCCGGGATCGTCGAACAGGCTGCCGGTCATCTCGCCTCCACCTGCCGGGAGGCGATCATAGCCGCCCCGCTCCGGCCGCTCTCCCGGCGCGTCCCGCAGCCGGTCGTGGCGGCGCGACGGCGGCGTTCAGCGCTGGATGAACTGCTCGAGCTGCTCGATCTTGTACCGCTGCTCGTCGAGCAGCGCCCTGACCACGTCGCCGATCGAGATGATCCCGCCGAGCCGCTCCCCGTCGAGCACCGGCAGATGGCGGATCCGGCTCGACGTCATGTCCGCCATGCACCACTCGATCGGCTCGTCGGGGGTCACGAAGTGCACCTCGCGGGTCATGATCTCCTCGACGGGCGTCTCGCGCGAGACGCGCCCGTGGAGGACGACCTTCCGGGCGTAGTCCCGCTCGCTCAGGATGCCGACGACCCGGTCGCCGCTGACCACCACGAGCGCGCCGACGTTCTTTTCGGCCATCAACTCGAGCGCCTCGAACACCGTGGCCTCCGGGGCGACGGTCTGGACATCCGAACCCTTCACCGAGAGCAGATCGCGTACGGTCTTCATCTCCGCCTCCTTCACGACGCTTCGCAGCGGCGCGAATCGCTCGTGCTGGTTTTGCGGGGGCGATCATACTCGCATCGCGGAGCGGCGCGACGAAACGCAACGCCGCGCCGCGGCAAGGCCCCACCCTCGCGGGTAGCGCATTCTCGCGCGAGCGCACCACCCACAGGGAGGTAGCCCCACCTCGGGCCGTCGGGTAGCTTTCCCCGGAATTCACGCGTGGAGCCGCAGGGGCCCGACGCGGCAGCTGTGCCCCGCGCCCCGCTCCCGTCATCTCCCGACCGGAGGCCACATGCCCAGCGCTCTCGACCGTGAGACGCTCGACCTGACGATCACGGCGATCCGCGACTTCGCCCGCGAGCAGTTCCCCGCCGAGCTGCTGCTCGAGCTCGACGCGAAAGACGAGTTCCCGGTGGCGAAGGTCCGTGCGATGTGCGGCGGCGAGCTCGGCGTCCAGCTCCTCTTCATCCCCGAGGCATACGGCGGGATGGGCGGCGGCGCCTTCGACGTCTACCGGGTCTGCGAGACGCTCGCCGCGATCGACGTCGGCGTCGCCACCGGCGTGCTCGCCACCTTCCTCGGCAGCGACCCGATCCACTTCGGCGGCACCGAGGAGCAGAAGGTGCGCTGGCTCGGGGCGATCGCCGAGCGCGGCCTGCTCATGGCCTACGCCGCAACCGAGCCCGAGGCCGGCAGCGATCTCGGCGCGCTGCGGACCACCGCGACGCCGATCGTCGAGGACGACCGCGTCGTCGCCTACCGGCTCGACGGCAACAAGCAGTGGATCAGCAACGGCGGCTACGCCGATCTCTACAGCGTGCTCGCCGCGGCCCCCGGCGGCCCGAGCTGGTTCGTCGTCGAGGCCGGCACGCCCGGGCTCTCCCACGGCAGGCCGGAGGACAAGCACGGGATCCGCGCGAGCAACACCGCCGAGGTGATCCTCGACGGCGTCGTCGTCCCCGCCGACCAGCTCGTCGGCGGCGTCGAGGGGCAGGGACTCGTGCAGGCGCAGATGGTCTTCGGCTACACCCGCCTCATGGTCGCCGCCTTCGGCCTCGGCGCCGGCTGGGCGGCGCTCGATCGCGCGCTGCCCTACTCCACCACCCGGATCCAGGCGGGCGGCCCGCTCTCCGAGAAGCAGGGCTACACCCACAAGCTGATCGTCCCGCACGCCGTCCGTCTCGAAACCGCCCGCGCCTACATCGAGGAGACCGCCGCGCGGATCGACCGCGGCGACGGCAACCTCAACACCGAGGGGGCGATCGCCAAGTACCTCGCGAGCGAGGCCGGCGTCGCCGCCGCCGACGCCGCGATCCAGGCGCTCGGCGGCTACGGCTACACCCGCGAGTACATGGTCGAGAAGATCCGGCGCGACGTGCGCATCACCACGATCTACGAGGGAACCTCCGAGATCATGGAGATGACGATCGCCCGCGACCGCTGGCAGCTCCACCTCAAGACCCGGGGCGAGCAGTACGCCAACGAGGCCGCCGCCGCCGCGGCGCTCGCCCGGAGCCAGCCCGGCGTGGGCGCCGAGTGGGCCGCGCTCGCGCTCGCGGCGCTCGGCGTCTTCTACGAGCGCTGCCGCGTCGCGCGCCTCACCCGCCACCAGCACCTCCTCTTCCGGCTCGGCGAGCTGACGGCGACCGTCGAGGGCGCGGCCGCGCTCGTGCGCCGCGCCGCCCGCGCTACCACGGGCGGGCTCGACGCCAAGGCCGATCTCCGGCTCTCGCCCGCCGCGCTCGCCCTCGCCGCCCGGATCGCGGCCCGCGACGCGGCGCTGCGGATCGCCACCGAAGGGTGCCGCTGGCTCCTCGCCGCGAGCGAGGAGAGCGCGCCGGCGCTCGCCGCCGCGCTCCGGCTCGACGCCGCGCTCGCCGCCCAGGCGGGCCTCCTCACCGACCTCGATCACCTCGCTGACCATCTCTACGGCCGCGCGGGCGCCTGACCCGCCGCCGTTTCGGGAGAACCGAGTCATGTCCGACGTCACCACCCGTCGCGCCGTCGCCATCGTGGGCCTGGGAGCGATCCTCCCCGACGCGCCCGACGTCCCCACCTTCTGGCAGAACGTCCTCGACGGCCGCTACAGCATCACCGAGACGCCGCGGGAGCGCTGGGATCCCGACCTCTACTACGACCCCGACCCGCGGGTTCCGGACAAGACCTACTCGAAGATCGGCGGCTGGGTGCGGGAGTTCCGCTGGGATCCCCTCGGCTGGAAGCTGCCGCTCCCGCCGCGGGTCGCGGCCGAGATGGACAACACCCAGCGCTACGCGGTCGCGGCGGCGCGCGAGGCGCTCCGCGACTACGGCTACCCCGAGCGCCCGCTCGATCCGGTGCGGACCGCGGTGGTCCTCGGCAACGCGATGGCCGGCGACCGCCACTACTTCACCGCCATGCGGATCCTCTTCCCGGAGGTCGAGCGTGCCTTCGCGGCGAGCGCCGCCGAGGACGGCCTGCCTCCCGAGCAGCGGGCCGTGCTCCTCGCCGGCTTCGGCCGCGAGTTCCGCCGGCGCTTCCCCGAGATCACCGAGGACACGATGCCCGGCGAGCTGTCGAACATCATCGCCGGCCGGGTGGCGAACCTCTTCGACTTCAAGGGGCCGAACTACGTCTGCGACGCCGCCTGCGCCTCGGCGCTGGCGGCGATCGACGCGGCGATCGACGGCCTGATCGACGGGGAGTACGACGCGGTGCTCACCGGCGGCGTCGACTCGAACATGAGCGCCTCGACGTACGTGAAGTTCTGCAAGATCGGGGCGCTCTCGGCCACCGGCTCCCGCCCCTACGCCGACGGCGCCGACGGCTTCGTGATGGGCGAAGGGGCGGCGCTCTTCCTGCTCAAGCGTCTCGCCGACGCCGAGCGGGACGGCGACCGGATCTACGCCGTGATCCGCGGCATCGCCGGCTCGTCGGACGGCCGCGGCAAGGGGATCACCGCCCCGAACCCGGTCGGGCAGCGGCTCGCGGTCGAGCGCGCCTGGATCAACGCCGGCGAATCGCTCGCCACCGCCGGGCTGATCGAAGGGCACGGCACCTCGACGCGGGTCGGCGATCTCGCCGAGATCGAGTCGCTCGCCCAGGTGCTCGCGCCCTACTCGCTCCCCCGCCAGTCGCTGCCGATCGGCTCGGTGAAGTCGAACATCGGCCATCTGAAGGCGGGCGCGGGCGCGGCCGGGCTGCTGAAGGCGACGCTCGCCCTCCACCACCGGCTGCTCCCGCCGAGCCTCAACTGCGAGCGGCCGAACCCGGCGCTCGACCTCGCGGCGACGCCGCTCTTCGTCAACAGAGAGCTCCGCCCCTGGGAGACGGCGCCGGATGCGGCCCGCCGCGCCGGGGTCTCGGCGTTCGGCTTCGGCGGCACGAACTTCCACGTCGTGCTCGAGGAGCACCTTCCGGGGCGGCTGACCCGCTCCGCGCGGGAGAGCGTCGTGGTGGGCGAGCCGCCGGTCTCCGGGGCGCCCGCCGTCGCCACCCCGGCGGTGCCGCTGCGGGGCGGCGTGCTCGTCGGCGGCGCCGACGTCGCGGAGCTCACGGAGCGCCTGCGCGCGTTGCAGGCGCGGGCCGCCGCCGGCGAGGCTCCGGAGCCCGGCGCCCCCGCCGCTGCCGACCTCGCCGCCAGCGAGCGGCTCGCCATCGACTTCGGTTCCCCGGCCGAGCTCGCCGCCCGCTGCGAGAAGGCGCTCAAGGCGTTCGAGAGCGCCCGGCCCCACACCTGGCGGGTGCTGCGCTCGCAGGGGATCTTCCGCGGCAGCGGCGCTCCGGCCAAGGTCGCCTTCCTCTACACCGGGCAGGGCTCCCAGTACCCGAACATGCTCGCCGAGCTGCGCGAGAAGCTGCCGCTCGTGGCCGACGTCTTCGCCGAGGCCGACCGGGTCATCACGCCGCTGCTCGGGCGACCGCTCTCCGAGATCGTCTTCGTCCCCGCCGACGACCCGGCGCGGATCGCCGCAGCCGAGGAGGCCCTCCGGCAGACCGAGGTGACCCAGCCGGCGGTGCTCTCGGTGGGCGTGGCGCTCACCCGGCTCCTCGCCACCTGGGGCCTCACCCCCGACTACGTGATGGGTCACAGCCTCGGCGAGTACGGCGCGCTCGTGGCCGCCGGCTGCCTCTCGTTCGCCGAGGCGCTCGAGGCGGTCTCGGCCCGCGGCCGGGAGATGACCCGCCTCTCGGTCGGCGACCCCGGCCGGATGGCCGCCGTCTTCGCGCCGCTCGCCGAGATCGAGGAGGTGCTCGCCGGCCTCGACGGCTACGTCGTGGTGGCGAACATCAACTCCACCGCCCAGGCGGTGATCGGCGGCGCGAGCGAGGCGGTCGAGCGGGCGGTCGCGGTCTTCTCCGAGCGGGGGCGCGAGGTGCGCTACCTCCCCGTCAGCCACGCCTTCCACACCCGGATCGTCGCGCCGGCGAGCGAATCGCTCGCGCTCATGCTCCAGCGGCTCGACCTCCGGCCACCCCGCCTGCCGCTGATCTCGAACGCCACCGGCGACTTCTATCCGACGGGCGGCGACGAGGTGATCCCGGAGATGATCGAGCTGCTCGCGCGCCAGATCGCCGAGCCGGTCCGCTTCGTCGCCGGGCTCGAGCGGCTCTACGCCGCCGGCGCCCGCCTCTTCGTCGAGGTCGGCCCGAAGCGGGCGCTCCAGGGGTTCGTGGAGGACGTGCTCGGCGACCGCGAGGGGGTCCTCTCGCTGGCGACGAACCATCCGAAGCTCGGCGACGTCGCCTCGCTGAACCAGGCGCTCTGCGGCCTCTGGGCGGCCGGACGCGGCACGCCGCGCCCGGCGGCGCGGCCGGTGGAGATCGCCAC
>JAAYLR010000146.1 GCA_012521815.1 Acidobacteriota bacterium
CCTCGAAGGCGCGCTGGGCGACCGCGAGCGAGCTGCCGAGCTCCCGGGCGGCGAGCCGCGGGAGCGGGCTGACGTGGATCCCGAGGAGAGTGTCGCAGAGGCCGAGGAGCGGCTCGACGGGGAAGTTGTTGAGGATTCCGCGGCGACCTCCACGGCCTCTTCGGCGACTGGCTCACCGCGCTCGCCGCCTACAACTGCGGCGAGCAGAACGTGCTGCGCCAGATCGGGCGGCAGCCGGAGGGCTACCTCGACCAGTTCTGGGATCTCTACGCGCGGCTGCCCCACGAGACGCGGCGCTACGTGCCCCGCTTCCTCGCCACCCTCGCGATCGTCGAGGATCCGGCGCAGTTCGGCCTCACGCTCCCCGAGCCGGCGCCGCCGCTCGCCTTCGAGACGGTGGAGATCGCCCGCGCCACCCGGCTCGACGCGATCGAGCGTCAGCTCCAGCTGCCCGGCGGCACGCTCCAGGAGCTCAACCCGGAGCTGCGCCGCGGCGCCACGCCGCGCGCGCCCTACCCGCTGCGGGTGCCGCCCGGGTTGGGCGTGCCGCTGCTCGCCAGCCTGGAGTCGCTGCCGCTCTACACGCCGCCGCCGCAGGTGGAGCACGGCACGCACCGGGTGCGCGCGGGCGAGACGCTCTCGACGATCGCCGCCCGGTACGGGACGAGCGTCGACGCGCTCGTCCGCCTCAACCGCCTGCGCAACGCGCACCGCCTCGCGGTCGGGCAGCGGCTGCAGGTGCCGGTGCGCGGCGGTCGCGGTGCCGCGTCCCAGCCACGCACGGTGGTGATGGTGGCGCCCGGCGAGTCGGTCGAGCACGTCGTCGCGCCGGGGGAGAGCCTCTGGCAGATCGCGGGGCGCTACGGCACCACCGTCGAGCGCCTGCGCAGCGACAACCAGCTGCGGCGCGATGCGGTGCTCCAGCCCGGGCAGAGGCTGGTCGTTCGCGGCAGCGCGCCGTAGCCGGAGCGGGCCGTCCCGGCTTCGGGCCGGTAGAGTGGCGGCATGCCGAGGGGAGTCGGGATCCACGCTCTGCTCGCGCTGTTCGCGGTCATGCTCCTGTTCGGGCGCGTGGCCGGGGCGGCGGAAATCCCCGCGCCCCGAATCGAGATCACGGCGCCGCCCGAGCTCGCCGGCGCCGCCGCCGAGCTCGCCCGGATCGGACCGGAGGCGTTCCGGCGCGGGATGCGCCTGACCGGCCTCACCGAGCCCGGACCGCCGATCCGGGTCTTCCTCGCCCACCCCGACTCCCCCGCCGGCCGTGCCGCCCCCTCGTGGGCGGCCGGGGTCGCACAGGGCGCCGTGGGCGTCGTGACCCTCTTCCCGGCCCGGGTGCGCCGCTCGCCCGATCGCCGCCTCCTGCCGCTGCTCCAGCACGAGGTCGCGCACGTGCTCGTCGCCCGCGCCGCCCGCGGCCGCCCGGTCCCCCGCTGGTTCGACGAGGGGCTCGCGATGGCCGCCGGCCGGCCGCTCGACGTGGGCGACCGCGCCCGGGTGGCGCTCGCGGTGCTCACCGACTCCCGGCTTCCGCTCGCCCGCCTCGACGCCGCCTTCGCCGGCCATGGCGGCGACGTCGAGGCGGCCTACGCCCTCTCCCGCGACTTCGTCGCCCACCTGCTCGCGGAGTTCGGCGAGGAGGTCGGGGCAGAGATCCTCGCCGAGGTGGCGCGGGACGTGCCGTTCCCTGCCGCCTTCCACGCCGCGACCGGCCAGCCGCTCGCCACGGTCGAGGCCGACTACTGGCGGCGCCGCACCCTCTGGGACCGGTGGCTGCCGGTCGCCACCAGCGCCCTGACCCTCTGGATCGGGATCACCCTCCTCGCGCTCCTCGCCTTCCACCGCCGCCGCGCCCGCACTGCGGCGATCCACGCCCGCTGGGAGGAGGAGGAGCGGGAACGCGCCCTGGAGCGGCTTCGCGGCTGGCCGGGAGAGGACGACACCGTCAACTGAGGAGCGGTCCGCCGAGCGACCGGCGGTGGTCTTCCTTCGTTTCCGGAACCGGCGTGAGCGTCCGCCGGAATTTCTTGAACCCACGGGTCGCATTTGCTCTAATCAGCTCGCCTTCCAGTGAAGGAACCACGCCCGCGCGAAGACCCCACGGGTGCGGCGCAATCGCCGACGAGAGCGCGATGAACGGACCAGACACCAGCGTCGTGACAGGTGTCCGGTGCGAATCCGGTCCGTGCTCTTTTCTCGAGTCCCCGCCACGCAGTGATCTGTTCTTTCTTCCTGCGAGCAGATGCAATCCGCATCCAGATCCGGAGAGACCCCATGACGAAGCCGCGATCCACCCCGTGCTCTTTCGAGACCCTCGGTCATCGGTTCCCGCTCGCCCGCACATCGGGCTGTGTGGCATTCCTCGCGCTCGCCATCATGGTGCTCGCGAGCAGCGCTCAGGCCACGAGCTCACTCACGACCTCCGAGCTGCCGGCGGTACAGCAGGCCCTCGCCGGCCTCGCGGTGCCGTTCGAGCAGAACACGGGGCAGTTCGCGCCGGAGGTCGCCTACCTGGCCAGGACCTTCGCCGGCTCGGTCTTCGTCACCCGCGACGGGCGGCTCGTCTACAGCCTGCCGGGGAGGGAGATC
>JAAYLR010000147.1 GCA_012521815.1 Acidobacteriota bacterium
GCTCCGACCACGGCCCCGTGTCCCGGAGCCCGAAGCCGTCGGAGTCGGTGCGCTCCGGAGGGCCGAGCAGGTAGCGGGCCGCCGGGTTGCGGTCGATGATCCGGCCCTGCTCGTCGAAGACCACGAGACCGTGCGGCATCAGCCGGACCGCCGTGGCGCGGGCCGTCGGCACGAGGTCGACGAGGTCGAAGCGGATCACCGCGAAACCGATCACCACCCCCATCGCCGCGATCGAAAGGGGTGTGGGATCGATCCCGGGAACCGGGAAGCCGCCGAAGATGAAGCTCGCGTTGGTGAGCCAGGGGATCGCCGAGCCGACGAGGATGACGAGCGCCTGGTGGCGCAGCGCCCGCGGCAGGCGCATCGCCGCGATCCCGAGCTGCCAGAACGCCCCGGCGAGGCAGAGATAGGAGTAGCCCACGCCGAGCCAGAAGACCGGACCGCTGGCGTAGGCGGCGAGATGCCGGGCGCTCGACAGCGCCTCGACCGTCGGCCAGACGAGCCCGTGCCAGCCGTTGGTGAGGATGAGCAGGTAGGTCACGGCCGGGATCGCGCAGAGGGCGGCCACGCGGCCGGGCGGGTCGAGCCAGCGGCGGCGCGTGAAGCGGACGGCGAAGAGGAGGAAGAGAACGGGGGAGGCGAGGATGCCGAGGTACTGGAGCCGCGTGCAGAAGACCTTGGCGGGGAGGCTCGTGACCATGAGCTCGACCGCCGCGGCGAGCGACCAGACCGCCACCGCGACCATGAGCCAGAAGAGCTGGGGCCCGCCGGAGGTCTCCCGGCGCCGGGCGCCGAGCATGGCGGCCACCACCGAGGCGATCCAGGCCGCGGCCAGCGACAGGAGGGTGTGGAAAGAGAGCGAGTCCGCCACGATGCTTGGACTCCATGTTGGAACGTTGGTAGGGGCCAGTCAAGCCGTGGCGCGCTAGGATCCGCGCGATGACCGAGTCGCGTGCGTTGCCTCCGGCCGGGGATTACGATGCCTTTGCCGCGATCGCGGAGGAGATACTCGCCGGGATCGCCGACCCGGTGGCCGCGATGGCGACCCTCGCCTCCCTGCTCAGGGAGTGGCTGCCCAGGGCGAGCTGGGTCGGCTTCTATCGCGTGGTGGCTCCGAACCTGTTGCGCATCGGCCCGTATCAGGGGCCGCTCGGCTGCCTCGAGATCCCGTTCGCCCGGGGGGTGTGCGGCGCCGCGGCGCGGGAGCGCCGCCCGCAGCTGGTGCCCGACGTCCACGCCTTCCCCGGGCACATCGCCTGTGACGAGCGGGCGCGCTCGGAGCTCGTGCTGCCGGTCTTCGACGCGGCCGGGGAGCTGGTCGCCGTTCTCGATCTCGACTCCCATCTCCCGGCCGCCTTCACCGAGGGCGACGCCCGCGGTCTCGAGCGGCTGCTCGACCGGCTGCGCCCCGCCTTCGGCTCATCCGCCTGAGCCCGCCACCGGCCCGCGAGCCGGTCGGCTGTGGCAGACTCCGCGAAATGGCGACCCCCAACCAGGGAAACCCCCGCGCCGAGGCCCTCGGCCTCTGGACCCTCACGGCACTCGTCGTCGGCAACATGATCGGCTCGGGCGTCTTCCTCCTCCCGGCCTCGCTCGCTCCCTACGGCGGCGCGAGCTTCCTCGGCTGGGTGGTCACCGCCGGCGGCTCGATGGCGATCGGCCTCGTCTTCGCCCGGCTGGCACGGCGGATGCCAGCGGCCGGCGGGCCGTACGCCTACACCCGGGAGGCGTTCGGCGACTTCGCGGGCTTCCTCGTCGGCTGGGGCTACTGGATCTCGAGCTGGTCGGCGGTGGCGGCGATCGCGGTGGCGATGGTCGGCTACCTCGGAGCCCTCGTGCCGGCGGCGACCGCCTCCCCCGTGGCCGCGGCCGCGAGCGCGATCGTGGCGATCGTGCTGCTCACCGCGGTCAACGTCGCCGGGGTGCGGCAGGCGGGGATCGTGCAGCTCGCCACGACGGTGATCAAGATCCTGCCGCTGCTCGCGGTCGCCCTCTTCGGGCTCTCCCGCTTCGAGGTGAGCCACTTCCAGCCGTTCAACCCGACCGGCGGCTCGCTCTTCGCGGCGGTGCAGGGCTGCCTCGCGCTGACGCTCTGGGCGTTTCTCGGCCTCGAGGCGGCGACCGTGCCCGCCGGCGACGTACGCGACGCGCGGCGCACCATCCCCCGGGCCACGCTCCTCGGGATCGGCATCGCCGCCACCCTCTACATCGTGGCCACCGGGGCGGTGATGGGGATGGTCCCGCACGAGGTCCTCGCCACCTCCACCGCTCCGTTCGCCGACGCGGCCCGGGTGCTGTGGGGATCGGGGGCGGGGTCGCTGGTGGCGCTCGGGGCGTTCGTCTCCTGCTTCGGCGCGCTCAACGGCTGGATCCTGATCGCGAGCCAGGTGCCGATGGCGATCGCCCGCCACGGCCTCTTCCCCCCCTCCTTCGCCCGGCTCTCGCCACGCGGCACGCCGGCCTTCGGCCTCCTGCTCTCGAGCACGCTCGCCTGTCTGCTGGTGATCGCCAACTACACCAAGGCGCTGGTGGCGATGTTCACGGGGATGATCCTGCTCTCCACCCTCGCCTCGCTGATCCCGTTCGTCTTCTGCGCGATGGCCGATCTGCAGATCGTCGTGCGCGAGCGGACCCGGGGAGGGCGCGAGCCGCTCGGCCGGACGTTCGGGATCACCGGCATCGCCTTCGGCTACGGGCTGCTCGCCACTGCGGGCGCCGGGCAGGAGACGGTCTTCTGGGGCTTCCTCACGCTGCTGTGCGGGATCCCCTTCTTCATCCTCACCCGCTGGCGAAATCCCCCGGCGAACGGCGTCTGACCGGTCGCGCGCGGCGGCCCGAGGCGAGGCCGGGCCCCTCAGGCGAGGTTGTGGAAGACCTTCTGGACGTCGTCGTCCTGTTCGAGGGAGTCGACGAGGCGGAGGACCTCGTTGGCCTCCCGCTCCCCGAGCTCGACGCTGTTGAGCGGCAGCCACTCCGACTCGGCCGAGAGGGGCACGATGCCGCGCTCCTCGAGGGCGTGCTGGAGCGTGCCGAAGCTGGTGAGCTCGCCGTGGA
>JAAYLR010000148.1 GCA_012521815.1 Acidobacteriota bacterium
AGGTCTTCCCAGATCCGGGTGGTGAAGGCGAGGCGGGAGGAGTCGGGGAACCACTTCGCGGCGCCGGCGCCGCGAAGTGGTTCCCCGACTCCTCCCGCCTCGCCTTCACCACCCGGATCTGGGAAGACCTCCCGAACTGGGAGGATCAGGGCAAGCGGCTCAAGGAGCGGAAGGAGTCGAAGGTGAGCGCCCGGGTCTGGGATCGTCCGCCGGTCACCTCGTGGGATCACTTCGTCGACGACCGCAAGGCGCACCTCTACTCGATCGCGATCGCCGGCGGCGAGCCCGTCGCGATCACCCGGGGCAGCGGCTATTCGCTCGGCGCCGAGGGCAGCTCGTTCGACATCTCCCCCGACGGTGCCGAGGTGGCGTTCACCACCGACATCGATCCGACCGGCGTCGACTCGAACCACGACGTCTTCGTCATCCCCGCCACCGGCGGCACCGCCCGCAACCTCACCGCCGACAACCCGGCGAGCGACGGCCACCCGCTCTACTCCCCCGACGGGCGCTACCTCGCTTTCAGCCGGCAGACGATCAAGGGGTTCTACGCCGACCGGGCGCGCCTCGTCCTCCACGACCGCGCCGCCGGCACGAACCGGGTGCTGACCGACGCCTGGGACCGCTCGGTCGACGGCCTCGTCTGGACTCCCGACAGCACGGCGCTCTACGGTGCGATCGACGACGCCGGCACGATCCGCATCTACCGGATCGACGCGACGAGCGGCGCGCCGGCGCCCCTGACCGCCGAGCGGAGCTTCTCCGACCTCGCGCTCGCCGCCGACGGCAAGACGCTCGTCGCGATCCGCCAGTCGTTCGTCGAGCCCCCGACGCTGGTGCGGGTCGACCCGGCGACCGGCGCCGCGACCCAGATCTCCACCTTCAACGACGAGCTGCTCGCCGGCGTCGAGTGGGGCACCTACGAGAGCGTCACCTATACCGGGGCGCGGGGCGAACCGGTGCAGATGTGGGTCAACTACCCGCCCGGCTTCGATCACGCGAAGAAGTACCCGCTCTACCTGATCCTCCACGGCGGGCCCCACAGCGGGATCCCCGACGCCTGGCAGCCGCGCTGGAACGCGCAGATCTTCGCCGGCTGGGGGTACGTCTCGGCCTGGCACAACTTCCACGGCTCGAGCGGCTTCGGGCAGGAGTTCACCGACTCGATCAACCCGCTGCAGTCCGAGCTGCCGTACGAGGACACGATCCTCGCCGCCAGGTGGTTCGCGGCGCAGCCGTGGATCGACGCCGACCGGATGGCAGCCGGTGGCGGCAGCTTCGGCGGCTACCTCGCCTCGGTCCTCCTCGGCCGCGAGCACCCGTTCAAGACCCTCATCGCCCACGCCGCGGTCTACAACTGGTACACCCAGTACGGCGCGGACTACGGCGCGGGGAAGCGGCGGGAGGGGGAGTTCTGGGAGCAGCCGGAGATCTGGCAGACCTCCTCGCCCCACTTCGCGGCCGGCAACTTCAGGACCCCGACGCTGGTCATCCACGGCCAGCTCGACCAGCGGGTGCCGGTCAACCACGGCATCGAGCTCTTCCACACCCTGCAGAACCGGGGGGTGAAGAGCCGCCTCGTCTACTTCCCCGACGAGAACCACTGGATCCTGAAGCCGAACAACTCGCTCTTCTGGTACTCGACCTGCAAGGAGTGGCTGGCCGGCTACCTCGGCAGCGGCTCCTGAGCGGCCGGGAGGGCGCCATCCCCGTGCTAAGCTGCCGGGGCCTCCGGGTCGCCGGAGGCCCCAGACAGGGGATCCCCGCATGAACACCTCCTTCTGGCACGGCAAGCGTGTCTTCGTCACCGGCCATCCCGGCCCGACCGGCACGGGGCGCCGCGAGGCGATCGCGTGAGCACGCCCGGCTGCCGGTTCTGCGGCGCGCCGCTCGAGCTCGTCCTCGCCGACCTGGGCTCCTCGCCGCTCGCCAACTCCTATCTCCCGCCCGCGGCGCTCGCCGGCGCCGAGCGGTTCTTCCCGCTCCGCACCCTGGTCTGCACCCGCTGCTGGCTCGCCCAGCTCCCCGCCGCCGCCACCCCCGAGGAGATCTTCAGCGACTACGCCTACTTCTCCTCGTTCTCAGAGAGCTGGCTCGCGCACGCCCGCGACTACGTGGCGATGGCGAGCGAGCGGTTCGCGCTCGGGGGCGAGAGCCTCGTGGTGGAGGTGGCGAGCAACGACGGCTACCTGCTGCGCTGGTTCGCCGCGCGCGGGGTGCCGGTGCTCGGCATCGAGCCGGCGGCCAACATCGCCCCGGCCGCCGAGGCGGCGGGGGTGCCAACCCTCGTCCGCTTCTTCGGCTCCGCGCTGGCGCGCGAGCTCGCCGGCGCCGGGAAACGGGCCGATCTCCTGCTCGGCAACAACGTGCTCGCCCATGTGCCGGACCTCGTCGATTTCGTCGCCGGGCTGAAGCTCCTCCTCGCTCCGGACGGGGCGCTCACGATGGAGTTCCCCCATCTCGTGCGCCTGGTCGAGGGGAACCAGTTCGACACGATCTACCACGAGCACTTCTCCTACTTCTCGCTCGTCGCGGTGGAGCGGGTCTTCGCCGCCGCCGGGCTCACGCTCTTCGACGTCGAGGAGCTGCCCACCCACGGCGGCTCGCTGCGGATCTTCGCGCGGCACACGGAGAGCGACCGCTTCCCGGTGAGCCCGCGGGTCGGCGAGCTCGCCGCCCGGGAGCGGGCGCTCGGGGTGGAGAGCGCCGCCTGGTACGAGGGGTTCGCGGAGCGGGTGCGGGAGACGAAGCGCGGGCTGCTCGACTTCCTGATCCGGGAGCGGCGTGCGGGGCGGACGGTGGCCGGCTACGGCGCCCCGGCGAAGGGCAACACGCTGCTCAACTACTGCGGGATCCGCACCGATCTGCTCGACTACACCGTCGACCGCAGCCCGCACAAGCAGGGGCACTTCCTGCCCGGCACCCGGATCCCGATCCACGCGCCGGAGCGGATCTTCGAGACCAAGCCCGACTACCTGCTGATCCTGCCGTGGAACCTGCGCCGGGAGATCGCCACGCAGATGGCCGGGATCCGCGAGTGGGGCGGGCGGTTCGTGGTCGCGATCCCCGAGGTGGAGGTCTTCTGATGCGCTTCCGTCCGACCCCGCTGCCCGGCGTGGTGGTGGTCGAGCCGGAGCCGCATGCCGACGAGCGGGGGCTCTTCGCCCGCACCTTCTGCGCCGAGGAGTTCGAGCGCGCCGGCCTCGAGCCGGAGCTCGCGCAGTGCTCGACCTCGTTCAGCCACCGGCGCGGCACGCTCCGCGGCCTCCACTACCAGGCCGCCCCGTTCGGCGAAGACAAGCTCGTGCGCTGCACCCGGGGGCGGATCTGGGACGTCGCCCTCGACCTGCGCCCCGAGTCGCCGGCCTACCTGCGCCACTTCGCGCTCGAGCTCTCGGCGGAGAACCGCCTCCAGCTCTACCTGCCGCCGCAGGTCGCCCACGGCTTCCTCACCCTCGAGGACGGCTGCGAGGTCAGCTACGCGATGAGCGTGCCGTACGTCGCCGAGGCGGCGCGGGGGGTGCGCTGGAACGATCCGGCCTTCGGCATCCCCTGGCCGGAGCCGGTCGTGGTGATCTCCGAGCGCGACCGCGACTACCCCGACTTCACCCCCTGAACGACCCGGGGCGCGAGACCGTGCCGCCCTCCACCCCCCCCCCGCAAAACGGCTGGCACCTTGCGCGGCAAAGCGGCTGGCACCTTCCGGAGGGGCGGCTGCAAAGCGGCTGGCACCTCGAGGGGGGGTGGTGGCTCGTGGTGGCGGCGGTGGCAGGCATGGTGCTGGCGCATCATGATTCCCTCTTCGCTCGGGCACCGCTCTTCGACGAGCGGATCTATCTCGGGGCGTTCGCCCGCCGCCTCGCCGGCGGCTCCGCCTGGGCCGACCCCTGGTTCCTCTACCCCCCGCCGTTCGCCGCGGCCGGGGCGGGGTTGCTGCGTCTCTTCGGCGAGACCGGCCTGCTCGCCCTCCTGCGAGCGCTCAACCTCGCCGCCGTCGCCCTGCTCGTCACCCGCGGGGTGGCGTTCCTGCCCGGCGGGCGGTGGACCAGGCGCCTCGTGGCCGCCGCGATCGGCGCGCTCTCGCCAGCGATCGGCGACGCCTTCGCCTTCGGGAACCTCTCCCCCCTCTTCGGCGCCCTCGCGCTCCTCCCCCTCGCCTGGGCCTCCCGCGCGCCCGCGGTGGCGGGCGGGCTGCTCGGAGCGGCGATCGTCGCCAAGCCGACCGGCGCCGTGCTCCTGCCGCTCCTCGCCGCGGCCCGCGGGCGGCTCCGGCGCCGGGCCGCTTTCGTCGCGGCGGCGGTTGCCGCGCTGCTCCTCGCCGCAACTGCCCGTGAGCTCCCCGCATTTCTCGCGGCGGCCTCGGAAGCCGCTGCCGGCGTGCCCCGCGGCAGCCTCTCGCCGGTCGAGATCGTCCGCCTCCTCGGCCTCCGGCTGCCGCCATTCCTCCTCTTCGCCGTCGTCGCCCTCGCCGCGGCCGCCGCCGCCCGCCGGGTGCGCGACGGGGGCGGGCTCCTGCTCCTCGGGGCGGTCGCGGCGCCACTCTCCCTGCCGCTCGTCTGGAGCCACACCCTGCTGCTCACGCTCCCGGTGCAGGGAGCGGCGCTCGGCGCGGCCCTCGACGACGTGCGCAACGCCGCACCGGGCACCAGCCGGCGGCGAGCGGGGCTCACCCTCGCCGCGCTCCTCACCGCCTGCCTGGCGCTCCACACCGCCTACGGCCTCGCCGGCGGCGCCGCCGGGCTGGCGCCGCCCCTCCAGGCGCTCCTCCTCGCCCTCCCGACCTTCTCCCCCCTCGCGCTCCTCCTCTGGCTCGCCGGCCGGCAGCGGCATCGAGAAGACGGCCCCGCGGCGTGACCCGGCATCCCGGGCACGGGCTCTCTCCGGCGCCACGCGCGGGCGGGTCAGGAGCGCTGCAGAGGTGCTACGCTGCCGTGGTTTGGCGCCCCGAACCGCCACCCGACCGAGAAGGGAAACGAACATGCGCGTCGCCATCACCGGACACCAGGGGTTCATCGGCAGCGTCCTCGCCCCGCTCCTCACCGCCGCCGGTCACGAGGTGAAGGCCCTCGACACCGGCTTCTTCGCCGCCTGCGGCTTCGGCAGCCTGCAGCGCGCCGAACCGCCCGGCCGGTGGGACCTCCGGAACGCGACCGCCGCCGATCTCGCGGGTTGCGAGGCGGTGATCCACCTCGCCGGCCTCTCGAACGATCCCCTCGGCGACCTCGACCCCGAGCTGACCTACGCGATCAACCTGCACGGCTCGCTCCACCTCGCGCGGCTGGCGAAGGAGGCCGGCGTCACGCGCTTCCTGTTCGCCTCCTCGTGCAGCAACTACGGCGCCTCGGGAGGGGACGCGCTCCTCGACGAGGAGTCGCCGCTCGCCCCGATCACGCCGTACGCGATCTCGAAGGTGGAGACCGAGCGCGGGCTGCTCGAGCTCGCCGACGACCGCTTCAGCCCGGTGCTCCTGCGCAACGCCACCGCCTACGGCGTCTCGCCCCGCCTGCGGGTCGATCTCGTGCTCAACAACCTCGTCGCCTGGGCGGTGACGACGGGCCAGATCGTGCTCCAGAGCGACGGCACCCCGTGGCGGCCGATCGTGCACGTCGAGGACATCGCCCGCGCCTTCCTGCTCCTGCTCACCGCGCCGCGCGAGCTCGTCCACGCCGAGGCGTTCAACATCGGCGGCACCGCCGAGAACTACCGGATCCGCGAGCTCGCCGAGATCGTCGGCGAGACGGTGCCCGGCTGCACCCTCGCCTTCGCCGAGGGCGCCGGCCCCGACCCGCGCAACTACCGCGTCAGCTGCGCCAAGCTCGAGGGCCGCTTCCCGGAGTTCCGGCTCCGCTGGAACGCGCGCAATGGCGCCGCGCAGCTTGCGGCGGCCTACCGGGAGCAGGGCTTCGACCGCGCGGCCTTCGACGGCCCGCGCTTCAAGCGGCTCGGCCGGATCCGCGAGCTGCTCGCCGCGGGCGAGCTCGACGCGGGCCTGCGCTGGCAGGCCTGAAGCACGCGCCGCCGCGGATAGACTCCCGGCCATGACCGCCCCGGAACCGAAGGCCGCCGATCTCGCGCGCGGCCGGGAGATGCACGCGCTCGCGGCACGGCTCTTCGCGCTGCCGCGCAGCCTCACCGGCGACGGCGTGCGGGCGACGCTCGCCGCGCTCGGCGAGCTCGTGCCGCTCACCGTCGTCGAGGTGCCCACCGGCACCCCGGTGCTCGACTGGACGGTGCCGAAGGAGTGGAACCTGCGCCGCGCCGTGCTCCGCGGCCCGGGCGGCGAGATCGTCGCCGACACCGCCCGGCGGAATCTCGAGGTCGTCGGCTACAGCGTGCCGGTGCGCGGCCGCTTCCCGCTCGCCGAGCTCCGCCCCCGGCTCCACTCGCTGCCCGACAAGCCCGACCTCGTCCCCTACCGCACCAGCTACTGGCAGGAGAGCTGGGGGTTCTGCCTGCCGCACCGGGTGCTCGCGGCGCTCCCCGACGGGGAGTACGAGGTCGAGATCGACACCACCCTCGCCGACGGCCACCTCACCTACGGCGAGCTGCTCCTGCCCGGCGCGAGCCCGGCGGAGATCCTCGTCTCCTGCCACGTCTGCCACCCGGCGCTCGCCAACGACAACCTCTCCGGCCTCGCGGTGAGCGCCTTCCTCGCCCGCGAGCTCGCCGGCCGCGAGCGGCGCTGGAGCTGGCGCTTCCTCTGGGCGCCGGGGACGATCGGCGCGATCGCCTGGCTCGCCCGCAACGAGGCGGTCACCGCCCGGATCCGCGCCGGCCTCGTGGCCGCGAACCTGGGCGACCCCGGGGCGTTCCACTACAAGCGGAGCCGCCGGGGGGATACCGAGATCGACCGGGCGGTGGAGATCGCCCTCCGCGATCTCGGGGTGCCGCACGCGCTCGAGGAGTTCGTGCCGTTCGGCTACGACGAGCGTCAGTACTGCTCCCCCGGCTTCGACCTGCCGGTCGGTCTCCTCTCGCGCACCCCCTGGG
>JAAYLR010000149.1 GCA_012521815.1 Acidobacteriota bacterium
CAACACCTACAGCCGTGAGGAGCTGGCGGCGTGGATCGACAGACTCGGCCGGCTGGTGCCGGACGCCGAGCTCGCGTTCGTCGCCGAGCTGAAGGTGGACGGCGTCTCGATCTCGCTGCGGTACGAGGACGGGGTGCTGGTCGAGGGCGCCACCCGGGGCAACGGTCTCGTGGGGGACGACGTGACCGCCAACCTGCGGACCGTGCGGACGCTCCCCCTGCGGCTCGCGGCGGACGCTCCCCGCCGGCTCCTGGTGCGGGGAGAGGTCTTCCTCCCGCGACCGGTCTTCGCGCGACTGAACCGGGAGCGAGAGGCGGCCGGAGAGCCGCTCTTCGCCAACCCCCGCAACGCTACCGCCGGCTCGATCCGGCTGCTCGACAGCCGGGAAGTCGCGGCGCGGCGGCTCGCGGCGGTGGTCTACCAGGCGATCGCCGAGGGCGAGCCCGCGCCGTCGCAGGCCGCCGCGCTCGCGCAGCTCGCCGCCTGGGGCTTCCCGGTCGACTCCCACTGGCAGCGCTGCCGGGGGCTCGCCGAGATCGAGGCGTTCATCGAGCGGTGGCGTGAGCACCGTCACGATCTCGACTTCGAGACCGACGGCGTGGTCGTGAAGGTCGATGATCCCGCGCTGCGCGAGCGGCTCGGCGCGACCGCGAAGGCGCCGCGCTGGGCGGTGGCGTTCAAGTACGAGCCCGAGCGGGCGGAGACCCGGGTGCTGGGCATCACCGTCCAGGTGGGGCGCACCGGCGTGCTCACCCCGGTGGCCGAGCTCGAGCCGGTGACGATCGCCGGCAGCACGGTGCGCCGCGCCACCCTGCACAACTACGAGGACCTCGCCCGCAAGGACGTGCGGGTGGGCGACACCGTGAGCGTCGAGAAGGGGGGCGACGTGATCCCGAAGGTCGTCGGGGTCCGGCTCGACCTGCGCCCCGCAGGGGCGGAGCCGTTCGCGCTGCCGGAGCGCTGTCCGGAGTGCGACAGCCCCGTCGAACGGCGGGAAGGGGAGGTCGCGGTGCGCTGCGGCAACCCCGACTGCCCGGCGGTGCTGCTGGAGTCGATCCGCCACTTCGCCTCCCGCAACGCGATGGAGATCGACGGCCTCGGCGAGGAGCGGATCGCGCAGCTCCACGCGGCCGGGCTGCTGCCGGATCTCGCCTCGCTCTACGCGCTCGACCGGGAGCGCCTCGCGGCGCTGCCCGGATGGGGGGAGCGATCGGCCGACAACCTCCTCGCGGCGATCGCCGCGAGCCGGAGCCGGCCACTCCCCCGGCTCCTCTACGCCCTCGGGATCCGTTTCGTCGGCGAGCGGATCGCTCGCCATCTGGCCGCGCGGTTCGGTTCGCTCGCGGCGCTGGCCGCGGCGAGCGACGAGGAGCTGCGCGCGGTGCCCGAGGTGGGGGAGAAGGTCGCGGCGGCGGTGCGGGAGTTCTTCGCCGATCCGCGCCAGCAGCAGCGGCTGCGGCGGCTCGCCGCGGCCGGGGTGGAGCCGCCGGTGACGGCCCCCCGCCCCGCTCCGGAGCTGCCGCTCGCGGGTCGCTCCTACGTGCTCACGGGGCGCTTCGGCGCCTTCGGAAGGACGGAGGCGACGCGGCGGCTCGAGGCGCTCGGAGCGCGGGTGACCGGCGGGGTCTCGGCGCAGACCACCGCCCTCTTCGCCGGCGCAGAAGGGGGCTCGAAGCTCCGGCGGGCGGAGGAGCTCGGCATCCCGGTGCTCGGCGAGGCGGACCTCCTCGCCCTTCTCTCTTCTGCCGGCTGATCTCCGGGTTGGAGGAGCCGGCCGCTTGTGCCAATATGGCACGTGATGGCGGAACGACCCCAGATCGTGGTGATCGACGACGAGACCGGCTCGCGCGAGTCGGTGGCGATCGCGCTGGAGAAGACCGGGCTCGTGGTGCGCACCTTCGACGACGCGCGCCGGGCCCTCGAGCTGCTCGAGCGGGAGCCGTCGGTGCGGGTCGCGATCTGCGACCTGCGGATGCCGGGGATGGACGGACTCGCCTTCCTCCAGGAGGTCCGACGCCGGGAGCTGGAGCTGGCCGTCGTCCTGATGACCGCGTTCGGCTCGATCGAGTCGGCGGTCGACGCGATGAAGGTCGGCGCCGACGACTACCTCACCAAGCCGGTCGATCTCTACGAACTGCGCCGCCGGGTGACGAACCTGCTCGAGAACCGGCGCCTGCGCGACGAGGTCTCGAGCCTCCAGGAGCGGCTCGACAAGCGGTTCCGGTTCGAGGCGATCCTCGGCCGTTCGGCGGCGATGGAGCAGCTCTTCGAGCAGATGCGGGCGGTGGCGCCGACCCGATCGACGGTGCTCCTGGTGGGCGAGAGCGGCACCGGCAAGGAGCTGGTGGCCAACGCGCTCCATCACGCCAGCCCGCGCCGCGACGAGCGGTTCCTCGCGATCAACTGCGGCGCGATCCCCTCCGACATCCTCGAGAGCGAGCTCTTCGGCCACGAGAAGGGCGCCTTCACCGGCGCGGTGGGCCGCAAGATCGGCAAGTTCGAGCTCGCCCATCGCGGCACGCTCTTCCTCGACGAGATCAGCGAGCTCTACCCCGAGCTCCAGGTCAAGCTCCTGCGGGTGCTCGAGGAGCGGCAGGTGATGCGGGTCGGCGGCAGCGATCTCGTGGAGGTGGACTTCCGCCTGCTCGCCGCCACCAACCGCGACCTGGAGCGCGAGGTGGCGACCGGCCGCTTCCGCGAGGACCTCTACTACCGGCTCAAGGTGGTCACGCTCCGGATCCCGCCGCTGCGCGAGCGTCCCGAGGACATCCCGCTTCTCGCCGAGCATTATCTGGAGCGCTTCGCCGCCGAGCACGGCCGCGACCTGCCCCGCCTCGCGCCCGACGCGACCGCGGCGCTTTCGGCCTACGCCTGGCCGGGCAACGTACGGGAGCTGCGCAACCTGATCGAGACCGTGGTCATCTTCCACCGCGGGGAGGAGATCGGCCGCGACGACCTGCCGCCGGAGGTGCGCGGCGCGAAGGGCGAGGCCTGGCCGGCGCTCCCGCTCCCCTCCGCGCCGCCGCCGGCCGCCACCGCGCCCCAGGCCCCCGCCACCCCCCCGGCACGGGAGGAGACGACCCCGCGCACGATGGCGGAGGTGGAGCGGGAGGCGATCCTCGCCACGCTCGCCCACACCGGAGGACGCCGGGCCGAGGCCGCGCGCCTCCTCGACATCGGCCTGCGCACGCTGCAGCGCAAGCTCAAGGAGTACAAGCAGCACGGCCATTGGGAGGAATGAGCATGGACACCCCCTGCGAAGTGCTGATCCACAACGACCTGCTGGGCCTCAAAGGGGCGAAGGCGACCCTGCTCGCGATCTCGCCGGCGGGCGGCTTCTACGAGGTCAACCTCTTCTTCGGCGATCGCCGGCACCGGACGCTGCTGCCGATCGGCCGCTCGATCGTGATCGCCGCCGAGCCCGAGGAGCAGGTGGCGACGGTCGGCGAGATCGAGCGCTGAGCGGAGCGCGCCGTTGATCCGGCTCAGCGTCAACGTCAACAAGGTCGCGACGCTGCGCAACGCCCGCGGCGGCGACCTCCCGCGGGTGCGCGAGGCGGCGGAGGTGGCGATCGCCGCCGGCTGTCACGGGATCACCGTCCACCCCCGCCCCGACGAGCGCCACATCCGCTTCGCCGACGTCGAGGAGCTCGCCGGCTGGCTGCCGGTCGAGTTCAACATCGAGGGTTTCCCCGCCGAGCCGTGGCTCCGCCTGGTGGAGCGGGTGCGCCCGGCGCAGGCGACGCTGGTGCCCGACCCCCCGGACGTCCTCACCTCCAACGCCGGCTGGCGCTTCGGCGAGGTCGACCGGGTCTGGCTCCGCGAGATCGTCGCCCGCCTGCACGAGGCCGGCTGCCGGGTGAGCCTCTTCGTCGACCCGGTCCCCGCCGAGGCGGAGGCCGCGCCGTCGGTCGGCGCCGATCGCGTCGAGCTCTACACCGAGGAGTACGCCCGCGCCTTCCCGACCCCCGATCGCGACGCGGTTTTCGCCCGCTACCGGGAGACGGCCGAGCGGGCCCTCGCGGTGGGGCTCGGCCTGAACGCCGGCCACGACCTCGATCTCGAGAACCTCCCCTTTCTCGCCCGTCACCTCCCCGGCCTCCAGGAGGTCTCGATCGGCCACGCCCTGATCTCGGACGCCCTCTACCGCGGCCTCGCGCCGACGGTGAAGGCCTACCTGGCGGCGCTCTCCGGCGGCTGACCGAGGTCGGCGGCGAGGGCCGCGGCGATCTCGGCGGCCAGGCTTTCGAGCACCGCGGCGTCCGGGCCCTCGAGCATGATCCGGGCAAGCGGTTCGGTGCCGCTGTAGCGGAGTACCAGCCGGCCGGCGGTGCCGAGGGTGGCTTCGGCGTGCCGCTGGGCGCGGCAGACGGCCGGCAGCTCGGCGAGCGGCCGCTTCGCCGGCACCGGGACGTTGCGCAGGAGCTGCGGGAAGCGGCGGAACGGGGCGAGGAGATCGCTCACGCTCCGCCCGGCGCGGGCGACCAGGCGGGCGAGGGTGACGGCGGTGAGGAGCCCGTCGCCGGTCGTCGAGCGGCGCAGGTCGACGAGGTGTCCCGACTGCTCGCCCCCGAGGCGGAGCCCTTCGCGGCGGAGCGTCGCGACGACCTCCCGGTCGCCGACGTCGGAGCGGACGACCGTGACCCCGAGCGGTGCGAGCGCCTGCTCGAGCCCGAGGTTGCTCATGCTCGTGGCGACGATCGCGGCGGGCGCGAGCGTGCCGGCCGCCGCCAGCGCCGAGGCCCAGAGGAAGAGCATCGCGTCGCCATCCCGGACCGTGCCCGCCGCGTCGACGAGCAGCGCCCGGTCGGCGTCGCCGTCGAAGGCGAAGCCGAGGTCGAAGCCGCCCCCGGCAAGCCGCGCAGCAAGCCGCTCGGGGTGCGTGGAGCCGCAGCCCGCGTTGATGTTGGTGCCGTCGGGTGCGGCGCAGAGCACCTCGACCCGGGCGCCGAGGGCCCGGAAGACCTCGCCGGCGAGCGCCGAGGCGGCGCCGTGGGCGGCGTCGACCGCCACCCGCAGCCCGGCGAGGGGGGCGCCGTCATCGCCGGCGTGGGTGACGTATTCGAGGTAGGCCGCCGCTGCCTCCTGTCGCCGGTCGACCGCGGTGCCGCTGCTTTCGCGACTGGTCACCGGAGCCGGGCCCGCGAGCCGCGCTTCGAGTGCCTTCTCGGCCGCCGTCGCCCACTTGAAGCCATGGTTGTCGATCAGCTTGATGCCGTTGTCGGCGGCCGGGTTGTGGCTGGCCGAGATCGCGACCGCCGCGGCCGCCGCCTCGCGGCGGACGAGGTAGGCGAGCGCCGGGGTCGGCAGCACGCCGACGTCGACCGGCACCGCGCCACCGGCGAGGAGCCCCTCCCGGAACCAGTCGAGGAGCACCGGGGTGCTCGCCCGGGTGTCGCCGCCGAGGACGACGTGCGGGCGCTCGAGGCCGTCGTCGAGGAAGCGCGCCAGCTCGGTGGCGAGCCGCCGGACCTGCGGCTCGACGAGCGGCGGCTCGCCGAAGCGGGCGCGGATGCCGTCGGTGCCGAAGAGGGCGGGAGCGCTCACCGGCGCCTCCGCGGCGCGGCCGCCGGCTCGGGCTCACGGGTGGCCTCGGCGTCGTCCGGCCGGAGCAGCGGCACCCGGACGGTCACGACCACCGGCTCCACGATCTTGACGAGGGAGTCGGGCGAGAGGACCATGACCGTCTCCTGGATGTCGAAGGCGTGGCCGTCGAGCCGGACCGGGCTCGTGGAGACCGCGGCGAGCTGCTGCAGGCGCGACTCGGGGCCGGTGACCAGCACCGCCGCGGGGTCGAGCGTCGGTTGCTGCGGCACCGCGCCGGCCGCCGGCTCGCCGACCAGGCGCGGCTCGACCGGCACCAGCCGGGTCGCCTGCCGGTCGATCTCGAGGCGGATCGTGTTCGGATCGATCGAGACGACGTCGACGTCGTCGGGGCGGAGCACGTTCTCGGGTCCGAGGTGGAACTCGATCTTGCCGACCCGCTCGGTGGGCAGCTCGATCACCACGTCCACCTGGACCGGGCTCAGGTTGCGGATCCTCCGGTCGCCGCCCCGGAGCCGCACCTTCACGCTCTGGATCGGGTCGAGGACCATGATCCCGGGCGGCGGCAGGTAGGTGACGGTCGCGTCGATGACCCGCTCGCTCGGCCGCTCTCGCTTCTCCAGCGAGACGAAGTACCAGACGAAGAGAGCGAGCCCGAGGGCGAGGAGCCGCAGCCCCCAGAGTCGCAGGCGCTCGTTCATCGCGCCCTCCTGCCGCCACGCGGGCTCTCCGGCCGGAGGTAGGCCAGCAGCTCCTCGCGGAGGTTCCCGCCGTCGAGATCGCGGGCCAGATTGCCGGCCACCGCGAGCGAGACCTGCCCGGTCTCTTCGGAGACCACGATCGCCACCGCGTCGGTCTCCTCGCTGATCCCCACCGCGGCCCGGTGGCGGGTGCCGTACCGCTTCGAGAGCTCGACGCTCGCGGAGAGGGGGAGATAGCAGGCGGCGGCGACGAGGCGGCCGTTCTCGATGATCACCGCGCCGTCGTGGAGCGGCGTCCCGGGAGTGAAGACGTTCACCAGGAGATCGTAGGAGACCCGGCCGTCGATGGCGATGCCGTTCTCCGAGAAGTTGCGCAGCCCTTCCTCGCGGGCGACGACGATCAGCGCGCCGATGCGGCGGCTCGCCATCGCCGCGACCGCGAGCGCGATCTCCTCCACGGTCGCCTCGAGGCGCGAGATCGTCCGGCGTCCGAGGAGCGGATTGCGCCCGAGACGGACGAGGGCGCGCCGGATCTCCTGCTGGAAGAGGACGATGATCGCGAACGGCAGGAAGATGAGGACCTTCTCGATGATCGCCTCGAGCGTCAGCAGGCCGGTGGTCCTGGCGACGAAGAAGAGGAGGGCGGCGAAGAGGAGCCCGGAGAGCATCTGCACCGCGCGGGTGCCCCGGATCAGCAGGAGGAGGTTGTAGAAGAGGATCGCCACCACCCCGACGTCGAGCAGATCGCGCCAGGTGACGAGCTCGAGGAGCGAGGGCAGGTTCATGCGGCTCGTCCCCCGGCGGCCGCGAGCTCGCTCCAGAGCCGCAGCGCCTGGCGGGTGGCGGCGACGTCGTGGATCCGGAGGATCGCCGCGCCGCGCCGGGCCCCCCAGAGGGCGGCGGCGAGGCTTCCCGGCAGCCGCTCGTCGACCGCGGCGCCGGTGAGGGTGCCGACGAAGCTCTTCCGGCTCGCCCCGAGGAGCACCGGCTGACCGAGCGCGGCGAGGTCGTCGAGGCGGGCGATCAGTTCCACGTTCTGCGCGGCGGTCTTGCCGAACCCGATGCCGGGGTCGACGAGGAGCTGGGTGCGGCGGATCCCCCGCGCCACCGCGAAGTCGACGCGCTCGGCGAGCTCGGCGCGGACCTCGGCCACCACGTCGTGGAACCGGATCTCGCGCTGCATCGTGGCGAGCTCGCCCCGGGCGTGCATCAGCACCAGCGGACAGCCGGCCGCCGCCACCACCTCCGCCATCACCGGATCGCCGAGCGCGGAGACGTCGTTGACGAGATCGGCGCCGGCGGCGAGGGCGTCGCGAGCGACCTCGCCGTGCCGGGTGTCGACCGAGAGCGGTACCTCCGTGCGCTCCCGCAGCGCCGCGAGCACCGGCAGCAGGCGCCGCCGCTCTTCCCCGGGCGTCACCGGCCGGGCCCCGTCACCGTAGACACCGCCTCCGGGGCGGGTCGACTCCGCGCCGAGATCGAGGGCGTCGGCGCCTTCGGCGAGGAGACGCAGGCCGTGCGCGACGGCCGCTTCGGGGGGAAGGTACCGGCCGCCGTCGCTGAACGAGTCGGGGGTGATGTTGACCACCCCGAGGAGGAGGGGCCGGCCGGCCACGAGCTCGAGCTCGCGGCCGCGGGGCAGGGAGAGGCGATAACGGCGCGGTGGGGAGGGCGGGACGCGTTCAGCCATCGATCAGCGGCGATTCCGTCGGGAGCGGACTGTCGCCGGAGTCTACCAGCCCTGTCGCCGTTCGCCCTCGCCGTCGAGAGCGGAGCGGGTGGCGGGTTGTGTCTGGCCGGGGAGGGCCGCCACCGCTGGCGCCGTCTCGGCCGCCGGCACGCCGGGCGGCTCCGGCGTCAGCGATTCGCTCTTCGGGGGTCGCGGCGGGCCGAGGCGCTGCCCGGTCATCGCTTCGATCAGGCCGTAGACGGCCTCGCCTTCGAGCGACTCCTTCTCGAGGAGCTCCCGGGAGAGGCGATCGAGGACCGCGCGCTGCTCGGAGAGGATCCTCCGGGCCTCTTCGTGGCCCTGCCGGACGATCCGCTGGACCTCCTGGTCGATGCGCAACGCCGTGTCCTCGCTGTAGTCGGCGCGCTGGGCGAAGTCGCGGCCGAGGAAGACCGGCTCGTCGCCGCCGCCGAAGGCGAGGGGGCCGAGCTCGGACATCCCCCACTCGCAGACCATCTTCCGGGCGAGCGCGGTGGCGCGTTCGATGTCGTTGCCGGCGCCGGTGGTGATGTCTCTCTGGGTGAGCTCCTCGGCGACCCGGCCGCCCATCAGGATCGCGATCTGGTTGGCGATCTGGTCCCGGCGGTAGGTGTACTTGTCCTCGGTGGGCAGCTGCATCGTCACCCCGAGCGCCCGCCCCCGCGGGATGATCGTCACCTTGTGGAGCGGATCGTGGCCGGGGAGGAACGCCGCCACCAGCGCGTGCCCGGCCTCGTGATAGGCGGTGACCGCCTTCTCCTCGTCGGTCATCACCAGGGAGCGCCGCTCCGCGCCCATGAGGATCTTGTCCTTGGCGAACTCGAAGTCCGCCATCTCGACCTTCTTCTTGTTGCGGCGGGCGGCGATGAGAGCGGCCTCGTTGACGAGGTTCGCGAGATCGGCCCCCGCGAAGCCGGGGGTGCCGCGGGCGATCACCTCGAGATCGACGTCTTCGCCGATGGGGGTATTCCGGGTGTGGACCTGGAGGATGCCCAGGCGGCCGTTGAGGTCGGGCCGGTCCACCATCACCCGGCGATCGAACCGTCCGGGCCGCAGCAGCGCCGGATCGAGGACGTCCGGGCGGTTGGTCGCGGCGATCAGGATCACGCCCTCGTTGGTCTCGAAGCCGTCCATCTCCACGAGCAGCTGGTTGAGCGTCTGCTCGCGCTCGTCGTGACCGCCGCCGAGACCGGCGCCCCGATGGCGGCCCACGGCGTCGATCTCGTCGATGAAGATGATGCAGGGGGCGTTCTTCTTCCCCTGCTCGAACAGGTCGCGGACGCGCGACGCGCCCACGCCGACGAACATCTCGACGAAGTCGGAGCCGGAGATGGAGAAGAAGGGGACGTTCGCCTCGCCGGCGATGGCGCGCGCGAGGAGCGTCTTGCCGGTTCCCGGCGGGCCCATCAGGAGCACGCCCTTCGGGATCTTGCCGCCGAGCTTCTGGAACTTCTGCGGGTCCTTGAGGAACTCGACGATCTCCTGGAGCTCCTCTTTCGCCTCCTCGATCCCGGCGACGTCCTTGAAGGTCACCTTCTTCGCGGTGACGTTGAGCAGCCTGGCCTTGCTCTTGCCGAACGAGAGCGCCTTGTTGCCGCCGCTCTGCATCTGCCGCATGAAGAAGACCCAGAGGCCGACGAGCAGGAGCAGCGGCGCCCAGCTCGCGAGGATCGTCAGCAGCGGGCTCTCGCGCGGCGGTTCGGCCCGGACCTCGACGCCGGCCGCGACCAGCTTCTCGATGAACTCGGGGGTGGGCAGGAAGGGGAGCTCGCTGACGAACTCGTCGCCGCCGGCGTGCTCACCCCCCGCCTTGAACTTGCCGCTGACCTTCGTCCCCCGGAGCACGGCTTCGCCCACGAGGCCCTTGTCCACCTTCTCCTGGAACTGGTTGAAGTTGAGCTCGGAGCGCTGGGCGCGGCCGGCCTGGAAGGTGTTCCAGAGGAGGATGACGGCCACGAAGACCACCATCCAGAGGAGCAGGGTCCGCAGGGTCGCGTTCAAGGGGTTCCTTCCTCGCCGGTCGTCGCCACGGTGGCCGTCTCAGCCACGGGGCACTTCACCCAGGAACGGGAGGTTGCCGAGGCGGCCGGCGGCCCCCTTGAGGCCGTAGCCGACGAGCCGTCCGGCCCGCTGCAGGGTGAAGGCGCGGTAGTCGGGGATGAACGGGGTGGTGCGCTCGCCGGCGAGATCGACGAGGGCGACGAAAGCGACGCTCGCGGCGCCGCGTTCACGCAGCTGGCTCGCCAGATAGCTCTCGGTGACCCCGCTCGCCACCACGTCCTTGACGATCACGACATGCTGATCGCGGACGTCGACCGGGATCGGGAAGTGGATCGAGAGCAGGTCGGCGCCCCCGGTCTCGCCATGACCGTAGGAGACCCGGACGAACTCGAAACGCCACGGCCGGCCCACCGCCCGCACCAGGTCGGCGAGGAAGATCTCGGCGCCCGAGAGCAGGCCGAGGAAGATCGGATCGGAGTCGGCGAACCCTTCGCTCAACTCCCGGCCGAGCTCCGTGACCCGGCGCGCCAGCTCGGTGGCGGAGATGATCTCCTTGACCATCGCTTCACTCATGCTTCGCAAACCTCCAGATCCCACCCGGGCTTCCCGGGTCCGGCACGCCAGCCGGCAGCCAGCGCCACGCCGGGCACCCAGACGAGCTCACCGCCGGCGCAGACGAGCGGCAGGCGGTCGCGTTCGGAGAGCGGGATCCTGCCGTCGATCAGCAACTCCTTGAGCTTCCGTCGCCCCGGGCTGCCTTCCGGCCGCATCCGGTCTCCGGCGCGGCGACTCCTGACCTCGAGCGGGCCGCTTCCGGCTCGCACGAGATCCAGACGCGCCCGCCAGCCGGAAACTCGCGCCGGCGATCCTTCCTCGCCGTCGCGGAGCACGGCGCGCAGCCGGACCCCCGCCTCGCGAATGCGCAGGCTGCCGGGCAGGAGCAGTGTATACGAGAAGCCCGGCGTGGGCGCGGCGGGCCGGACGAGGACGAGGCGTCCGGCCTGGCTCGTCCAGCGCCAGCCACCTCCCGCGTCACAGCCGATCCGGCCTCCCGCGGCGAGCTGCCGGTCGAGGTCGGCGAAGACCGATACGCGGCGCCCGGCGAGCGGAGCGGTCGCCGCGGCCTGCCGGCGCAGGAGCTCGCGGCGCACCGCCGGCGGCAGCGCGCGAAGGGCCGGGAGCGTTGGCGCGGGGAGGAGACCGGCCGCCTGGAAACGGCGGTCGAGAGCGGCACCGGCGAAGGCAGCGGCCGTCGCGAGCCGCGCCAACCGCGCGGTGATCTCCGGCTCGCGAGCCGTGAGATGGGGGAGGAGCCGGTGGCGAACCGCGTTGCGGCGCAGGCGCAGATCCCGGTTGGTCGGATCGATGACGGACGAGAGACCGCTCGCGGCGACCTCACGGGCGAGCGCCTCGCGCGGCAGCCCGAGGAGCGGGCGCACCAGCGTGCCGAGGAGCGGACGGATGCCGGCGAGACCCGCCCAGGTCGAGCCCTGGGCGAGGCGGAGCGCCACCGTTTCGGCCTGATCGCCGGCATGGTGGGCGGTGGCGAGCCAGCGGGCACCGTGGGCGGCACGCGCCCGCTCGAGCTCGCGGTACCGGCCGCGGCGGGCCGCCGCCTCGCGGCTCTCGCCGGGGGCCGAGGGCTCCGGGGCGAGTGCGGTGAGCACGAACCGGACCCCGAGCTGCCGGGCGAGGGAGGCCGCCTCCCGGGCGCGTGCCGCCGAACCCGGATCGAGCCGATGGTCGACGTGCACGGCGAAGGTGGCGCAGGCGCGCCGCCGGGCGAAGCGTTCCGCGGCGAGCAGGAGAGCGAGCGAGTCCGGCCCGCCCGAGAAGGCGATGGCGAGCCGGTCGCCGGCGGCCAGCGGCGCGCTTTCGGTGAAGAACCGTTCGAGGACCGGGTCGAGATGGCTCGGCACGGCGGGTGGTGGCGGTGAAGGGACTCGAACCCTTGACCTAGCGGTTATGAGCCGCTCGCTCTAACCACTGAGCTACACCGCCTCGGCGGCTTGGCCGCGCGACGGGAGAGTATACTCGCCCCGATGAGCCCGAAGCCAGTCGAGCGGTGCGTTCGCTGCGGTCTTTCCGAGGGGGAGGTCCGCCTCAGCAAGTGCACGGTCTGCCACCGCTACTTCTGCTTCCGCTGCGCGGTACGGCGCGGCGGGAAGGCGTTCTGCTCGCCCGCCTGCGCCGATCTCTTCTTCTTCGGCGACGAAGAGGAGCCGGGCTGAGGGCCTCGGCCCCCGCCCGGCGTCGTCGTCAGCCACGGGCGCGGGCGTAACGAGCCGCGACCGCGTCCCAGCGGACGGTGTTCCACCACGCCTTGAGGTAGTCGCCCCGCCGGTTCTGGTAGTTCAGGTAGTAGGCGTGCTCCCAGACGTCCACGCCGAGGATCGGGGTCTTGCCCTCCATCCAGGGGCTGTCCTGGTTCGGCCGGGCGAAGACCTCGAGCTTGCCGTCGGCGACCACCAGCCAGCCCCAGCCCGAGCCGAACTGACCCATCGCCGCGGCGGTGAGCTTCTCCTGGAGGTCGGAGAAGCTGCCGAAGGCGGCCTTGATCGCGGTGGCGAGCTCGCCGGTCGGGGCGCCGCCGCCGCCCGGGCCCATGATCTCCCAGAAGAGCGAATGGTTCGCGTGGCCGCCCCCGTGGTTGCGGACCGCGGTGCGGATCCCCTCGGGCACCGTGGCCACCCCGCGCAGCAGCTCTTCGAGGCTCTTCGCAGCGAGCTCGGGGTGGGCGGCGAGCGCCTTGTTGAGGTTGTCGATGTAGGCCTGGTGGTGCTTGGTGTGATGGATCTCCATGGTCCGCGCGTCGATGTGCGGCACCAGGGCGTCGTAGGCGTAGGCGAGCTTGGGCAACTCGTGCATGGATCTCTCCCCGATCGTGGTCCGTAGGGTCGCGCCCGCGATTCCGGCGCGGATCTGCGGCGCCATTCTTCTCCAGCCGGCCGCCGATGTCCAGGCGAGAGGGCGTTGACAGTCCCGTCCCGGCACACTAGAGTCCCGCTCGGCAGGGAGGTTAGCTCAGTGGTAGAGCACCTGCCTTACACGCAGGGGGTCGCGGGTTCGAATCCCCCACCTCCCACCAGGGATGACCGCCTGCGGTTTTTGCTGGACGAGGGGTCGTAGTTCAGCTGGTTAGAACGCCGGCCTGTCACGCCGGAGGTCGCGGGTTCGAGTCCCGTCGGCCCCGCCATCGTCCAGCCTCGGCTGCCACCGGGGGCGTCCGGAGTCGCCGGACGTTCCCGGTGCGGTCGTTGAAGCGAAGAGAGACGCGGAGAAGATTGCAGCGATGCGCGACAAGGTGAAGCTCGTTTCCTCGGCCGGTACCGGCTACTTCTACACCACGACGAAGAACAAGAAGACGACCACCGAGAAGCTCCGGATGAAGAAGTACGATCCGAAGGTCCGGCGGCACGTCGAGTTCGTCGAGGAGAAGCTGCGCTAGGGCCCGCCCGGGCGGCCCCGTCACCGGGTGCCGCCCTCCCGGTACGCTCCCTTTTCCGGGAGCCACCCTGCGCAGCCCGGCTCGCTCCGCGAGCCCGGCCCTCTTCCAGCCTTCGTCCTCCTGCGCTAGACTCCCTACACGGTTCTCCCGAGTTCGTGGCGGGCTCGCCCTCCCGGCTCGCCTCCTCGCGCCCTGCGAGAGGAGGTAAGCGTGATGGCAGTCCTGTCCATAGAGTCGTTCCGTGGTCTCGCACGTGATGATGCGCACGGCTCGGAGCCCGTCGTCCACGAGCTCGGGCCGTTTCTCCGCCGCGCGGTACGCCGCGAGCTCGCCCGCGGCGGGAAGGCCGTTCCCGAAGAGGTCGACGATCTCGTCCAGGAGGCCTGGTGCCGGCTCCTGGATGTCGGCCGCCGGCGGATACGGGCCTTCCGCGGGGAGAGTCCGGGCGAGCTCGCGCTCTACCTCGCCGCGCTGGTCCGGACGGTGGTCGCCGACCATCGCCGGGCGGCGGCGAGCGCGAAGCGGGGAGGCGGGCGCCGCCCCCTCGCGCTCACCGGCGAGGGGGGAGCGGAGGTGATCCCGCTGCGCGATCCCGAGCCCACGGCGGAGGCGCGGCTGCTCGCGCGGGAGCAGCGCCGCGAGGCGCGGCTCCGGCTCCGCGAGCTGGCCGGGCCACGCGCGACCCCGCGCCGGCTGCGCCTGCTCGAGCTCGCGCTGACCTCCGACCTTCCCTCATCCGAGCTCGCCCGCCGGCTCGCGCCCGAGCTGACGCCGAGCAGCATCGACTCGATGGTCTGCCGCTTCCGCAGCCGCCTCGCGGCCCGCGGGATCGCTCTCCCCAGCCGGCGGCGGGGGCGGCGAGGCCGGCACGGAGAGCGCGGATGATCCGGATCTTCTCCGACCCCGTCTGCCTGGAGCACCGCGGTCCGCCCGGCTATCCGGAGTGTCCCGAGCGGCTCGCCGCGATCCTCGATCACCTCGATCCGGGCTGGCGGCATGCCGGGAGGGCGGCTCCGGAAGGAGTCGAGGAGGCGGTCGCCGCGGTTCACGACGCCGCCTACCTCCGGCGCTTCGAGCGCGCGGTCGCCCGCGGCGACCTGCTCCTCGATTCGGCCGACAACCCGCTTGCCGCGGGGAGCTGGCGCGCCGCCTGGGCCGCCGCGGCGACGGCGGTGGCCGCCCTCGACTGGAGCTGTGGAGGATCAGGCCGGCGCGCCTTCGCCGTCGTCCGCCCGCCCGGGCACCACGCCGAGCGCGATCGCGCGATGGGCTTCTGCTTCCTCAACAACGCCGCGGTGATGGCCGAGCGGGCCCGCCGCCACCACGGCGTCGGCAGGGTGGCGATCGTGGACTTCGACGTCCATCATGGCAACGGTACGCAGCACGCCTTCGAGGAGCGCGACGACGTCCTCTACGTGAGCCTCCACCAGTACCCGTTCTATCCGGGCACCGGCGCGCGTGACGAGAAGGGCCGGGGGCGGGGCGCGGGATACACGCTCAACCTGCCGCTGCCGGCGGGCAGCGGCGATGCCGCCTATCGCACGGCCTTCGAGGAGAGCGTGCTCCCCGCGGTGCGCGCCTTCGCTCCGGAGCTCCTCCTGCTCTCGACGGGTTTCGACGCCTGGCGCGGCGATCCGCTCGGGGGGATGCGGGTCTCCGTGGAGGGTTTCTCCGAATGGTCGTCGCTCCTGGCCGAGCTCGCCGCCGAGGTCACCGGGGGGCGGCTGGTCTCGCTCCTCGAAGGCGGGTACGATGTCGCCGCGCTGCCGACTCTGGCGGCGGCGCATGTGAAAGGTTTAACTGTTGCCGGCGTTTGACTTGCGTGAAGTGAGGGCGTACACTTCGCGTCACGTGAACCACGTCGGCGAGCCCCATGGGCCGTGCGCCAGGGGCCGTAAGGAGAGCACGATGGCGCGCAATCTTCTGCTGTTGACCTTCGCAGGCCTCCTCCTGGTCGCGGTACCCGCCGCGGCCGCACCGCCGTTCGGTTCGTTCGGCGGTCTCGTCGGTGGCGGCAACGTCGCCACCGGCATCATGCCGCTGCACGGCTGGGCGCTCGACGATCTCGGGATCGACCGGGTGGAGGTCTATGTCGACGGCGTGCCGGCCGGCACCGCCTACTACGGTTTCCGCCGCCCGGACGTCGAGGCGGTCTACCCCGGCTATCCGGATTCCGCGACCGCCGGCTTCGGCATCGAGTTGAACTCGACCCTCTGGCTCAACGGTTTCCACACCCTGAGCGCGGTCGTGGTGGCCAGGGACGGCGAGCGGACGACGCTCGGCGAAAGCTACCAGCTGCAGTTCAACAACGCCTCGCATCTGCTGCCGCCGTTCGGGGAGATCGAGTTCCCGCACTCCGGCGCGCAGCTGTTCGGCCACTGCGACCTGCGGGATCGGAACCGGCGCTACAGCGTCATCGACGGGTTCGCGGTGGACACCGGCGTCGAGCTCGGCGACACCGGCGTCAAATACGTGGAGCTGCTGATCAACGGCGCGATCTACGCCAACTCGGTCACCGACTGCTTCTACAGCGCCGCCACCGGCGGCATGACCAACTGCTTCGGTCTGCCGCGCACCGACATCCGCAGCCGGTACCCCTCGATCCCCAACGCCCTCCATGCCGGCTACCGCTTCGTCCTCGACGTCGGCGTCCTCGTCGAGCTCGGTTTCAATCAGGGCTTCCACGAGCTGACGGTGCGCGCCGGTGACTACTACGGCAACGTCGCCAACATCGCCGAGATCCCGGTCGTCTTCCTCTGCGACGAGAACCAGGGGAACCAAGGGGCGTACGGCGAGATCGAGCTGCCGGTGCCGCTCGGCATCTACGCCGGCGAGATCACCTTCACCGGCTGGGCGCTCGACTGGGAGGGCGTCAACAAGATTCACATGTTCGTGGATGGGAACTGGGTCGGCACCGCGGTGCACGGCTTCCCGCGGCCGGGGGTGAGCGCCAGGTATCCGGGCTTCCCGGAGTCGGCCGGGCCCGGCTGGGCGTTCGATCTCGACGCCGCCGCCTTCACCGATGGCCTCCACCTGCTGCAGGTCGTGGTCGAAGACGATCTCGGTGTCGAGACCGTCCTCGGCGAGGTGCCGTTCCTCCTCGACTCGTACCACGGCGGCGGCGGCGCCTTCTGAGGCACGCGGCCCCGCGCGGCCGCCCTGCTTTCCCGGTCCCCGGTGACCTCATGGTCGCCGGGGACCTTGGTTTGTGTGCCCAGCATGACTCCGACCTTGGAGGTGTGAGTCCTCCCGAGAGCAGGCCATCGTGATCGAAGCGAGCCGCAACTGCGGGAGGGCGACCGACCGTGGGAAAGCAGCGGGGAGCGAAGTCGCGGGCCGACGGACAGAAACCGGGTACGAGGCGGCGCCGAGCGGGGCGAGCGGGCAAGCGACCGCGAAGCTCCGATGGCCAAGGCTCAGGCGACGTAAACCCGGCGGTCGCGCGGCGAAGGGTCGGAGTCTTACCTGGGGAGATCTCGCATCACACCTGAAAGGGTGACGCGCCAGGACGGGCGGAGCGAGAAGTCAGCCGAGGCCGTAGTAGCCGGTGAGAGCGGCGAAGGGCCGAACGTGGAGGAGGGTGAAAGGCCGTGAGCCTCGGAGGGGCCAGGCGTCAGACGTCCCGGCAACTGGAGCTCCCGTTTCCGGGTAGGGGTGAAGCCCCGAGAGGGAAGCGGAGCGACGAAGCCCCGAAGGCGGCGAACGGGAGCGGACACCCGGGAGCGAGCGGTCTGCTGGAGGCGGCGCTGTCGAGCCGCAACCTGAGGGCCGCGCTGCAGCGAGTCAAGGGCAACAAGGGTAGTCCCGGCATCGACGGGATGACGGTGGGAGAGATTGCGGAGTATCTGCGAGGGAACTGGCTGCGTTTGCGCGAGGAGCTGCTCGCGGGGCGCTACCAGCCCCAGCCGGTGCGCCGCCAGACGATTCCGAAGAGCGGCGGCGGGGTGCGGGAGCTGGGCATCCCGACGGTGCTCGACCGTTTCATCCAGCAGGCACTCTTACAGGTCCTGCAGCCGGTCCTCGACCCGACCTTCTCCGAGCACAGCCACGGCTTTCGTCCGGG
The DNA here is from genome assembly GCA_012521815.1 of Acidobacteriota bacterium. Taxonomy (GTDB): domain Bacteria; phylum Acidobacteriota; class Thermoanaerobaculia; order Multivoradales; family JAGPDF01; genus JAAYLR01. The sequence continues at coordinate 17,466 of JAAYLR010000149.1, forward strand.
GCGGCGGGCGCACGATGCGGTGCGCGCGGCGCAGCGGTACGTGCAGGAAGGCCGACGGTGGGTGGTGGACGTGGACCTCGAGAAGTTTTTCGACCGCGTGAACCACGACGTGCTGATGGAGAGGCTGTCGCGGAGGATCGCGGATCGTCGCGTGCTGACGCTCGTGCGCCGCTACCTGGGGGCCGGCATGATGGCCCACGGTGTGGTGGTGGAACGGCACGAAGGGACGCCGCAAGGCGGACCGCTGTCGCCGCTGCTGGCGAACGTGCTGCTCGACGAAGTGGACAAGGAACTGGAGAAGCGCGGTCATGCCTTCGCGCGCTACGCCGACGACTGCAATGTCTACGTGCGGTCCAAGCGGGCGGGCGAGCGGGTGATGGAGCTGCTGCGGCGGCTCTACGGGCGACTCCATCTCCGGATCAACGAGTCGAAGAGCGCGGTGGCCCGGGCGATCGAGCGGCCCTTTCTGGGCTTTGCCTTTTGGGTGGGTCCGGGCAGGGTCGTCAGGCGCCGAGTGGCACCGAAAGCCCTGGGAGCGATGAAGGACCGGGTGCGCCGGATCACGCGGCGCACGCGCGGGCGGAACCTTCCCCAGATCTGCAGGGAACTGCGGAGCTACCTCGGCGGCTGGAACGAGTACTTCCGGCTCGCCGAGACGCCACGCGCCCTCGCCGAGCTGGACGAATGGATCCGCCACCGACTCCGGGCCTTCCAGCTCAAACAGTGGAAACGTGGCCGGACAATCTACCGCGAGCTCGTCGCCCGCGGCCTCTCGTCGCATGGCGCGGCGCAGGTCGCGGCCAACTCTCGCCGCTGGTGGAAGAACTCGGCCATGGGACTCCATCGTGCCCTGCCCAACTCTCTCTTCGCCCGGCTCGGAGTCCCCGCGCTGGGTGCGTAACCTCAACTCCACGAACCGCCCGGTGCGGACCCGCATGCCGGGTGGTGTGGGAGGGGCACGCCGGGGCTGATCCCCGGCGCCCCTATCCCGATTCAGGCGAGGTTCGCGTTGCGGCCCCCGCGCCGGATCGTCGACGCTCCGGAGCAGGAGATCTAGGCCGGGGGTGGCGTCCCTCGCATGGCCGCCGGCGGGAGATGGGATCCGCCCCCGCCCTCGTCGGCCGGCGGGGCAGGTTTCAGGGACGACGGCGTGAGGGGGCGGGACGCTCGCCGGCGGCGGCGATGGCCGCCGCCCGCCGGGTGAGCAGCTCGGCGGCCTGATCGAACTGGCCGAGCGCGGCGCGGATCTGCGCGTCGCCCTCGGCGAGTGCCGCGTGCGCGGCCTGCAGCCCGTGGCGGGAGGTGAGGACCTCGGAGCGCACCTGCCGGAGGATCACCGCGCGGGAGGCGGCGGGTTCGAGGCCGCGCTCGACGTCCTCGGCATCGTCGATCCCCTGCTCCACGAGCCAGCGGCCGAACTCGTCGACCAGCTCGGGGGCGGGCCGCCAGTCGGGCGCGATCCCTTCCGGCTGCCGTCGCAGGATCTCCAGCGCGAAGTTGAAGAAGGCGTTGCGGGCGAAGAGGAACTGGACGTACTCGGGCAGCTCGTCGAGCTCGACCTCGATATCCGGGGTGATGCCGCCGCCGCCGTAGACGGTGCGGCCGAGGTCGGTGGCGTAGGCCTCGCCCTCCTCCCGCCGGGGGCGGGTCTCGCCGGCGGCCGGGTCGGCCGCCTCATCGGGCTCCTCGTCCTCGGCGCGGGTGTAGTAATCCCAGTACGAGCTGTAGTCGCGCTGGATGAGCCGGCCGGAGGGGGTGTAGTACTTGGCGGTGGTGAGCGCGAGCCCGGAGCCGTAGGAGAGGTTGTACACCGTCTGGACCAGCCCCTTGCCCCAGGTGGGGGTGCCCAGGACGAGCCCGAGATCGTGATCCTGGATCGCCCCGGCGAGGATCTCGGCGGCCGAGGCGGTGCCGCCGTTGACGAGCACGATCAGCGGCAGGTCGAGCTTCGTCGCCTGCCGGCTCGCGGTGTAGGTCTGCTCGCTGTCGCGCACCCGCCCGCGGGTCTCGACGATCGTCGCCCCGGCCGGCAGGAACTGGTCGGCGACCTCGATCGCCTGATCGAGCAGACCGCCGCCGTTGTTGCGGAGATCGAGGAGCAGGCGCTGCATGCCCGCGGCGCGCAGCTCGGCGAGCGCGCGCGCCACCTCGCCGGCGGTGGAGCGGGTGAAATCCCCGATCGAGAGGTAGCCGGTGCCGGGCGCGATCAGGTAGGCATAGCGCACGGTGGTCTGCGGGATCTCGGCCCGCGTGACGGTGAGCTCGAGCGGCTCGTCGAGCCCCCGGCGCACGATCGTGATCCGGACCTGGCTCCCCTTCGGCCCCTTCAGCCGCTGGACCGCCTCGTCGAGGGAGAGCGGCGCGGTGGGCTCGCCTTCGATGGCGCTGATCACGTCGCCGGCGCGGATCCCGAGGCGGGCCGCGGGCATCCCCTCCATCGGCGAGATGACGGTCAGCTGGCCGTTGCGCACCCCGACGAGGATGCCGAGGCCGTAGAAGCTCCCCTGCTGGCGCTCCCGCATCGTGGTGTAGGCGGTGGGGGTGAGGAAGTTGGAGTGGGGATCGAGGCCCCGGAGCATCCCCTGGATCGAGGCGAAGACGAGGTCCCGGTGGGTCACCTCGGTGCCGGCGTTCGTCCTGGCGGCGGCGATCAGGTCGGTGTAGGCGCGCAGGCGCAGCCGCAGATCGTCGCCGAGGGCGAGCAGACGCCCTCCGGCGAGACCCCCGCTCAGGGTCACCAGCACGAAGACGAGGATGGCGGTGAGGCGCCAGGGCCGCGGCACGGCGCGCAGTGTAGCACGCGGCCGGCGGGCTGCTTGACTTCGCGGGGAGCGGAAAAGAAGATGGCGGCGCTGGTGACGCCATGTTCGGAACGCTGGGACTCCCGGAGCTGCTCTTCATCTTCGTGCTCGCCCTGCTCATCTTCGGCCCGAAACGGCTGCCGGAGATCGGGCGGACGATCGGCAAGGGGTTGGCCGAGTTCCGGCGGGCCTCCAACGACCTGAAGCGCTCGATCGACACCGAGATCCTCGCCGCCGATACCGCCCGCCCGCCGCTCCCGGCGCCTCCCGCCGCGGCGCCGGTCGTCGCGAAGACGGAAGCCGAGGAAGCGATGGCCGGAACCCCGGTCGTCGCCGAGACGGAGCCGGCCGGAGATGCCGGCGCGACCGCGGACCACGAGGGGCCGGCCGCGGAGCCGCCGCCGCCCGGAGAGTGACCGCTTCCGCCGGCTGATGGCCTCTCCTTCCGATCGCCGCGTGGCTCGCGGCCCCGCGCCGGAGCTGCCCCGCATGACGTTGCTCGAGCATCTCGAGGAGCTGCGCCGCCGGATCATCTGGTCGCTGCTCGCCCTCGTCGGCGGCGCGCTCGGGGCGTTCTCTTTCAGCCCGGCGATCGTCCGGTTCCTCTCGGCCCCGATCCTCCGCTTCCTGCCGCCGGGGTCGAAGCTCGCCTATCTCGGCGTCACCGAGCCGTTCCTGCTCTACTTCAAGGTCTCGCTGCTCGTCGGCGCGTTCCTCGCCTTCCCCGTGATCCTCCTGCAGGTCTGGCTCTTCATCTCGCCCGGCCTCTATCCGCACGAACGGCGCTGGGCGGGGCCGTTCATCTTCCTCGGCTGGTTCTTCTTCGTCCTCGGCGGGGCGTTCGCCTTCTACGTCGCCTTCCCCTTCGCCGTCGAGTTCCTCCTCGACATCGGCAAGGATTTCCAGGCGGTGATCACCGCCGACCGCTACTTCAGCTTCCTGCTCACGATCCTGCTCGGGCTCGGCCTGATGTTCGAGCTGCCGATCCTGATCGTGCTGCTGGCGGCGATCGGCCTCGTGACCCCGCGCCTCCTGCTGCGACACTTCCGCTGGGCGGTGCTGGTGATCTTCATCGTGGCCGCGGTCATCACCCCGACCTCCGACATCGTGAACCTGATGCTCTTCGCGGTCCCGACGATCGGGCTCTACCTGCTCGGCACCGCGGGGGCGGCGCTGGTCGCGCGGGCCCGCCGCCGGCGCCGGGAAGCGGACTGACTCAGAAGATCTCGAGCCCCGGCGGGCCGGCGACGGCCTCGCCGATCTCCCGGGCGCGATGCCCCGAGGCGAGGAGGGCGGCGAGCAGGCCGGGCGCCTCCCCGGCGCCGACGAAGAGGAGCAGACCGCCGGAGGTCTGGGGGTCGAAGAGGATCTCGCGCTGGGGCGGAGCGAGGCCCACCCGGTCGTCGAGTGATCCCTCGACGAATCGCCGGTTCGGCTTCGTGCTGCCGGTGGTCACCCCCTTCGCCACCCCCTCGTGGAAGCCCGGATGGATCTCCAGCGCCGCGTGGCGGAGGCGCAGCCGGACCCCCGAACGGCGCGCCACCTTGAGGGCGTGACCGGCGAGCCCGAAGCCGGTGACGTCGGTGGCGGCGCGCACCCCGGCCGCCACCGCCAGCCGGCTCGCCTCGGCGTTGAGCCGCGCCATCTCCACGAGGGCCGGTTCGAGCGACTCCGCGCCGAGCTTTCCCGCCCGGTAGCCGTTGATGATCACGCCGGTGCCGAGCGGTTTCGTGAGCAGGATCCGATCCCCGGCGCGGGCCCCGTCGTGGGTCATCATGCGCCCGGGATCGACGAGGCCGACCGCCGCAAGGCCGAACTTCAGGTCGGAATCGGCCACCGAGTGGCCGCCGAGCAGCGCCGCCCCGGCCTCGGTGAGCGTCGCCGCGGCTCCCGCGAGGATCTCCGAGGCGACGCCGGTGGGAAGGTCCTTGGGGAAGCAGCAGATGTTGAGCGCGAAGAGGGGGCGGGCCCCCATCGCCCAGATGTCGGAGAGGGAGTTGGCGGCGGCGATCCGGCCGAACCGGTGGGGGTCGTCGCAGACCGGGGTAATGAAGTCGGTCGTCGCCACCAGCCCGTCGCGGCCATGCAGGAAGACCCCGGCGTCGTCGCCGGTCTCGGGGCCGACGAGCACACGGGGATCGTGCCCTCCGGAGAGGAGCGGTCCCAGCAGCGTGTCGAGGTCCCCCGGACCTACCTTGGCTGCTCAGCCCCCGGTGGAGGCACAGGCGGTGAGGCGGAACTCGTCGGTCGGCCAGCCCATGGCGGAGGCGATTCTATGCGGGCGGCGCGGGAATCAGTCAGCCGGCGGACGGCGGCGCCAGCGGCGATGGAACCAGGGCCACTGCTCCGGCCGGCGGCGCACCTGCGCCTCGATGCGCGCGGTCATCAGCCCGGTGGCGGCGGTCCGGTCGGGCGGCAGGGCGAGCGGCGCCTCGAAACGCGCCAGGTGGCTGCCGTCCGCTCGCCGCTCGATGAACGCCGGCACCGCCGCGAGGTCGAAGCGGAGGGCGAGATCGGCGGCACCCGACGGCGTGAAGGCCAAGCGGCCGAAGAACGGCACCCAGACCCCCTCCGCCGCGATGTCCTGGTCGATCAGCAGGCCGAGCGCGCCCCCGTCGCGCAGCGTGCGCAGGAGGTCGCGCGCGGCCTGGGGGCGCCCGCGCAGGATCGTCCGGGTTCCGAACCGTTCGCGCAGGGCCAGCAGGAAGGCGTTGAAACGGGGCTCCTCGAGCTCGCGGGCGACGACCGCCATGCCGAGCCCCCGGCAGTTGATCGTCGCGGCGAGCAGCTCCCAGTTGCCGCAGTGGCCCGTCACGATGAGCACCGCACCCCCCGCCCCGCCGCGCGCAGGGCCGCGACCCGCTCCCAACCTTCGACCTCGACATGACGGGCGGCCTCCTCGCACCCCTTGTCCGTCAGGTGGAGGCATTCGCCGAGCAGGATGCCGAAGTGTGCGAACACCCGGCGGGCGAGCCGCCGGCGCTCGTCGGCGGGCAGCTCGGGGAAAGCGAAGGTGAGGTGTTCCAGGGCCCGGTTCCGATCGCGCCGGGCGAACCACCAGCCGGTGCGGCCGAGCGCCCGGCCGAACGCCTGGACGCGGTGCCAGTCGAGCCGCCGGCAGAGGGCGGTGAGGGCCCGAACCGCCGCCGGGGCGAGACGGGAGCGGAGCGGGTGACGCGCGGCCGCGTCCCGGCCGGCCATCAGCGGCGCGACGAAGATCCGGTCCAGCGCGAGGTTAGCGACTCCCAGCTGCCGCGCGCCCGCAACAGCCACTCGATCACCTCGCGCACCGCGCCATGGCCGCCCGGGGCGTTCACCACCCGGTCGACGGCGGCCCGGACCTCGGGCACCGCGTCGGCGGGAGCGAAGGTGAGGCCACAGAGAGCGATCGCCGGCAGGTCCTGGAGGTCGTCACCGACGTAGGCGACCCGCGCGGGACGCAGCCGGTTCTGGGCGAGGAACGAGCGCAACGCCCGCTCCTTGTCCTCCCGGCCGAGGAGCTGGGCGTCGAGCGAGAGTTCCGTGGCCCGCCGCACGAGCGCCGCCGATCGCCGGCCGGAGAGGAGACCGACCTGGAGCCCCGCCTCCCGGGCGAGCCGGATCGCGAGCCCGTCGCGGACATGGAACGCCTTGAACATCTCGCCCCGGCCGCTGAAGAAGAGGTGGCCGTCGGTGAGGACCCCGTCGACATCGAGCAGCAGCCATTCGATCGCCTGGGCCTTGCGCACCAGGTCGAGATCGAACTCCGCTTCGCCGCGAGAACCCTGTTTCATGCCGGCTCCGGGTGGGGCGGCTCAGAAGAGCTCCAGGCCCCAGAGATCGTGCAGGTGGACGACGCCCTCGAGGACTCCCTCGGGGTCGCAGACGAAGAGCGAGGTGATCCGGTGGGACTCCATCTTCCCGAGGGCGGCCGAGGCGAGCTCGTCGCCGTCGATCGTCTTCGGAGCGGTCTGCATGCAGTCGCCGGCGGTGCGCCGCAGCAGGGTCTCGTCGCGCTCTAGCAGGCGGCGCAGGTCGCCGTCCGAGATCACGCCGAGGAGCCGGCCGCGCTCGTCGACGACGCCGGTGATGCCGAGGCGCTTGCGCGACATCTCGTAGATCGCGTCGCGCATCGGGGTGTCGCGGCCGACTCTCGGGAGATCTTCGCCTCGATGCATCAGCTGGCGCACCTTCAACAGCCGCTTGCCGAGCCGGCCGCCGGGATGGAGGCGCGCGAAGTCCTCGGGCGTGAAGCCGCGGGCTTCCATGAGCGCCATCGCGAGCGCGTCGCCGAGCGCGAGCGTCGCGGTGGTCGAGGCGGTCGGGGCGAGGTTGAGCGGGCACGCCTCCTTGTCGATCGCCACCGGCAGATGGACGTCGGCGTGTCGCGCGAGCGGGCTCTCGCGGTGCCCGGTCATCGCCACCAAGGGGATCGCGAGGCGCTTCAGGGTCTCGACGAGCTGCAGCAGCTCGCCCGTGGTGCCCGAGAAGGAGGCGGCGAGCACGACGTCACCCCGGACCACCATGCCGAGATCGCCATGGGTCGCTTCGGCGGGGTGGAGGAAGAACGCCGGGGTTCCGGTGGAGGCGAGGGTGGCGGCGACCTTCTGCATCACGAGACCGCTCTTGCCCATCCCCGTGCAGACGACGCGGCCCGTCGCGTCCCGCAGCAGCGAGACCGCCTCCGCGAAGGCCGCGTCGAGCTGGGGGATCAGGCCGAGGATCGCGTTCGCCTCGGTGCGCAGCACCGTCTCCGCCACCTCCAGCACCGGACGAGGGCTGGGAGGGCTCATCCGCCGGCCTCCGCGAGGGCGCCGCGCACGGCGAGGCAGGAGCGCAGGAGGGCCTCGGCGCGCTCGGGCGGCAGCTGGGTCGCGCGGTCCGAGAGGGCGGCGGCGGGGTTCGGATGGACTTCGAGGAAGAGGCCGTCGGCGCCGGCGGCGACCGCGGCGCGGGCGAGCGGTTCGGCGAACTCCCGTTCGCCACCGCTGCCGTCGGCGGCGGCTCCCGGCAGCTGCAGGGAGTGGGTGACGTCGAAGACCACCGGGATCCCGGAGCGGTGGAGGATCGCGAACGAGCGCATGTCCACCACGAGGTTGTGGTAGCCGAAGGAGAAGCCGCGCTCGGTCACGAAGACCCGTTCGTTGCCCGCCGCCGCCGCCTTCTCGACCACCCGGAGCATGTCGTCGGGGGCCATGAACTGTCCCTTCTTCACGTTCACCGCCCGCCCGGTGCGGGCCGCGGCGACGACGAGATCGGTCTGGCGGCAGAGGAAGGCGGGGATCTGGAGCACCGCGCAGACGGCCGCCGCCGGCTCGCACTGCGCCGGCTCGTGGACGTCGGTGAGCAGTGGCAGGCCGCTCTCCCGGGCGGCGGCGGCGAGCCATTCGAGACCGGTCTCGAGGCCGGGGCCGCGCGGCGCTCCGGCGGCGCTCCGGTTCGCCTTGTCGAACGAGGCCTTGAAGATCGGCCGCAGGCCAAGGCGGGCACCGATCGCGGCCACGAGCCGGGCGGTGGTGACCGTCAGCTCCTCGCTCTCGGTCATGCAGGGGCCGGCGATCACCGGGAAGGCGCCGGTACCGATCGGGATCCCGGGGGCGAGCTCGAAGCTTCGCATCGTCAGCCTCCCGCCTCGATCTCGGCCGCCGGCCGGGAGGCGATCGTCTCGTCGCCGGCGCGAGTAGCCCGCGCCCGCAGCGCCGCCTCGACGTAGGAGACGAAGAGCGGGTGCGGATCCCACGGCTTCGAGCGGAACTCGGGATGGAACTGACAGCCGAGGAACCAGGGATGACCGGGCAGCTCGACGATCTCGACGAACTTGCCGTCGGGGCTGGTGCCGGAGACCACGAGGCCGTTCTCGACGAACGTCGGCACGAAACGCGGATTGACCTCGTACCGGTGCCGGTGGCGTTCGCGCACCTCGGCGGTGCCGTAGATCCGCCGCGCCAGCGTCCCTTCGGCCAGCCGGCAGGGGTAGCCGCCGAGCCGCATCGTGCCGCCGATCTCCTCGACCCCGAGCAGGTCGCGCAGCTTGTAGATCACCGGCGTCGAGCTCTCCGGCTCGAACTCCGCGGAGGCCGCCTCCTTGAGCCCGCAGACGTTGCGGGCGTACTCGATGATCAGACACTGCATGCCGAGACAGATGCCGAGGAACGGGAGCCGGTGCTCGCGGGCGTAGCGGATGGCACGGATCTTCCCCTCGGTGCCCCGGGGCCCGAAGCCGAACGGGACGAGGAGACCGTCGACCTCGAAGACCTCGCGCGGCCAGGTGCCGGCTTCGATCTCCTCGGCGTTGACGTAGACGATCTCGACCCGCGCGTCGTTGGCGATGCCGCCGTGGAGGAGCGCCTCGTTGAGGCTCTTGTAGGCGTCCGGCAGCTCGACGTACTTGCCGACGATGCCGATCCGCACCTCGCGGCGCGGGTTCTTGATCCGGTTGACCAGCGTCTCCCAGCGCGTGAGATCGCGCTCGTAGCGGGGCATGTTGAGCAGGTTGAGGAGGATCTCGTCGAGCCCCTCGCGGGCGAAGGCGAGCGGCACCTCGTAGATCGTGCTCGCGTCGCGGGCGGCGATCACCTGCTCGGGCGCGACGTTGCAGAAGAGCGCGATCTTGCGCCGCAGCTCGTCGGGCAGCGCCCGGTCGACGCGGCAGAGGAGGATGTCGGGCTGGATGCCGATCGCCCGCAGCTCCTTGACCGAGTGCTGGGTGGGCTTCGACTTCAGCTCGCCGGCGGTGGGGATGTGGAGCACGAGCGTGAGGTGGATGTTGACCGCGTTGCCGCGGCCGAGCTCGAGCCGCAGCTGCCGGATCGCCTCGAGGAACGGCTGCGACTCGATGTCGCCCACGGTGCCGCCGATCTCGACGATCACCACGTCCTGCCCCTCGGCGACGCGGCGCATCGCGTCCTTGATCTCGTCGGTGACGTGGGGGATCACCTGCACGGTCTTGCCGAGGTAGTCGCCCCGCCGCTCCTTGGTGATCACCGACTCGTAGATCTTGCCGGTGGTGTAGTTGTGCCGCTTGCTGGTGAGGGTGTGGGTGAAGCGCTCGTAATGGCCGAGATCGAGGTCGGTCTCCGCGCCGTCGTCGGTGACGAAGACCTCGCCATGCTGGTACGGCGACATCGTGCCCGGGTCGACGTTGACGTACGGATCGAACTTCATCAGCGTGACCTTGAAGCCGCGCGCCTCGAGGATCGCCCCCACCGAGGCGGCGGCGACCCCCTTGCCGAGCGAGGAGACGACGCCGCCGGTGACGAAGATGAACTTGGTCGACATGCTCACGATCCTCTCTCTGGTTCGCGCCCGGCGACCAGGCGGGCCACGCGGGCGGCGTCTTCGGGGGTATCCACGGCAGGGGACGGGACGGCGCCGTCGAGCACCCGGATCCGGATGCCGTTCTCGAGCGCGCGGAGCTGTTCGAGCGACTCCCGCTGCTCGAGCGGGCTCGGCGGCAGGGAGGCGAGCCGCAGGAGGGTCTCGCGCCGGTAGCCGTAGAGGCCGAGGTGACGCCGCACCGGGGCGCCCTCCGCGTTCCGGGGGAACGGGATCGGTGCCCGGCTGAAGTAGAGCGCGTACCCCTGCCGGTCGACGACGATCTTGACCACGCTCGGTTCGGAGAGGTCGTTCTCTCCGGCTGCGGCGGCGAGCGTCACCATCCCGTCCTCGGGGACGGCGGCCAGATGCGCCGCCAGCCGCTCGATCCCGCCCGGATCGACGAGCGGCTCGTCTCCCTGGACGTTGACGACGATCGGCTCCGGCCAGGCGCGGGCCGCCCAGGCGATCCGGTCGGTGCCGCTGGCGCAGTCGGCGGGCGTGATCTCGACCTCGCCGCCGAAGGCGCGGACCGCCGCGGCGATCCGTTCGTCGTCGGTGAGGACGACCACCCGGGCGATGCCGCGCGCGGCGGCGGCGCGGCGGTAGACGTGTTCGACCATCGGCCGGCCGCCGAGGTCGAGGAGCGGCTTGCCCGGCAGACGGGACGAGCCGTAGCGGGCGGGGATCGCCGCCACCGCCTGGGGCATGGTTTCGGATCCGGGAACGGCTGGTTTCGAAGGTGGCACGGCCCAATCTAGACCACGGCCCGGAAGGGCGTCAATCGCCGTGCGCTCCGGACCCGCCGCCGGACGTGTACGATCCGCGCGTGAGGGAGCGCAGCCACCCGTCCGGCGCCCGTCGGCCCGTCCTCGGAGCCCTGCTCGTCTGGGGGGCGATCGCGCTCCTGGCGTTGCTCGCCCAGAAGGTGCTCGCCCCCTGGCTCGCCCGGGAACGGGGGGGGCTGGGGGAGGCGCACTGGCTCTGGGCGCCGGAGGATCCGCGCGGAACCGCCCCCACCGCCTTCTTCCTGGTCCGCGATTTCTCCCTGGAGACACCGCCCGCCGGGGCGGCGCGGCTGATCGCCAGCGGCGACGAGGAGTACAGCGTCTTCCTCAACGGCGCCTGGGTGGCGGCGGGGCGCTATCACCCCGGCGCGCCCGCCGAGGTGCGGGACCTCACCGGCCTCCTGCGCCCCGGGGAGAACCGGCTGGTCGTGGAGTTGCGCAGCAGCCACGGCCTCGGCGGCTTCGCGGCCCGGCTCGCCGACGGCGCGGATCGCACCCTGCTCCTCACCGACGCCTCCTGGGAGGTCGTGCGGGCCGACTGGGGATTGCTCACGGACGGGGTCAGGGAGCCCGGCGCGGCTCCCCGCGACTGGGGTGTCTCGCCCGTCGGCCGCTGGCAGCGGCTGTCGCCCGGGCCGGTGCGCCCGCCGCTCGCCGGCGAGCGGGAAGAGCTCGCGGCACGCTGGTTCACCTCCCTGCCGCGGGGAGAGTGGTTCCCGGCACCCCAAAGTGCCTATCCGGCGTTTCCGCTGGGACGGAAAGTGATCTTCGACTGGGGCGAGCCGGTGGAGGGGTTCCTCGCGCTCGAGTTCGCCACGAGCGAGGGCGGAGGCCGGACCCTGGTGACGTTCGCCGAGGAGCTCACCGACGAGGTCCGGCCGCGGGCCGATCATCTCTTCGTGCGTCCCCCGGGGCGCAACTACTGGTACGACGTCGAACCGCACCGGTTCCGTTACGCGACCGTGGTCACGCTCGATCCGGTCCTGGCCGCGAAGGTCTACCTCGAGCCGGTGGGCGCGCCGCCGCCGGAGCCGCCGGAGGGCTGGTTCGGGGTCCGTCTGCCGCCGCTACGACCGCCGGGAGAGGACGAACTCTGGCGCGAGCTCGAGGGCGTCCCGGACGGGGCCGGCGGGGAAGCCGGCGAGCGCCTCCCGGGCCTCGACGGCGAAGCGCCGGGCTAGCCGCACGGTCTCCTCGAGCCCGCCGGCGCTCTCGGCGAGAGCGAGGATCCGCGCCGCCTCCACCCGCCGGAACTCCCGGTCGACGAGTACCCACTCGACCTCCTGCCACCGTTCCCGCGAGACGCGATCGCGCACCGCGATCAGCGGCAGCGTGAGCTTCCCCTCCTTCAGGTCCGCGAGCACCGGCTTGCCCAGCTCCTGGCGCTCGCCGGAGAAGTCGAGCAGGTCGTCGACGAGCTGGAAGCAGTTGCCGAGCGCCCGGCCGTACCGCTCCAGCGCGACTCCGGCCGCCGGCTGCGCCGGCGCGATGAGCGCGGGGATGCCGCAGGCGGCGGCGAAGAGGTGCGCGGTCTTGCGGTCGATCACGTCCAGGTACTGCTCGCGGGTGAGGTCCGGCGAGCCGAGACGCTGCAGCGTGAGCAGCTCCCCTTCGGTCATCCGCAGGGTGGCGTCGCAGAGCCGCTTGATCACCGCCACGTTGTCGTGGCCGAGGGCGAGCCGCATCGCGGTGCTGTAGACCCAGTCGCCGAGCAGGACGGTCTTGCTGTTGCCCCACAGCTCGTTGAGGGTGCGCCGTCCACGGCGCAGGTCGGCATGGTCGATGACGTCGTCGTGGATCAGAGTCGCGTTGTGCAGCAGCTCGACGACCGCCGCGTAGGTGATCTCCTCCTCGCCGTCATGGCCGAGGAGGCGGGAGGCGAGCAGGAGGAGGGCCGGCCGCATCCGCTTGCCGCCGCCGGCGGCGAGGTAGCTGCCCGCCTCGGCGATGAACGGCACGTCGGAGGCGAGATGCCGCTGGAAGATCGCCTCGGTGGCGGCGAGCTTCCCGGCGACGAGATCGAGGAAGCGCGCGGCATCCACGGCGGAACGGGTTGTGGAGATCGGGTGCGAAGCCAAGGGGGTCGTCTCGTGAGCGGTTCGTTTCCCGGGGATCGGGCCTCCCGCCTTCGGCGTTCGGATGCGCAGCGGGGAGGAGGGGCTCCGGGGCGGGCGGATTATACCCGCCCGCTTTCAGTCATCACGCCACTCCACGCCGGGCGGTGCGACGAACGCCTCCCGGCTGATCAGCGTCCGATAGACGGTGAACTCGAACCGGCTCCGGTTCCCTTCGAGGTCGGTCCAGGCGAGCGCGCGCGGCAGCGAGGTCGCGGGATCGAGCTCGAGCCGGGCATCGGCGAGGCCGACCTCCTCGGCGCGGGGGGTGAGCACCACGACCAGCCTCACTTCGCTCCGCTCCACGCGGGCGCGGTAACGCGCCGTGAGCTCGCTCGTGGGCAGCAGGAGGAGATCGAGGCCGGCCTGCTCCCGGGCATGGAGACGGAGGCGGCGGCCGGTGGGTTCTCCGGGCGTCCAGCTGTAGGCGACCTCGCCGCAGATGAGGAAACTCTTCGGGTCGGGCGTCTCGTAATCCCAGCGCAGGCAGTCGGGAACCGCCAGCGCCAGCTCGCCCCGTTCCTCCTCGCCCGTCGTGAAGCCGGCGGGGAGGAAGGTCTGCACGAAACCGGTGGCCACGGCGCCGTCGGTGGCGAGCCGCTGCCGCAGCCCGGCGAGAAGCTCCCACGGCTCGGCCTCCTCTCCCGGTGGCGAAGCGGCCAGCGCGAGCGCCGGCAGGAGGAGGGCGAAGACGAACCAGCGGCTCCGCATGGCCATCAGTGGCGGAAGTGCCGCCGGCCGGTGAGCACGAGGGCGAGGCCGCGTTCGTCCGCCGCCGCCACCACCTCCGGATCGCGCACGCTGCCACCCGGCTGGATGGCGGCGGTCACGCCCACCTCCGCGAGCAGGTCGAGGCCGTCGCGGAACGGGAAGAAGGCGTCGGAGGCGGCGACGC
>JAAYLR010000010.1 GCA_012521815.1 Acidobacteriota bacterium
CTCGCCGAAGATGTCCCCGGCGCCGAGCCGGGCGAGGGTGAACTTCCCGTAGGGGGTGTCGCGCTGGATGCGCACCCGGCCGCGCTCGACGAGGTAGGCGTCCTGGGTCGGATCCCCCTCCTTGACGATCGTCACCGCGGCGGGATACCGCACCCGCGAGAGGCAGCCTGCGAGGCGCTCGAGCTGAGCGTCCTGGAAGTGGCCGAACGCGTCCATGTCGCGGAGGCTTTCGGTGATCGTGCGCACGGCATCGAGAGTTTAGCCCGGAATCCCGCCCGCGCGGGGGCAACCGTGCCATGCCCGAGGGGGTTGCTAGGATCCCCGGCGGCCATGCTCACCTACCGTTTCGATGTCGAGTACGAGGGGACCCGCTATCGGGGCTGGCAGGAGCAGACGAACGCCCGCACGGTCGCGGGTGAGCTGCGGCGGGCCGCCGCCGAGGCGCTCGGCGCGGAGGTCGAGCTCGGCGGCGCCGGGCGCACCGATGCCGGGGTCCACGCGCTCGCGCAGGTCGCCCACCTCCGCTGCCGTTCGCGGCGTGGTGAGCCGCTCGCTCCCGGCGCGCTGCGTGCGGCGGTGAACGACCGGCTCCCGCCCGACATCAACCTGCTTTCGGTCGCGACCGCCTCGCCCCGCTTCCACGCTCGCCACGATGCGCTCATGCGCAGCTACCTCTACCAGATCGCCCGGCGCCGGACCGCGTTCGCGAAGCGCACCGTCTGGTGGGTTCGCGCCCCGCTCGACGTCGCGCGGATGCGCCGGGCGGCGGCGGCGATCCCCGGCCGGCACGACTTCGCTTCCTTCTGCGAAAAGCCGGAGCGGCAGGAGAGCACGCTCGTGGTGGTCGAGGCGGCCGAGGTCGCCGAAGCGGGCGAGCTCGTCCTCGTCCGGCTGGTCGCCTCCCACTTCCTCTGGAAGATGGTCCGGCGCCTCGTCGGCACGCTGGTGCAGGTGGGCACCGGCGCCGAGCCGGAAGAGCTCATCGCGGCCCGTCTCGCCGGCGAGCCGGCCGCGGCACGGTTCGACGCCGCCCGCTTCACCGCGCCCCCCTCGGGCCTCTTCCTCGAGCGGGTCCTCTACCCGGGCGAGGCGCCGCTCGGTGCGCTGGCCCCGGCGACCCCGCTCTCGCCGCTCGCCCCGCCCCGCTCGCCGCGGCCGGAGGCTCCGTGAGGCTGCTGCTCGCCTACCACAACCCGTCGCGGGAGATGACCCCGGCGCCGCCGGTGGGGATGGCCTGCATCGCCACCGCCGCCGCCGCCGCGGGCCACGAGGTCGCCTTCTGCGACCTCACGCTCACCTCCCGGCCGCTCCGGGCGCTCGCCCGGGCGCTCGCCCGCCACCGTCCGGAGGTGGTCGGCTTCTCGGTGCGCAACATCGACAACGTCGTCCGGCAGCGCGCGGCGCGCGAGCTCGACGCCCAGCGTGAGCTGCTCGCCGCCGTCCGCGCCTGGGGTCCGGCCCGGATCGTCGTCGGCGGGCCCGCGGTCTCCCTGCTCGGGGCGCAGGTGCTCACCCGCCTCGACGCCGACTTCGCGGTGATCGGCGAGGGGGAGGAGACGGTTCCCGAGCTGCTCGCCGCGCTCGGCGAAGGACGGTCGCCGGCCACGGTCGCGGGGATCGCCTGGCGCGACGCGGCGGGGCTGCACGCGACGCCGCCCCGCCCCCGCGCCGCCTTCGGTGCCTCCGGCCTCGAGCGCTGGATCGACTGGCGTCCCTACGAGCGGCGCGGACACACCTGGCCGATCCAGACCAAGCGGGGCTGTCCGTACGGCTGCACCTACTGCGGCTATCCGCTGCTCGAGGGGGCGGCGATCCGCCGCCGCGATCCGGTCGAGGTCGTCGACGAGATCGCGCGCGTCGCCCGGCGCTGGCGGCCGCGCACGTTCGAGATCATCGACTCGGTCCTCAACGAGCCGCCCGGCCACCTGCTCGCGCTCTGCCGCGAGCTCGCGCGCCGGCGGCTCGGCGTCGAGCTCACCGCTCTCGGGCTCTCGCCCCGCCACACCGACGAGGAGCTGTTCGCAGCGCTGCGCGCCGCCGGGTTCCGGTCGCTCATGCTCTCGCCGGAGTCCGCCTCGCCGCGGATGCTCGCGGCGATGCACAAGGGGTTCGACCGCGCCGACCTCGACCGCACGGCAGCGCTCGCGCGCGCCTCCGGCCTCGACTGCTGCTGGTTCTTCCTCCTCGGCGCGCCGGGCGAGAACCGGGAGACGGTCGAAGAGACGCTCGCGTTCATCGAAAGGGAGCTCACGAGCCGGCGGTTCTTCACCATCGTCTTCACCGGCATCCGCCTGCTGCCCGGCGCGCCGCTCACCCGCGCCGAGCAGGCGGCCGGGCGGCTGGCGCCGGACCACGACTTCACCGAGCCGACCTTCTACCTCTCCCCCGAGCTCGACGAGGCCTGGACGCTGCGGCGGATCAACCAGACGATCGCGCGGCAGCCGAACGTGGTCCATGCGGCCGAAGGGGAGGTCGCCGCCTGGCAGCGGCTCCTCGAGGGCGTGGCCTTCCGGCTGGGCTTCCGCCCGCCCGTCTGGCGCCTCTACCCCCGCCTCCTGAGCTTCCCGCCCCTCGCCTGGCTCCGCCGCCGCTTCCCCGAGGTGGGCGCGCCGGCCTGAGGCGGGCGGCGATCCGCCTGCGGCCTCCTTCACACCTTCCCGGGCGGGCCCGAAGGTATCGTTCGCGCATGCCCACCGCCGCGGCCAGCCGCCTCGTCTTCCGCCCCGCTTCGCTCCTCCTGCTCGCCCTCCTCGGCGGCGCCGTCGCGGCCGCCGCCCAGCCGGCGCTCTTCGCCACCGGTTTCGAATGGGGGGATCTCGGCGACTGGGCCGGGGCCGAGCCCGCGCGCTGCGACCGGCTCGCCGCCTTCGGACGGGGGCTCTCGCCGACGGGCGAGCTTCATGTGGCGCCCGGCGGCAGCGACACGGCCGGCGACGGCTCGCCCGGGGCGCCGTTCGCGACGATCGGCCGGGCCGCCCAGCTGGCGGCGCCCGGCACCGCGATCCGCGTCCACCCCGGAACGTATGCCGGCGGCATCTACCTCTCCGACCTCGCGGGCACCGCGAGCGCGCCGATCTGGATCGGCGGGCTGCCCGGCGCGCCGCGCCCGGTCATCGCGGGAGGGAGCGAGGGGCTCCACCTCACCCGCGGCCGGTACCTCGTGATCCACGACCTCGAGGTCCGCGGCGCCGCGGCCAACGGGATCAACGCCGACGACGGCAGCGCCACGAACGATCCGTTCGCCTCCCACCACCTGACCTTCCACGGCCTCTCCGTGCACGACATCGGCAGCGGCGGCAACGAGGACTGCCTGAAGCTATCCGGGGTGAACGACTTCACCGTCGCCGGCTCGGAGTTCACCCGCTGCGGCGGCGACGACTCGGGCAGCGGGGTCGACATGGTCGGCTGCCACCGCGGCACGATCGCGCGCAACCGCTTCCACGACCTGTCGGCGAACGCGGTCCAGGCCAAGGGGGGCAGCGCGGAGATCGAGATCCGCGCCAACCGGCTGCTCGACTCCGGGGTGCGCGGCTTCAACCTCGGCGGCGCGACCGGCGACCCCTGGTTCCGGCCGCCCCTCTCGCCCTCCGCGCCGAACGCCGAGGCGCGCGATCTCGTCGTGGTCGCCAACCTGATCGTCGGCTCGGAGGCGGCGGTCGCCTACGTCGGCTGCAGCGGTTGCGTGGTGGCCCACAACACGATCGTCGACCCGCAGCGCTGGATCCTCCGGATCCTCCAGGAGCGGGTCTCGGCCCCCCCGTACACCTTCGAGCCGTGCCGCGACGGGGTCTTCACGAACAACCTCGTCTATTTCGCGCGCAGCGCGCTCTCCACCCACCTGAACATCGGTCCGAACACCGCGCCCGCCACCTTCACCTTCGCGAGCAACCTCTGGTACGCGTGGGACGCCCCGGCGCAGTCACAGCCCGCGCTCCCGTCGCCGGAGACGAACGGGATCTACGGCGTCGATCCCGAGCTCGGACCCGGCTATCGGATCGGCCCCGGAAGCCCTGCGTCCGGCACCGGCGTGACGAGCCCCTGGAGCGACGGCGACCACGACGGCGCCTGCTTCGCGTCGCCCCCGAGCCGGGGCGCCTTCGAGGTGCCCTGAGCCGCCGGGCAAGGGAGCGCCAACCGGGGTGGATCTCGTCAGCGCTTCACCGACGGAGGAGGCCCGGGGCGAGCAGCCGCGGACCCCCTCTGCCGTGGTCGCCCTCTCGGGCGCAAAGGCTCCGGAGCGCCAGAACCGAAACTCGGAAACCACCCGCCTTCGGAGCCTGGAACCAAGGGGCGCGGATCATGGCCAGAACTCCGAAGGGAAAAGGGGGACATGCCTACCGTAGGCACCGTTGCGTAAACGCTCGATGATCGCGTCGAGGCTGTCCGTGGACTCGAAAGCCTTGTCCGTCCGGGCCACCCCCGAGAAGATGAGCGAGGGGGTCCCCTTCCGCTCGATCACGAAGGCCGGGCCCCTGGGCCAGAGCTTGGGGAGATCCCCATCTTCGGTCGGCCAGAGCGTCTGCCTCGCCACGAGGAGCAGTCGGTCCCCGATCTCCGGCAGTGGGCCGGTGAGAAAGTCGGGGCTGCAGAACTTGTAACCGGCAAACTCGAAGCTGCCCAGCTCGAGGATGAAACCGAATTCTGAGGGGTAGCCGCCACCCTCCTTCCCCCGGGGGCCCGCGAGAACTTCCTCGGTCTCGATCCAGTAGGCAGTAGCAGGGTAACCGCGCAAGAAACCGGGCTCTCGTTCGCGAACGGTCCCCACGACGATCGTCTTCGCGATGGCGACGAACTCGTCGAAGCTCTCGGGAAATCTCCCAAGGCTTCGAGGGGGGTCATAGATAACGTCGAGCATGCCGATACACGGTCTGGAAATACCGAGGGCCCGTTCAGCCAACCAGCCATTGACCAACCTGGAGGTGGTAGGAGGCAGGGATCTGAGATCCTCCGAGCCGTCTTCCGACCGAGCTCCGCGCAAGGAGATCCATACGGGATGCTCTCCTACGATCTTCGAGGATCTCACCGGGATCTTGCTCGTCGGGGCCTCTTCCGGGCCGGAAGGACAGACGGCTCCTGTCCGAGCCAGGAGAGCGAACGCGATGATCACCCCCGCCTGCAAGGCTTGCTTCATCTCGTGCCTCCATCAGGTCGAGGCAATCATCGTTGTGAGTGTTCTCAGCCGAGCAGGGGGAGCTGCGCGGAGTCGAGCCTGGGCGCCAGCGCGGCTTCGACCGCGTCGAGCCAGCCGGTGCGGTCGTCGGGGTCGAGGCGGAGCAGCGGCAGGCGCCGGGCCGCGAGCTCGGCGCGCAGCCGGTCGGCGACCGCGCGCTGGAAGGCGGGATCGGGGGCGCGGATCCCGTCGGGGGCGGGGCCGGCGACGATCGGCACCTCGACGAGGAGGTCGTAGCTCGCGAGCCAGTGCTCGACGAGCTCGTCGAGCCCCGGCTGGCGGCCGGCGGCGACGAGGAGGTAGACGTAGTTGTCGAGCACACTGCGGTCGCAGAGGACGACGGGGTAGCGGGCGGCGGCGACGAGCTCCTCGCCGATCTGGGTGTGGAGGATCCACGCCTGCGCCGCCACGGTGGTCGCCTCGTTGATCGGCAGCGGGCAGCGGCGCGCGACCTCGTGGACGATCTCGAGCGCCACGTCGCGCGCCTTCAGGCGGGCGGCGAGGCCGTAGCAGAGGGTGGTCTTCCCCACCCCGTGGGTGCCGATGAAGGCGACCTTGAGCGCGCGTTCCGGGGCCATCGTCGCGATTCTAGGCGGGGGAGGGGCCGGCGGCGGCCAGCGCCTCCTCGAGCCGGTCGAGGGCGGCCGCGAGCTGGCGGGCGGCGATCGTGAGCGGCGGGATGATCTGCGCGACCCGCCCCTCGGGGCCGCCGGCGAGCCAGAGGACGCCCCGGTCGCGGGCGGCGGCCACCGCGAGTTCAGCGGTCGCGCCGTCGCGCAGCTCGATCCCCCAGAGGAGCCCCTTTCCGCGCACCGCCGCCACCGCCGGGAAGCGCTCCGGCCAGCCGGCGAGCCGCGCCGCCACCGCCGCGCCGAGCCGGCCGACCCGCGCGAGGAGGCGGGAGGAGGTGAGGCGGGGGAGCGCCGCGAGCGCCGCCGCGCAGGCGAGGGGGTGGGCGACGAAGGTCGCGGTGTGGAGCGCCTCGCCGCCGCGATCCCACGCCGCGAGCACCTCCCGGCGCCCGACGACCGCGGCGAGTGGCAGGCCGCCGGCGAGCGCCTTGCCGCAGCAGAGGAGGTCGGGGCGCACCCGGTCGTGATCGACGGCGAAGCGGGCGCCGGTGCGGCCGAAGGCGGTGAGGATCTCGTCGGCGACGAGCAGGGCGCCATGCTCCCGGCAGGCGGCGGCGACCGCGGCGAGCCAGCCGGCGGGCGGGACGAGGATCCCTTCCCGGCCGACGATCGGCTCGACGACGACCGCCGCCACCGGCGGCCCGGCGGCGAGCCGGGCGGCGAGGGTGGCGGGGGGGCAGCCGTGCGGGAGGTGCTCGACGTCGGGGGCGAGGCGGTGGGCGAACGGCTTCCGGAAAACGTCGCGGGCCGTGACCGAGAGGGCGCCGAGCGTGAGGCCGTGGTAGGCGGGGGTGAACGCGACGAGCCGCCGGCGGCCGGTGGCGAGCAGCGCGCTCTTGAGCGCGATCTCGACCGCGTCGGCTCCGGAGATCGCGAAGTAGACCTGCGCCTCGTCGACCGGGGCGAGCCGGGCGAGCCGCGCCGCCAGCCGGGCGCGGAGCGGGTGGGCGTGGACGTCGCCGAGCCCGTGGACGAGGAGCCCGGCCTGCCTTCGCACCGCGGCGACGACCGCGGGCGGGCGGTGACCGAGAGCGGCGACCCCGAACCCGCCGGTGAGGTCGACGTACCGGTTGCCGTCGACGTCGAGGACGTTCGCCCCGAGCGCCTCCTCCCAGACGAGGGTCGGCCCGCTGCCGGGGGGAAGGGTGTTGATCCCCGGCGCCTCGAAGCGGGCGAGCGTCCGGGAGAGGCGGCGCGAGCGCGGCCCCGGGGTCGCGCCCGCGAGGCGCGGCGGCAGGTCTCCGCGGCGCAGCCGGGCCATCAGAGCTCGCGCCGGCCGGCGAGCGAGCGGGCGAGCGTCACCTCGTCGGTGAACTCGATGTCGCCGCCCACCGGCATGCCGAAGGCGAGGCGGGTGAGGTGCGGGACGCGGGCGCGCAGCAGCCGGGCGAGGTAGAGCGCCGTCGCCTCTCCTTCGACGTTCGGGTTGGTGGCGAGGACGACCTCCTCGACGCTGTCGAGGCGGGCGAGCAGCTGCGGGATCGCGAGCTCGTCGGGGCCGATCCCGCGCTGGGGCGAGAGCGCCCCGAGCAGCACGTGGTAGAGGCCGCGGAACTCGCCGGTCCGTTCGATCGGCGGGATGTTGAACGGCTCCTCGACGACGCAGATCCGGGTGCGGTCGCGCCCCTCGTCGGTGCAGAAGCGGCAGGGGTCGACGGCGGTGATCGCGTTGCAGCGGGAGCAGTAGAAGAGCTTCTCCTTCACCTCCACGATCGCGGCGGCGAGCTCGCGCGCCTGCGCCTCGGGTACCCGGAGCAGGTGGTGGGCGAGGCGGCCGGCCGTCTTCGGGCCGATCCCGGGCAGGCGGGAGAGCTCGCCCACGAGGCGGGAGAGGGGATCGGACACGGTGCGGAGCGCCCCTAGCCGAACAGGCCGGGCATCCCGGGCATCCCGCCGCCGAGGGCGCCGAGCTTCGCCTGCATCTCCTCGTCGACCTTCCGCCCCGCCTCGTTGACGGCGGCGAGCACGAGGTCTTCGAGCATGCCCGGATCTTCGGGGTCGAGCACCTCGGGGTCGATCTTCACCGCGACGACCTGCTTGTGGCCCGACATGCGGACGCTGACCATGCCGCCGCCGACCGTGGCCTCGACCTCGAGCTCGGCGAGCTCGCGCTGCATCCGCTCCTGCATCTGCTGCGCCTGGCGCATCAGCTTCTGGATGTTCATCGCTCTCTCCTCAGGCCTCGGGGGCCTCGGGGGGCTCGACGGCCCGGATCTCGCCGCCGAAGATCTCCAGCACCGCCTGGACCGCCGGCTCCTGTGCGGCGCGGAGCACCGCTTCGGGCGGGGGCGCGGCCGCGGCGACCGGCTCGCTCTCCTCCGCGCCCGTCTCGAAACGCCAGGTGGCGCCGGGGCCCCAGGCCGCGGCGACCGCCTCGTCGAGGAGGCGGCGGTTCGAATCGCGCTGGATCCCGTTGGCGACGAGCGCCTGCCGGGAACCGACCGCGAGCACCAGCGTCTGACCCTCCCGGCGAGCGCAGCTCTCGACCTGCGCGGCGAGGCTCGGCCGGCGGCGGGAGAGCTCTTCGAGGACCCGGGTGAGCTCGGCGTCGGCCTCCGGCGCGGCCGGGTGGCTCGGCTCCGGCTCCGGCGCGGCGGGCGGCGGCGGGCTCGGTGCCGGGCGCGGCGGGGCCGCGACGGGGCGTGGGGCGGCGCTTTCGGGCCGGGGGACGCGGGACGGGCGCGCGCTGGGGCCCGGTCCCGGCCGGGGGCGCGGAGCCGGGGGGGCGCCGCCGCCGAGGAGCTCCTCGAGCCGCACCAGCTTCGGCAGCTCGGCGGCCCGCAGCCAGGTCACCTCGCAGGCGAGCGTTCCGGCCTCGGCGCGGCGCACCGCCGTCTCCCCCTGGAGGAGCAGGTGGAGCACCCGCAGGAGGTTCTCGTACCCCGCCTCGGTGGCGAGCGCGGCGAGCGCGCGGGCCTCCTCGAGCGGCAGGTCGATCTGCTCGGGGTCGGTGCCGAGGGCGAGGCGGAGCGCGTCGCGCACATAGGCGAGGAAGTGGCTGTAGACCTGTCGCGGATCCCACCCCTCCTCGGTGACCCGGGCGGCGGCGGCGAGCACGTCGGCAGCACGGCCCGCGACGATCGCCCCGAGCAGCTCGTGGAAGAGCGCGGTGTCGAGGCCGCCGAGAAGCCGCGCCGCCTCCTCGTCGTCGACCGTGCCGGCGCCGAAGGTGGCGAGCTGATCGAGCAGCGCCACCGCGTCGCGCACGCTCCCCTCCCCGGCCCGGGCGACGAGGCGGAGCGCCGCGGGGCTCGCGCTGATCCCCTCCGCGGCGCAGATCGCGGCCAGATGGGTGGCGACCTCCTGCGCCGAGACCCGCCGGAAGTGGTACTCCTGACAGCGCGAGAGGATCGTCGCCGGCACCGCGTCGATCTCGGTGGTGGCGAAGATGAAGATGAGCCGCGGCGGCGGCTCCTCGACGATCTTCAGGAGGGCGTCGAACGCCTGCCGGGAGAGGCGGTGGACCTCGTCGAGGACCACGATCTTGTACCGGTCGCGGGCCGGTCCGTAGCGGAGGCTCTCGGTCAGGTCGCGGATCTGCTCGACCTTCGAGTAGGTGGCGGCGTCGATCTCGAGCACGTCGAGATCGCTGCCGGCGGTGATCTCGAGGCAGGGCCGGCAGGCGTTGCACGGCCCGGCAGCAAGCCCCTGCTCGCAGTTGAGCGCCTTGGCGAAGACCCGCGCGACGCTCGTCTTGCCCACCCCGCGGATGCCGGCGAAGAGGTAGGCGTGGGCGATCCGCCCCTCGGCGAGCGCGTTGCGCAGCGCGGTGACGACCGGCTGCTGGCCGATCAGCGTCGAGAAATCCTGCGGGCGCCACTTGCGGGCGAGGACCTGGTAGGCCATGGGGTCGTCCGGCAGCGGCAGGGACCGGTGAAGGGCTCCGGCCGATCTGCGGCACTCGGCGGAGGTACCTTATCGCTGCTCCCTTCCGGGCCTGACGAGGTTCGGAACCGGCCGATGCACAGGACCCGAGCCCTTCGCCCGTCCCTGGCGCTGGCCGGCATGGTAACGATCCCGCCGCGCCGGTGTAAAGCGGCGCGTGTCGGCTGATCTAGAGTGCGGCCGGGCTGCGGTTCTTCGGTTCGGCGGCCGCAGCCGGCATTCCGGGGGGAAGCGAGAGCGACCGGTGGACCGAGAGCGGCGGGTAGCGACACAGAAGGGATGGCTGGCGGCGGGCGTGGGCCTCGCGGCGCTCGGCGCCCACTACGGCGTCGTCCTCGCTTTCGCCCCCGCGCTGCGACTGAGCCTCGGCTGGGTGCTCTTCTTTCCACTGCCGACGTTCGTGATCTTCGCCTCCTGGGCGCTCTGC
>JAAYLR010000150.1 GCA_012521815.1 Acidobacteriota bacterium
CCGGCGTGGTCGTCTCGCACAACAACATCCACAGCATCGCCGACATCTACCACGACGCGACTTCGGTCGACACCAAGGATCTCTGCATCGTCTGGGGGGAGAACATCGAGGACGGCCGCTACCTGGACGTGAAGTTCTGGAGCGGCCCCTTCACCTGCTACGCCCGCTGGCCGGCCGGGGTGCGGTTCGACATGACCGCCATCTCGAACAACCACCTGATCACGAGCGACCCGGAGGTGCGCCGGACGATCGGAGCGGTGCGGATCGGCGACCAGGTTCGCCTGCGCGGTCTGCTCGTCGACTACCAGATGGACGACTGGGAGGGGTTCTGGCGGCGCACCTCGACGCAGCGAGACGACACCGTCTGCGAGGTGTTCTACGTCGAGTCGGTCGCGATCGTCGAACCGGCGACGCCTGGCTGGTACGCGCTCTTCGGCTTCGCTCGCTTCCTCCTCGTCGCGCTCCCCCTCCTCTGGGTCGCGCTTTTCACGCTCCAGGTCCGGCGTGGCGAGAGCGTCCAGGTGGGCCGGCTCTGAAGCCGTGGCTCCGGCCGGCGACCCCGAGCGTTTCCAGCCGGCCGGCCCGCGGGCGCAGGAGGCCGCCCTCTTCGCGCTCCTCGCGCTGCTGCTCCTGCTGCGTCACGCCCCGGCGGTCTTCTCGCCGCTCCCCCTGATCGACGAGGAGTACTACCTGCGCGCCTTCGCCGCCGTGCGGGAAGGCCTCTCCCCCTATTCGGTCGACGGCTTCTTCTACCCTCCCGGCTTCGCGGCCCTCGGCGGCTGGCTCGCCGGCTGGCTCCCGGAGCGCGGTCTCCTCTACGGCCTGCGCGGGCTCAACCTCGCCGCCCTCCTCTGGCTCGTCGTGGCGAGCAGCCGCGGCGCCGGGCTCGGCTGGCGCGGCCGCGCCCTGCTCGCCGCCGCGGCCATCCTCCTCGCCCCCGGCATCGCCCTCGGCGTGCTCGCCGGCAACATCTCGTTCACGGCGGCGGCGGCGATCCTCGCCGCGGGGCTGCACTGGCGCCGGCACCCGTGGATCGCGGGGCCGCTGCTCGGCGCCTCGCTCGCCATCAAGCCGATGGCCACCGGCGCGATCGCCGTCCTCGGAGCCTTCCGGAGCCGGGAGCGTAACCCGCGTCTGCGCCTGCTCGCGGGCGCGGGCCTCGCGGCGCTCGCCACCACGCTGCCGTTCCGGTCGCTGCTCGCGGACTACCTCCAGCTCGGCGCGACGCTGCCGGGAGAGCGGTACCCGCTCACCCGGACGATCGGCGTCCACCGCCTGCTCGTCAACCTCGGCTGGGAGACCGAACGGATCTGGGCCCTCCTGCTCGTCCTCGCCATCGCGCTCCTGGCCGGGCAGTGGCGGGCGCGCAGCGACCGGCAGATCCTCTTCGCTGCCCTCGCCACGACGACGCTCACGATCCCGGTGCTCTGGTCGCACGCGCTCGCCGTCACGCTCCCGCTGCAGATGGCAGCCGCGGGACGCTGCCTCGGCGCCGGCCGCACGCGGATCCCGCGACTCCACCGGATCGCGATCCTCGCCCTCGTCCTCGCGCTCCAGTTCACCGACGGGATCGGCGGCCTCGCTCCGGGGCCGTCACTCCTGCTCGCGCTCGCCCTGCTGCCGCTGCTCGCGGCGCCGGTCGTGCTCGCGGTCTGGCTCGGACGGCAGGAAGAAAGCGCTGCCCTCTCAGGGGGGGCGATGGCTGCTCCCGGGGCGGGCGGATAGCATCCCGGCATGTCCGACTCCCGCTCCGAGAGCTTCCCCGACCTGCGCGCCTTCCTCGATCGCCTCCGCCGCGATCGCGATCTCGTGGAGGTGACGGCCCCGGCCGACCCCCGGCTGGAGATCCCGGAGATCCACCGGCGGGTGATCGCCGCGGGCGGTCCGGCGCTCCTCTTCACGAACGTCAAGGGCAGCGAGCTGCCGCTCGCCACGAACCTCTTCGGCAC
>JAAYLR010000151.1 GCA_012521815.1 Acidobacteriota bacterium
AGCGCGAAGAGCGCGCCGGTCGCGCCGCCCGCGGCGAGCAGGAGGAGAAAGGCGGGGAGGAGCCCGCCCTCCCCGGCGGTGAGCACGAGCGCGGTGAGCCCCGCCACGGTGGCCGCTGCGAGGACGACCGCTGCCCCGGCCCGGCGGGAAGGGGTGGCCGCGAGCCGCCGGTCGGCGGCTGCCGCGCCCGCGGCGAGGCCGCCCATGAAGGCGGTCAGCAGCAGCCCGAGATCCTGATAGAGCACGCCGCGCGCGGCCTGGTAGCCGAGGAGCAGCGCCCCTTCGAGGATCATCCCGAGGCCTCCGGCCGCGGCGGCGAGGAGCGCCCGCCGCGCGCCCTCCCGCCGCCGGGCGGCGAGCAGCGTCGCGAGCAGCAGCACCCCGGCGGCGAGCGGCCAGGGTGCGAGCAGGCTGCCGACCGGGGAGGCGCCGGCCGGGACCGGCGGGCGGAGCGCGCGACCGGGCAGGAGGCGGGCGAGCCAGAGCTGGAGGGTGAGCTGGTAGCAGACCGGGCGGGCGTCGCGGTTCTCCGGCACGCGGCTCACGGCGAGCTGCTCGGCGATCTGCCGGCGGCGGTCGTTCTGGAAGAGGTAGTCGAGATACGGCGCCGAGACGAGCCGGGGTTCCACCCCGCGGACCGCGAGCCGCGCGGCGAGCCGGGCCGGATCGTCCGGGAGCGGCGTGGCGGCGGCGAGGAAGAGGTGGCTCGTGCCGGGGAGGACGAGCCGGTACGGGAAGACCGCGGCGAGGGCGCGGGCGACGCTCGCGTTCCGCTCGGCGAGCAGCGGCGTCTGGATGTTCTCGCCACCGCGCAGCCGGAAGGCGAGGACGCCGCCGGGCGCGAGGCGCCGGGCGCAGGCGGCGAAGAACTCCCGGCTGTAGTACCGGTTCGTCTGCCCCGAGTCGGGCTCGGAGAGCGCCGCGACGATCAGGTCGTAGCTGCCCGGACGCGCGAGGAAGCGCCGGGGGTCGGCGATCACGGTCTCGACCGCGGGGGCGGCGAGCGCGGCGCGGGCCTCCTCCGGCAGGAGCTCCCGGACGGCGGCGAGCAGGACGGCGTCGAGCTCGACGACGACGAGCCGGTCGGGACGGTGCGCGAGCAGCTCGGCCACGAACCCCTCGGCCCCGCCGCCGAGCAGCAGGAGCGAACGGGGCGCCGCGACGCTGAGCGCCGCCACCTGCGCGAGCTCCTCGGCGGCCGTCCCCTCGCTCTCGAAGGTGAGGACGTCGTTGGTGAAGAGGGCGAGCTGCCCGGCCATCCGCTCCACGCTGACCCGTCCGTACGGTGTGTCGCGGGTGAGCACGAGCGCCGGGTGGTGCCAGCGGGTGAGCGCGAAGTCGAGGGCGGGGGTGAAGGCGAGCGCCGCGCCGAGCGCGAGCAGGGCGGGCCCGGCGGTGACGAGGAGCCAGCGCGGCCGGGGGCGGGGGAGGAGCGCCGCCGTGAGCGCCACGAGCGCGGCGAGGAGCCCGGCGCGGAGGTTCGAGAACCCGGCGGCGAGCAGGAGGGTGGCGAGCGCGCCACCGGCGAAGCCGCCCGCGCTCTCGACGGCGTAAGCCCCGGCCAGGGTGCGTCCCCGGGCGAGGGCCACTGCGGCGGCACGCTGGAAGAGGAGGCCGGCGAGGAGTCCGAGCGGGAGCAGGACGAGCGCGAGCCCGGCGAGCTGGGCGCCGAGCGGCAGGTAGGCGCCGGGGGTGCCGCGCAGCAGGCGGCGGAGCGCGCGGGCGACGACCACCGCCGCCGGCAGCAGGAGCGCGTAGAGGAGGAGCCCGGCGCGCACCTGTCCCTCGACTCGCTCGCCGGGGGAACGCCGGGCGAGCGGGCCGAGGAGCGCGCCGAGCGCCGTGCCGAGGAGGAGCCCGGCGAGACCGAGGAGATAGACCAGCTCGCTGCCGAACGAGGCGACGAGCAGCTCGCGCAGCGCGACCACCTGCCCGAGCAGGGTGACGAGCCCGATCGCGAAGAGAGATGCGAAGCCGGAGCGCGGGCTGTTCAGGGGCGGTCCTGCGCCGTGCCGAAGACGTCGGCCTGGAAGGTCGAGAGCCGCGCTCCCTGCCGCCAGCAGCCCGGTGCGAGCCCCGCCTTCAGGCAGAGCTGCGAGAGGAGCTCGTCACGCCCCCAGCCCTGTTCGGTCGCCACCTGCGGGAGGAAGACGGCCTGTCGTCCGGACTGCTCGAGGAGCACCCCGTCCCGGCCGGGCTGGATCGCCGCGGGCGAGCGGACGCGCGCCGGCGGGGTGAGGACGGAGATCTCGATCGTGAGCTCCGGGAGCTCGGCGGCCGCGACGGGCAGGAAGCGCCGGTCGTTGCGGGCGGCGCCGACCGCCATCCGGGCGACGGTGAGGGCGAGCGGGGCCTCGCTCGTGAGCTGGCCGACGCAGCCGCGCAGCTCCCCGCCCCGGCGCAGGGTGACGAACGCCCCCTGCGGGCGGCGCAGGAGCGGGCTCGCCGGCCGCGGCAGCGGCAGCGTGTCGGTCGCGTAGAGCTGTTCGAGGGTCGCGCGGGCGAGGGCGAGGAGCTCGCTCCGCTCGGCCTCCCCGAGCGGGGCAGTGGCCGGCCCCACCGGCGGCGGCGCGAGGGCGCGGGTGTCGGCGCCCGGCGCCCCGCGGGTGAGCGCCACCGCGCCGTAGCCGACCACCCGCTCCGGCTCGCCGGCGACCGTGTCGCCGGAGTTGGCGTAGCCGAGCACCACCCCGCGGCTGGCACCGAGCGCCCGGGCGGCGGTGAGGGCGGCGAGCACCGGCCCCTCCCCGCAGGCACAGGTGGCGAGCCCCGGGCGCTCCCCCGCGGCCCGGAGCGCCCGGCCCACCGCCGCCGTGTCGAGCGAGGCGATCGCGGCGAGCGTGCGCCGGTCGACGACGGCGGCGTCGGCCTGCGACGGGTAGTGGGAGAGGTCCGAGGAGGCGACGATGAGCGCCCGGCGGCCGGCGAGCACCTTCGCGAGGGCCCGGCCGAAGCTCGCCGCGACCTCCGGGTCGGCGGAGCCGACGACGGCGCTCACCAGCCGCGCCTCCGGCAGCACGACCCGAAGGAACGGCAGCTGGACCTCCTCGGAGTGCTCCTCCGCGTGCGCCTCCGGCCGCCAGGTCACGAGCGGCTCGGCGGCCTGCAGCGTCTTCACGACCTCGTGGTCGGTCCCGATCAGGCCGAGCGGGGTCTCGTAGCCGCCGCCCGGAAAGACCGAGACCCCGCGGAACGGGGGCACCCGGTGGTTGGTGGCGAGCAGGACGACGACCTCGTAGTCGCGCCCCATCGCCTGCCGCCAGCCGTCGGCGGCGATCTGGCCGGAGAAGACGTAGCCGGCGTGCGGGACGACGAGCGCCACCGGCGGCTCGGCGAGCGGTGCCGGGGCGGCGGCAAGATACGCCGCGATCGCCCCCCGGAGCCGCTGCGGCTCGGCGGGGTAGAACTGGCCGGCGACCGTGGCCTTCCGGATGAGCGGCTGCCGGGCGGCCGGTCCGTCCGCGGCCGCGCCCGCGAGGAGGCCGCCGCCGAGCAGGGCCACGATCGCCCCCGCCGGCCGGAGTCGCCGTCCGCGCATCGTGCTCAGCTCCAGACCCCGGCGAGGCGGGCGCCACAGGCCGTGCAGGCCCCGTCGCGCAGCCGGACCGCGGTGGTGAAGAAGCCCCGCCGCTCGATGCAGATCGCGCCGCAGGCGGGGCAGTGGGTGTGGTTGCCCGGATGGCCGGGCACGTTGCCGACGTAGACGTACCGGAGCCCCTCGCCCCGGGCGAGCTCCCACGCCGCCTCGAGCGTCGCCACCGGTGTCGGCGGCAGGTTCAGGAGCTGGTAGTCGGGGTGGAAGCGGGTGAAGTGGAGCGGCACGTCGGGGCCGACCTCGCCGGCGACCCAGCGGACGAGCTCGCGCAGCATCGCCGGGGCGTCGTTGAGGGTCGGCACCACGAGGTTCACGATCTCGAGGTGCCGCCCGGCACGGGCGACCTGCCGGATGCTGCGGAGCACCGGGGCGAGTTCCGCGCCGGTGACCTTCCGGTAGAACTCCGGCGAGAGGCCCTTGAGGTCGATCTTGATCCCGTCGAGCACCTCGATCATCTCGGCGAGCGGCGCCTCGCTCATGAAGCCGCAGGAGACGAGCACCGGGCGCAGGCCGCGCGCGCGGGCCGCCCGGGCGATGTCGACGAGGTACTCGATGAAGACGGTCGGCTCGTTGTAGGTGAAGGCGACCACGGCGGCCCGCCGGGCGGCGGCGCGGTCGGCCATCTCGCTCGCCGACCGGCGCACCGCGGCGTACGCCTCGGGCGCCGCCTGCGAGATCTCCCAGTTCTGGCAGAAGCGGCAGTGGAGCGGACAGCCGGAGGTGGCGAGCGAGAAGGCGGCCGCCCCGGGCAGGAAATGGTAGAAGGGCTTCTTCTCGATCGGATCGACCTGCTCGGTGATCGGCCGGCCGTAGACGAGGGTGCGCAGCTCGCCGCCGGTGTTGATCCGGGTGCGGCAGCGGCCGCGCTCGCCGGGCAGGATCGTGCACTCGTGCGCGCAGAGCTGGCAGCGCACCACCGCCGGGCGGTGGACGTAGCTGCGTCCCTTGATTGCCGCCGCCTCGTGGCAGTCGGTGCAGGCCGCGGCGGGGGCGGCGGAGGAGGTCCAGTAGCGGGCGACGGGGGCGCGGCGGGCGAGCTCGGAGAGCTTCTCGTGGCGGGGCGGCGCCGCGGGCGCCGCCGGGGTGAAGGCGGCCCCGAGCGGCCCGGCCAGCCCCGCGGCTCCGAGCGCCACCCCCGAGCGGGCGGCGAGGTCGAGGAGATCGCGCCGAGAAAGCTCCTGCATCATCTCTCCGGCGCCCGCCGCGACCCGGCGGGCGCCGCTCCTGCTTCCAAGGTAGGGAGCCCGGCCCCCGCTGTCAAGGCCGCCTTCGTCACCCCTCCTTGCGGATCAGCCGGCCGAGGGCGGCGCGATCGGGAGCGAGCAGCTCGGCGATCCGCGGCGCGTTGACGTCGGCGACGATGATCTGTCCGACCTCGGTGTTGACGTCGGTGAAGAGCCCGTGCTCCTTCATCTTCGCGGTCTGGCGCCGGTTGTCGTCGGTCGGCGTGACGTAGTGCACCGAGTCGATCCGGTAGCGGTGGATGAGCCAGAGCTGGATGAGCGTCATCAGCCGCTTCTGCCGCAGCTCGGGATCGAAGGTGTTCTGATCGCGCACCGAGAGGATGTTCCGCTCCCGGCGATCCTGGATCGCGGCGAAGATGACGTTGGCGAGCTTGCCGCCGTCGCTGCCCACCAGCGCGATCTCGAGCAGCTCGGAGCCGGCGCGGTGGGGCAGCAGCTGGACCGCGATCGGCAGGGCGAGGCCGTGGTGCTCCGTCCAGAGCGCGAGCCACTCGGCGAGGAGCTTCTTCGGCACCTCGGTCTGGATCAGGTGCTGGTGCTGGGTCGAGCCCTTCCCCATCGCCATCGTGGTCGCGGTGCGCCCCGAGCAGGCGGCGAGCGCGGCGTCGGAGCGGGGGCCGCCGACGAGCGTCTGCGGCGTCTTGTAGGGGGACTCCACGAGGCGGATCTTCCGCTGCAGGCGGGCGAGCGCGAGCATCCCTTCCTCGCGCAGCGAGGTGGCGAACTCCTCGGCCGCGACGCCGTCGATCTGGTGACCGCCGTAGGTGATGAAGTTGAAGACGAAGCCGAGCTTGCCGAGCTCTTCGGGGAAGCGGCGCATCTCCTCCTCGCTCATCCCGGTCGAGTCCCAGTTGAACGACGGCGAGAGGTTGTAGGCGAGCATCTTCTCCGGGTAGACGGCGTGGATCGCCTCGGCGAACTCACGGGCGTCGGCCAGATCCGCGGTCTTCGTCTCCATCCAGAGGAGGTCGGCGAACGGAGCGACGGCGAGCGACTTGGCGATCGCGTACGGGATGCCGCCGCGGATCTGGTAGTAGCCCTCCGGCGTCTTGGCGTGCTCGCAGTCCCAGATCACGCTGACGCCGAGCGTCCGGGCCCGCTCCCGCGCCGCCCAGAGGGAGGCGGTGCGGGCGAAGGCGCGCCAGGCGTCGACCCCCATCTCGAGGCTCTCCCCCTCGCTTTCGCGGAAGGCGAGCACCTCGGCCACCGCCTCGCCGTAGGTCCGCAGCCGGGCCTCGCCCTCCCAGGCGTCGAGGAAGCGGGCGGCCACCCGATCGAAGGCGGCGTCCGTGGCGAGCGCGTCGCCGGTGTCGAGGCCGGCCACCTCGTCGGCGACGGCCTGCGCGATCCCGGTCCGCTCCAGCCAGGCGTCGGCCCAGCGCCACTCCGGCTCGCCGAGCGCGTAGAGGAGATGACCGTTGAGCGCGGTGACGCCGAGCGCGTGGAAGCGGCGCAGGAGCGCGAGCCAGGCGGTCTTGTAGGTGGGCAGGGAGACGTTCGTGGCCCCGAGCAGGAACGGCTGGTCGCGCTCGTCGCCGCGGCC
>JAAYLR010000011.1 GCA_012521815.1 Acidobacteriota bacterium
CCTCGCGCCCTGGCCGGAGGGGCTCGTGATGCGGGCGGTCCTGCCGTTCTCGGCGGCTGCCTGCCAGGCCGAGGCCCGGGAGCGGCGAGGGCGGGCGCGCCGGGATCAGGCGCGGTTCGGGCAGCTCCTCGCCGCGCCGCTGCTCGGCCTGCTGCCTGCCCACCTGCAGCGCCGGCTCGAAGCCCGGCAGACCTACTCGGCGGTGCGGGGGACCATCATCTCCGCCGGTCTGCTCTTCGCCCCCGCGTTCGTCTTCACCCTCGCCGGTCTCTACGAGGCGCTCGCCTGCGCGACGGGGAAGGCGGAGAGCGGAGGGTGGGCGCTGCGGTCGTACCCGTGGAGCCCGTTCCTGCTCTTCGACTCCGGCATCCGGATCATGTTCGCCTGGATCTTCTCCGAGCCGATCGGCTCGCTGCCGGTGGTGGTCGTCGTCGGCATCGGGCGCGCGGTGGGGCAACTGTTCCGGCGCCTTTTCGGAGGCCCGGCGGAGTCGGCCGCCACCCGGCGGCGGCGCGAGCTGAACACGGCGCGACAGGTCGCCGCGCTCCGGGACGACGAGGTCCGCGAGCTTGGTGACGGCGAGCTGGAGGTGCTCTCCATCCTCCCGAAGCCGCACTGGACACCGACCACCCTGATCCGTTTCCGGGGCCGGGGGTACGGGCTCGCCGGCAGCGAGAGCCCTCCCGTGGCGGCCGTCGGCCGGGAGCCCCATCGCTTCCTCCTGCGGGAAGCGCCGCCGGAGGGCAGCTTCGCGAGCGCGGTGGACTACGACCCTTCCGAGTCGCGGCTGGTCGCCCGGAGGCTGCTGCACTCCGGGCGGGAGAGCTGGGTGCGGACGCTCGCGCCGCTCTGGGGACTGCTCGCCGAACCGGTGCAGCGCCGGCTCGAGGCTGCCTACGGCCACGAACCGCTGCGGGCGACCGGGCACGCGGTGATCGCGACCGGAGCGCTGGCGGCGGCGGGAATCATCACCACGCCGCAGCTGCTGGCGGCGGGCGAGGCCGGGGCCGGCGACGCCCTCCTCTTCGCCGCCTCGCTGCTGCTCGCCGCCGAGAGCGCCTACCGCTTCCACGCCTTCCGGGCGGGGCGGATCGTGCCGAGCGTCCTGGGGCACCTCGTGGCCCCGCTCGCCCGCCGGCTGCTGCGCTTCTGACCGGGGAGGCGTGCCGTTCGCCCGGCGCGCCCGGGCGGGCCCGCGGATCAGTACCCGTCGCCGTTGCCGGCGGCCGGAGCGGCGGTGCGTCCCGCGGCGCGCGCCCGCGCCTCCTCGACGATCCGCACCCCGGAGCTCGTGCCGAGGCGGGTGGCGCCGGCGGCGAGCATCGCCACGGCGTCGTCGTAGCCGCGGATCCCCCCGGCGGCCTTCACCCCGAGCCCGCCGGAAGCCACGGCCCGGGCCATCAGCGCCACGTCCGCGACGGTCGCGCCGCCGGTCGAAAAGCCGGTCGAGGTCTTGACGAAGTCAGCGCCGGCCTGCATCGCGAGCCGGCAGGCGGCGAGCTTCTCCTCGTCGGTGAGCAGCGCGTTCTCGAAGATCACCTTCAGCCGCGCTCCCCCCTCGTGACAGGCCTCGACCACCGCGCGGAGGTCGCGCAGGACCAGCGCCTCGTCCCGCCCCCGGAGCGCGCCGATGTTGAGCACCATGTCGATCTCCGAGGCGCCGTCGCGGATCGCGGCCCGCGCCTCCATCGCCTTGACCTCGGGGGTGGTGGCGCCGAGCGGGAAGCCGACCACGGAGCAGACCCGCACCCCGCTGCCCTGCAGGAGGTTGGCGGCCTGCCGGACGTGGCCCGGGTTCACGCAGACCGAGCAGAAGGCGTGCTCCCGGGCCTCCGCGCAGAGCCGCGCGATGTCGGCCGCGGTCGCCTCGGGCCGGAGGAGCGTGTGGTCGATCCGGGCCGCGATCTCGGCGGGCGAAAGCGGCGCGGCCGCCGGCGGTGCGGTCCCACCGCTGTCTTCGGTACGCGTTGACTCCATCGTTCGTCTCCCGGCTTCGCGGGGCCATCCGGCGAGGGACGGCGTCCGGCGGCTCCCGTCCGCTCAGCGCAGCGAGCGGTAGAAGACCTCGTCGATCGCCTGCTTGAGCGCCGGCAGCCGCCCCTGCTTGCCGGCGCTCAAGCAGGCGATCGACGAGGTCTTCTACCGCTCGCTGCGC